>NZ_JBLYZJ010000017.1:0-46025 GCF_048551375.1 Moraxella sp. TY6 | reverse complement strand
ACCCAACAATTTCAATGGTTTATGTTGGGTGTCATTCTTCCACCCAACCTACAAATGGCATTTTTGCGTAAGCCTTATAAAGATAAAATTTGATAAATTGCTATCCAAAAGTAAGAGTTTTTGTGTTAAAAACCCCAATAATAAATAATTTAACCCAATTAAATATTTAATTTAAACTTTAATATTGAAATAAATTATTAAAAAATAATTACAAAAAGAAACGGTTATTCGACCGCCAATCCGTTATGATAACACCATGCAATCAATGTCAATCCAGCCATACCTTATTATTTAATGTTATACCACAATCTATATTTCAATTTAACTCTCATTTCATAATTATCAAGGAATTACCATGACACAATCAAATGCACTATCGACCCTACAACAAGTTGCAGAAACTCGCCGTTCGATTTATGCCCTTAACAACCAACTACCTGTATCAAATGACGAAGTGGTCAAACTGGTCGAACATGCCATTTTACACACCCCATCATCATTTAACTCACAATCGACTCGCATTGTCGTGTTGTTTGGTCAAGACCACGAAAAATTGTGGGACATGACCAGCGATATCTTGCGTAATATGGTCAATGACGAAGAAAAATTTAAAGCCACTGCCGACAAAATGGCAATGTTTAAAGCAGGGGCAGGCACGATTTTGTTCTACGAAGATACCAAAGTTATCAAAGGCTTACAAGAAAACTTCTCAGCGTATGCCGACAACTTCCCAATTTGGGCAGAACACAGCAACGCCATGCACCAATACGTGATTTGGAATGCGTTGGCTTCACTAAATATCGGTGCAAACTTACAACATTACAGCAACCTAGTCGAGCAACCTGTTGCCCAAGCGTGGGGCGTGGATGCTGACTATAAACTGATTGCCCAAATGGTATTTGGTGGCATTGTTGCCCCTGCTGGCGAAAAAGCCTTTGAACCAATCGAAAAACGTTTGGCTGTTTTTGGCAAATAAAGGGTTTGGGAAATAATGGGAGTTTGTTAAAAATACCCCCATCAACCAACAAACCGACACAAAAAGCCAATGTTAAACAACATTGGCTTTTTCAATGATTGATAAAAGATACAAAACCATACACCCCTATACAAAAATTTAATTTACAAGCCCCCAAGATATCCTCATAATTCCCTCAAAAGCAAAGCTCTTAGCTGACTAACTTATTTTTGAGGAAGTATTATGAAAAGCATGAAAAATCTCGTATTAGCCACCGCAGTTATTATCGGCTCTACCAGCCTCACAGGCTGTGGTTACAACACCATGCAAGCACAAGACGAACAAATCAACGCCTCATGGTCAGAAGTTATCAACCAATACCAACGCCGTGCCGACTTGATTCCAAACCTTGTGAAAGTTGTCGGACAATATGCCCAACACGAACAAGCCACCTTGACCCAAGTCACCCAAGCACGCTCGCAAGCCACGACCATTCAAGTCACCCCAGAAGTGCTAAATGACCCAGAAACCTTCAAAAAATACCAACAAGCCCAAGACCAATTAAGCGGTGCGTTATCACGTTTGATGGCAGTGTCAGAGCGTTATCCAGACCTTAAAGCTGACCGTCAGTTCCAAGAACTACAAGCCCAGCTTGAAGGCACAGAAAACCGCATCACCGTGGCTCGTGGTCGCTATATCCAAGACGTACAAGGCTACAATACCACCGTGCGTCAATTCCCAACCAACTTAACCGCCAAAGTCTTTGGTATGCACACACGCCCTAACTTTACCGTGGCAAACGAAGCCCAAATTTCAACCGCTCCAACCGTGGACTTTGGCAACAACACAGGCACTGCCAACACAGGTACAGCCACCGCACAGCCTAATGCAGGCGGTCAGCCAGTTGTCGCTAATCCAAATACCGCCAATGCAGGTGGACAACCTGTTGGTAACACCGCTAATGCAACAGCGAATTAAGCCTAATCGTATTAAACACATCAAGTTGGGCTTATTCAATAAGCCCCTACTTTTTGAATTTTAAAGAAATAATGTCTGTAGGGGCGTATTGCATACGCCCAAGCCCTCGAACTATTATTTCTGATTTAATTCATCAAGTCATTGGAAAAATTTAGCCATTTTAAGGAATCATTGGTGGGATATTTAAAGGCACAGGCAAATTCAACCGCTTTAGTTGGCTCGGAAAAACGACCGCTTTCCAAGTTACGCAACTCACTGATGCTGTCTATGGCAATGGCATTGCCCATGCCCATGCTGTCGCCTACTGTATGGGCAGAAACCGCCACCGCCCACCAAGCGACTGCTAACCACGCCAACGCAACTGCCACGGCTACGGTCAATTCTACCAATTCTGCGACTAGCAAAAACCAAGCCGTGACCTCAACCACCGTTGAGGATATGGTGGCGATTTCCAAAGTTGGACAACAAAACGAAGCCGTTAATGATGCGGTATTGGGCAATGAAGCCATTCGAGATACGCTCGGCAATGATGCCTTATTTCCCAACGCATCTGCCAACTCAGCCAATGCCAATGGGTCAGCCAATGGCACATCAAGCAATTCTGCCAATGCCAATTCCACAGCAACCACCACCCCACGCCAATCCACCCAAGCCCCTGTTTCTGCGGATAAACTGATTCTTAATAATCCAGTGATTGACGAAGCAAGGGTATTATCGCCCAGTGATAAGCAAGCCCTTGAGCAGAAATTGCGTGGTATTCACCAACGTGGTTTGGCTCAAATGGCAGTGGTGCTTGTGCCGACCACCAATGGGCAAGATATTTTTCAGTATGCTATGCAAGTGGCGGATAAATGGCAACTGGGCAATAAAGACACCGATAACGGCTTGCTGATGGTCATGGCGATTAATGACCGCAAAATGTATATTCTCACTGGTTATGGGCTAGAGGGGACGCTTCCTGATGCCATTACCAAACGGATTATTAGTGAGGATATTCGTCCTTATTTTCAGCAAGGTGACTATGCAGGCGGTATCAATGCAGGGATTAACCGCATTGAAGAACGCCTCACCACTGACCCCACGGTCTTAAAGCAAGCCGATGCCCAGCAACAAACCCAACAAGACATTGGCGGTATCTCGCCGATTGCGTTGGCGATTTTTGGTTTTGTGTTGGGAACGATGTTGACTGGGATGCTAGGGCGTTTTTTAGGGTCGGTCGTGACTGCAGGGGGCGTGTTGGTTGGCGGTACACTGTTGGGGGCAGGATTTTTTGCCAGTTTGCTAATTGCGGTGATTTTATTTGTCATTCTGCTCGGTCGAGGCGGTAGCAATAACCGTGGTGGTCGAGGCGGTGGTGGGGGCATTGTTTTCTTGCCACCGATGGGTGGCGGTGGAGGCTTTGGCGGAGGCGGTGGCTTCGGTGGGGGCGGTTTTAGCGGTGGCGGTGGTGGCTTCGGCGGTGGTGGGGCAGGCGGTGACTGGTAAATTTGAATATAAAGGTTAATAAATGAAATTATTTAAAAATCCGTTTAAAAAAATTCCTAATAACAGCAATTTAGCGTTGTTGGATAGCATTTTAAACCAGTATAAAAGCCAAATCGGTAATGACCAAAATCATACTGATAATCCTTTTCCTATTTTTAAACTTTAATTGATTTGAACATGACTGCACCGAATTTGCCATCCGACTTGACCGCTAATACGCCTACCACGACTGCCAATGCCACGGCTGATTCGCCTGTGGTGGAAGCCGTTCAAGAAACGCTTAACACCGATACCATTGCCTACACTTCGCCTGTCGCTCATGCCACGCTTGGCAAACCCAGTTGGGCAAGGTGGTGGCGACAAGTGACCTTTGTGCCGATTTTACATAACCGCTGGTTTACCGCACAGGGACAGCAACGCCTCAATCAAGCCGTGAGAGAGGCGGAAATAGGTCATCGTGGCGAGGTGTTTTTGGTGGTGGAAAATCACCTACCGCTAGAGATTGCTCGCACGCATAACAGCCGTGACCGTGCCATACAGGTGTTTGCGGATTATCGAGTATGGGACACGGCAGACAATACAGGCGTGTTGGTATACCTGAATGTGTGTGAACATCGTCTTGAGATTGTGGCTGATAGGGGTATTAATAGCCATGTCATGCCGACCTTGTGGCAAGCCCTATGTGACAAGGCGATTGAAGGGCTAAAGGCAGGCAAACAGGTGGATAGTTTGGTGGCATTGTTGCAGGATATTGGGCAGTTGCTTCGCCAGCATTATCAACTGGAAAATGATATTCGAGGTAATGAGTTGAGTGATGAGATGGTTTTTTTACGTTAATGGGATTGTTGAGTTTTAGGTGTGATTTAGACACTTTTATTATAAAAAATAAAATCCCTTGTATTATTAAGGGATTAACAGTGCTATAATAGCACTTTTTTAAAGTGTAGTAATTTGTTATTTTTATTTATTCTTTATAGTTTTATACGAAAATTTTATCAAAGATAATGATTACTACGTTTCAATATATCATTTGTAGTTATCAACTTATACATTTTATACGATTGTAATGTCATCGTCATCATGTAACTGGGCTATATTGCCAGTTGGGGAACATTATGCACATCACGGTTTTATACCAAAATCAAGTGGTATCATTAGCAATTGTCTGTACAGCATTAGGTCGAGAAGCGTTAAACCAGCATTTATTAACGCCCCGTGAACGTCAACTATTATTGTTATTGGATAAAAATAGCAATACCAGTGAGCAGGTCGTGGCTCATTTATTGCAAAAAATTAACATTCCCAAGCTGTCTGAGCAGGGACTAATCAAATATCAGATTGATGCTTCAACTGATAAAATGGTCAACCAATTTCCGCATTCATCCTTGGTACAGTTAAATTTTAACACGCCCAGTTATCAGAAATATGACAAAACAGAAAATAAAGACCTAAAAAATTTTTTGGCGACCTATTCTCATCTACATGATGATGAAATTATTAATGTCATAGAAGTCAATGAATCCCCAACAGTTAAAGAACAAATAAATCATAGCGAATCCACCCCTACCATTGAGTTTAACGCCCCACCAATTAAGATGCCACAAGCTGTGCCAACCCATTTTGAGGACATTATGATTGTTCAAACCTTGTTAAACCAATCATAAATAATGTCGGCATATCAATGAATAAGCTAGCTAATCGAGTATTGCGTTGCCCATTGTGTCATAGTGAGTTGATGCCTATGGCAAAAACATGGCAATGTACTGGTGATAACTCGCAAAACAATCCACAAAGCAACTCACCAAATCGCCAACATAGCTTTGATGTTGCCAAACAAGGCTATGTCAACTTATTGCCTGTCCAACATAAAAAATCCAAAAATCCAGGTGACACCGAGCAAGCGGTGTTGGCTCGCCAGCGGTTTTTGTCGGCTGGGTATTATCAAGTATTGGCGGATGGATTACAAGATTTTTGTCAACAATTTATCAGCGATATCCCACAGCGTAACTGGCTAGATATTGGCTGTGGCGAGGGCTATTATACTGAGCGATTTTTGCAACTTTCACCCAAACATTTGCTTGCTTTAGATATCAGCAAATCGGCGGTCATCGCCACTGCCAAACGCCTCAAGCCGTTTTTGGCGACCCAAGCCTGCTATCCGATGGTGGCTTCGGCTTCGCAAGTGCCTGTATTTGACCAATCGCTGAATGTGATTAGTTCGATTTTTAGCCCAATTTTACCCAATGAATTTGCAAGGATTTTGGCAGATAATGGGCAAGTGATTATTGCCAAACCAGCTCCCAATCATTTGGTGCAAATGCGTGAAGCCTTATTTGAACAGGTGCAAGCCCATGATTCGGATAAATTTATTGATGAAATGGCAAGTCATTTTACCTTGGGCAAAGAACAGCGGATTACCCATCAAATTACGGTGAATAGTGAGGCATTGGCGGATGTGTTGACCATGACCCCTTATACTTACCGTGCCAAACCTACCAATCGCCAAGCGTTAATGCAACGCTGTGAGCAATTGGGAGAGTTGGCATTGACGTTGGATTTTGTGATTTATGGGTTTAATAAACGCTGATTCTAACTTACGCCCTCGGATGATGTTTGGCATGTAATTCTTGCAAACGAGCGGTCGCCACATGGGTATAAATCTGCGTGGTCGATAAATCACTATGCCCAAGAAGCATCTGCACACTCCGCAAATCCGCCCCATGATTGAGCAAATGTGTCGCAAACGCATGACGAAGCGTATGCGGTGAAATTTCGGTTTCAATGCCTGCTTGGGTGGCGTAGCGTTTGATGGCATACCAAAAATTTTGCCGTGTCATATAACCGCCTTGTTGGGTCAAAAACACCGCTTGGCAATGGCTCTCTCGCCCACTTTTTTGTAGGGTTAATAGCGGGCGAGCGTTGAGTAAATACCGCTGTAACACATCCAATGCCACTTCACCCAATGGCACAAGCCGTACTTTTTCGCCCTTACCCTTGACTTGAAGCCAGCCTGCATTGAGATTGACCTCGCTGAGGCTTAGATTCATCAGTTCTGACACCCGTAAACCACAGGCATATAACACCTCAAGCATGGCTTGATCACGCAGTCCAAGCGGTGTGGTGGTATCTGGGCTAGCTAATAAGGCTTCGACATCGGCTTCGGATAAGTCTTTGGGTAGATTGCGTCCGATTTTTGGGGTGCGAATGGGTTCACAAGGGCTGTCTTCTCGCACGCCTGTTTGGATTTGCCATAAAAAAAACTGACGTAATGCGGATAATGCCCTTGCTTGGCTACGTGCGGTTTTGCCTTGTTGGTATAACGTTCCCATGCAGTGTAGTACCGCTTCGCTAGTCCATTGGGGCAGGGCTTTGGGGTGGGTGGTTTCGCAGGTCAATAGGTCACGCAAATAGGCATTACGAGTATTGGTCGATAGCCCTCGTGCCACCAAATGTTGACGAAATTGCTGAAGATAAATAGGCTCATCAACAATCTTGAGAGCCGTGGGTTTGCGTGGGTGATGGGCTTTGGTTTGGGACATGATTCGCCATCCGTTATTGTATGGCTTCGGTCATTACATAAAACATTTGTTCTTGTTGAGCCAGCAAGAGATCATCAATGGCTTGCTCTAAGGTTTTGGCAGGTTTGGGTTTTTTGACCACGGCTTCTAAGGTGTCGTATAGCTGAGAAATCAGTGAAAAATTACTTTGTAATAAATAACTTAATACCACCTCATTTAGCCCTGTGACCTCAATATCCAATGAGGTTTTACAGCGGATTTCACCATCAAGCATATCCAGCTCAAGATTGCCAATCATCAAGTCATAATTCAAATAATTAACCACGGCTAACATATCCGAACGGTGATTTTTTGGCACAGTAAAGGGCAGAATACTATATATAGATAACAGTTGTTGATTGCTAAAATAGCGTAACATACAGCCCCACTCATGGGTTTGGTCGGATACTTGCATGGTGTAATGATGCACCGCTTGTGGTTCATCGGCTTTAGGCGGATGATACATAAAATGATAGCCCAATTGTTCCAATAAATATTCAATATCATCCGATGATGGTAATTGGGTCAAATCCACATTCATCTCATTATTTTTAAGGAACAACGGACTCGTATTGGTGGGATTAGCACCAATATTGACATTATCAAGCGTGATACCATGACTAGCAGAAGATACGTCAAGGTTATTTTTATTTGGGTTATTATTATCAGTCGGCAGTTGAGGCGTTACACCCAATAGCTTTTTTAAGCGTTGCCATAGACTTTGAGTAGATTTCGGCATAATCAATGTTACAATAACAAACTATTAATCATCATAGCACACAAATTCACCATTGGGGCTGATTTTTATAAACCATTGGTCAACTTTACGATATAATAGGCGATTTGATGACATAAATAACCCACTATCATGCTCCAATCGCCTGCCATGACCCAATTGCCTTCTTCGATGCTAACGGCTGTCGAGCCACCAGTAACCATTCCATCCTCGGCTGTGAGTGGTTTGTTAAACTGCCAAAATCTCACCGTCCAACGGAGTGAATTTCCGCTATGCGAAGGGGTGAATTTGACCCTCAAAGCTGGGGATATTTGTCATTTGATTGGCGAAAATGGCACAGGCAAAACCACCTTTATCATGCAGTTGGCAGGGTTGATTCCGATTATTGAAGGGGAAATTTTTTGGCAAGGGAAAAAAAGCCTGCCCATTCAGCCGTTATTTATCGCCCACCAAATTGGCATTCATCTGCAACTTACCGTTGAGCAAAATCTACGCTTTTTATTAGCATTATATGGGATTACCCCCACGTTTGATGAGCTTGACCAAGCCCTTGATTGGGTGGGATTGGCAGGGTATGAAGCCATTCCTTGCTATCAATTATCCGCAGGGCAGACTCGCCGAGTTGGTTTAACACGGCTGTGGTTTGGGCTAAACAATGTGCAGAGCCAACCCTTTTGGCTACTTGATGAGCCACTCACTGCCCTTGATGTCAACATGATTGCCAAAATTGAAACGCTATTGCAAGATTTTGCCAATCGTGGTGGTGCGGTACTATTGACCAGTCACCAAGCGGTGGGCGTGGCGAATAAACAACTGGATTTGACAGATTATATGGTTTAATTTTCCTTAGAAATTACACATTTTTATAGACTGTAGGTTGGGTTGAGTTTGCGAAACCCAACGTTACCAAGCGTTTATATTGGCTTTCATACTTCGACCCAACAAATGATTTTTTTGCGTAAGTCCTAAAATGAAAAGATAAAAAATGACACAATCGACCGCTTTACCCCTACCCACCATTACGTTTTCCCAATTTTGGCAACGTGAATGGCAAATCAAACAACAAAATAAAGTCCAATGGCTGTATCCGTTGGTATTGTTTTTAATCATTATTACCCTGTTCCCGCTGGCGATGGGGACAGAGCCGAACTTGCTAAAACAACTGGGTGTGCCTGCGGTGTGGATTGCAGGGCTATTGTCGCTGATTATGGGGATGGATAGCCTGTTTCGTCCTGCATTGGATAATGGTACGCTCGCCCAACTGGTGGTGGCTCGTGCGTCATTGCCTGTGTGGGTGTTGGTGCGGTTGGTGGTGCATTGGCTCACGAGTGCAGGCATGGTGGCGATGTTGGCATTTTTGGCAATGCCGTTGTTTGGTTTGTCGCTCAATAGTACGGTGGCGTTAGCGATGTCAATTGTGGTTGGTAGTCCGATTTTATTATGCCTGTCAGCGATTGCCAGCAGTTTGACCTTGTCGCTCAAAAGTGGGGCGGTGCTTGTGCCGTTGATTGCGTTACCGATGCAGTTGCCTGTGTTGATTTTTGCCACTGGGGCAGTGGGGCAATTGGCGATGGGTCTGAATGGCTTGCCGATTTTGGCATTACTATTGGCAGGGAGTATTGTGGCGGTGATTGTCACCCCATTTGTGATTGCCTTTAGTTTAAAATTGGCGTGGTTAAGTTGATGCTTGATAAAAAACCTCACAATGTTGTGAGGTTTTTTAATGCGGATAAGATTAAGCCGTTTCGTTAAACAATTCACGACCAATCAGCATACGGCGGATTTCGCTAGTACCTGCACCGATTTCATACAGTTTGGCATCTCGCCAGTAGCGACCCATTGGGTATTCGTTGGTATAGCCATTACCACCGAAGATTTGAATGCCTTCACCTGCCATCCAAGTGGCTTTTTCGGCAGTCCATAAAATCACGCTGGCACAGTCTTTACGCACTTGACGCACATGGTCAGAGCCAAGCATATCCAAGTTTTTACCCACGGTATAAAGGAAACTACGACCTGCTTGCAAGATAGTGTACATATCCGCTACTTTACCTTGAATCAATTGGAATTCACCGATTGACTGACCGAATTGTTTGCGGTCATGGATATACGGAATGACGTTGTCCATCACGGCTTGCATGATACCGATAGGACCTGCGGCAAGTACGGCACGCTCATAGTCCAAGCCACTCATCAATACTTTTACGCCATTGTTTAAGCCACCCATGATGTTTTCGGCTGGTACTTCGACATTTTCAAATACCATCTCGCCTGTGTGACTGCCACGCATACCGAGTTTGTCAAGTTTTTGGGCGGTAGAGAAGCCTTTCATGCCTTTTTCGACCAAGAAAGCGGTAATGCCTTTTGCCCCAAGTTCTGGGTTGGTTTTGGCATATACCACCATCACGTCTGCATCAGGGCCGTTGGTAATCCACATTTTTGAGCCGTTCAGCACATATACGCCGTCTTTTTCTTCGGCACGGATTTTCATGCTAGTCACGTCCGAACCTGCACCCGTTTCGCTCATTGCCAATGCACCGATGAATTCACCACTGATAAGTTTTGGCAAATATTTTTGCTTTTGGGCTTCTGTGCCGTTGCGTTTGATTTGGTTGATACATAGGTTTGAGTGTGCGCCATAGCTTAGGGCGACTGAGGCAGAGGCACGGCTGATTTCTTCCATCGCAACCATGTGTGCGACATAGCCCATGTCCACGCCACCGTAGCTTTCAGGTACTGTGATACCGTGAAGACCTAAGTCGCCCATTTTTTGCCATAAGTCCATTGGGAATTGGTCGGTGCGGTCAAGTTCGGCAGCACGAGGGGCGATTTCGGCATCGGCAAATGCTTTGACGGTTTCACGGAGGGCGTTGATGTCATCGCCGAGTTGGTAGTCGAGTCCTAAATTCATGGTGAAGTTCCTTTTTAGTGGATAAAGTGTGTGGTGGGCGTTCTTTGTCGCCGTGAAATAAAGCGATAATTTCATCGGCAAACGCATTATCAAAATTCTCTGGTATGCTAATTTTGTCTTTTAGCGTTCCCATTTGGCGTTTGGGTTGTTTGTTTCGTAATGTCATAGTTGTTTATGTGAAATTTAATCCAGTAGGGTGCGTTGTACGCACCTATTTTACATTAGTTCTATTGAGGTTATTGATTTCATTAATAAATTGCTTTTTTAAATTTTTTTGGAAATCTAGTCTTGTTGGGTATTGATTGTTTTCATAGAAATAACCACTACCGATTAGCCAAAACAGTTTGTCGATATAATAAGGTGATTTTTCTGTTGCATTAGCAAAATTAATTGCCTTTCTAAAAATAGTAAAATTTGAATCATCTTCATTACAAACTTCAATACCTATCAAAATATCATTGATATGTGTATCAGGTTTAACATATTTATCAGAAACATTTTCTTTAATAAAATCGCACGCTAAGGCAAAACCTAAACCAAAAATTTCTTCTTTCAAAAGTAAAGGTAAAGCTATCTGCAAATTTGGATTATTATCTTTTACAAAACAATCAACAAAATCGGAAAAAGATTTGTAGCTTTCAAACTCGGCTAAAAAAGTTGCCCCAGTAAAAATAGATTTTGAGTATCTAACCCATGAGTTTAAAGAGTTTTGTAAGTTAAACTTGTCTTGATGTCTTATATTTGCTTGTTGGATTGCATGAAAAACCGCTTCCCAATCACTAAAATTTTGTTTGACTTTAATTGGGTCAAAATTAAATAAGACATCATTTAAATCATCAATATTACCAATGGCATTTGTCATTCTACCTGTGTTTTTACAAGAGCCTAACAAAGACTTATAGATATAATTTAAAGATTTTTCTCTGATATTTACAGTTTCTTGAAATTGATTGAGATAATAATCAAGCCGTTTTTTATCTACTTGGCTTTTTTCGAGTACAAAGTGATAAGCATAATCAATAATTTGGGCTTGATTTAACATCTAATTATTTTATCCTAAACGTTTATTTAAAATCGCTCTTGCGACTTTTGAGCCATTTTGCCGACCCAAGAAATCACTAATCTTCTGCCCCACATCGACCAATTTATCAAGGTCAATACCAGTGTCAATCCCCATACCATGTAGCAGATACACCACATCTTCTGTGGCGACATTACCAGTCGCACCTTTGGCATACGGACAACCGCCAAGCCCAGCTACTGACGTATCAAACTGCCATACGCCCATCTGTAACGAAGCCAAGGTATTGCTCAAGGCTTGCCCATAAGTATCGTGAAAATGCCCAGAAATATTGTCAATATCGATATATTTAAGGGCGGATTCAATCGCTCTTTGTACTTTAAGCGGTGTACCCACGCCAATGGTATCGGCGATACCGATATGCTCCGCCCCAATGCCGACCAGTTTTTCGGTGACATAAGCGACTTTATCAGGGCTAATCTCGCCCTCATACGGACAGCCAACGGTGCAGGAAATTACGCCACGCACCTTGATACCGTGTGCTTTGGCACTTTCGGCAACAGGGGCAAAACGCTCGATACTCTCGGCAATGCTACAGTTGATGTTTTTTTGGCTAAAGGCTTCACTTGCCGAGCCGAAAATTACCACTTCATATTGGCTAAAGTCGTCTTTGTGGGCGAGGGCGGATTCAAAGCCTTTCATATTGGGCGTAAGTACCGAAAACACCACGTTATCACGTTTGACGATACCGTTTAGCACATCGCTGTTATCGCCCATTTGTGGTACCCATTTTGGGGAGACAAAACTGGTGGCTTCTAGCTTGGTGATACCTGCGTCCATGAGACCGTTAATGAGTTCGATTTTGATGTCGCTGGGTACGGTTTGTTTTTCGTTTTGCAAGCCGTCCCTTGCACCGACATCAACGATTTGTACAAATTTTGGGTACTGCATTTTTCTATTACCTTTAATTATTTATCAAAACTTGGTTAAGTTTAGGAAATTCTGTTTCAATGGTTCGAGATTTATAAGGTGATTGACTGACAAGCGGATAACCGTATTCCAATCCTGCACTAATAAAAAATTTCAACGCTGATTTATCATCTTCGCTAAAACCGTCAATCAACCTGATAAATTCATCTTCACCGATTTTAAAAACCAACTGGGAAAATATAAATCCCAAATCATAGCAACCTGCACCACCACCGCAGTTAAAATTTAGCAAATCTTTTATGGCGGTCTTATCTTTGGCTAATGCACGTTTTATCAAATCGACTAACTTTTGGTTTTCGCCAACGGTTGAGTTATAAAACAATGCCCCATCAACGCCACCAATTTTAATACCTTCAACAATTTCTACTTTTAAATTTTCATCAGTACAAAAGTTGTTTTTCCCAACGGATGTACCACAAGCTAAGTCATGAGCAATATTTTTAGTGACGGCTGAATCACTTTGGCAACCCACCAAACATAGGCTTGATATAAAAATAGCGAAAGTTTTTTTCATCATTTTAATTTCATCACTTGTTGAATGGGTTACATTCCATAGTTACGCAACGGTTAAAATTTACTTTTTACCATCGGTTTCCAATTTCAATAATTCATCGCCATCCGACACCAAGTCACCTGCTTTAAACAGCAATTCCATCACCGTACCATCGGCAGGGGCGTTAATGGTATGCTCAATTTTCATCGCTTCAATCACCGCCAGTGGCTGACCTTTTTTCACCACATCGCCGACATTGACACGGAACGCCACGACTTGCCCCGGCATTGGCGACTTGAGGCTACCTGCATCTTGGGCTTCCTCGCCCACATGAGCCATGCTATCGACAAGGGTAATCACATCGCTGGCACGGTTCGAGAAGATATACACTTGCTCGTTGT
This sequence comes from Moraxella sp. TY6, assembly GCF_048551375.1. Lineage (NCBI taxonomy): Bacteria > Pseudomonadati > Pseudomonadota > Gammaproteobacteria > Moraxellales > Moraxellaceae > Moraxella > Moraxella sp. TY6. Next base: position 32,498 of record NZ_JBLYZJ010000017.1, on the reverse strand, counting down.
CAATCCATGCTTGTAGCGTTTGGCGAGTGCCATCAAGCCACACGGTAAAGGTGTCGGCAGACTGCGGTAAATAGCGGATTTCCCCTGTGTAAACTGGGGTCAAGCTATCCGCTTTGCCCTCTTGTTTTTCCACCGCAAATACTGCCAGTTGGAATTGCTGTCCGTCTAACTTACTCAATACAGCCTTTAGCGGTTTTTCATGGTAAACCAAGTCAAATGGACGTTCATAGTTACTATACGCACGCCAGCCATCGGTTTTGCTAAATGGGTCATTGTTTTGGCTTTGGGCTTCATTTGCAAGCTCATTGATAATTGCTGTCGCCACTAACCAAGCCAGTTCGCCACGTTGTTGCCCGAATAGCACGTCTTTTTCACGTTCAATCAAAGCGGTGTCAAGATTGGCATTTTTGAACGAATCTGATTGCACCACATGACGCAAAAACGCCACGTTGTTTGGCAAGCCGACAATGCGAGTTTGAGCAAGAGCATGGTCAAGTTTGGCAAGGGCTTGTTCACGAGTGGGGGCATGGACGATAAGTTTGGCAATCATCGAATCGTAGTAAGGGCTGATGACATCGCCCTCACGCACGCCATCGTCAATACGCACATCGCTGATATTAAAGGCGGTGTGTTCTGGCTTGCGATACACATTTAGCGTACCTGTCGCAGGTAAGAAATTATTGTCTGGGTTTTCGGCACAAATCCGTGCTTCAATCGCATGACCATTAATGGTAAGTTCCGCTTGGGTTTTAGGTAGTGGTTCGCCACTGGCAACACGCAATTGCCATTCGACCAAATCCGTACCTGTAATGGCTTCGGTAACTGGGTGTTCGACCTGTAGGCGAGTGTTCATTTCCATAAAATAGAAATTCATGCCTTCTGGACGTTGCTCAACGATAAACTCCACCGTCCCTGCACCGACATAATTCACCGCACGAGCAGCATTAATGGCAGCCGTTCCCATCGCTTCACGCATCTCAAGGCTGACATCAGGGGCTGGGGCTTCTTCTAGCACTTTTTGGTGACGGCGTTGTACCGAGCAATCACGTTCAAACAAATACACATAGTTGCCATGCGTATCGCCAAACACTTGAATCTCAATGTGGCGTGGGCGTAGGGCGTATTTTTCAATCAGTACGCTGTCATTGCCAAAGCTACTAATGGCTTCACGTTTACACGAGGCAAGGGCTTCGATAAAGTCTTCGGATTTTTCGACCAAACGCATCCCTTTACCACCACCGCCAGAGCTGGCTTTGATAAGTACAGGATAGCCGATTTTGTCGGCTTCTGCGTGTAAAAATTCTGGGTCTTGGTTTGTGCCGTGATACCCCGGGATTAAGGGTACGTTGGCAGATTCCATCAAGCGTTTGGATTCGGCTTTTAGCCCCATGGCGGTAATCGCAGAGGCAGGCGGCCCGATAAATACCAAGCCTGCTTGCTCACAGGCATTGGCAAATTCGTCATTTTCGCTCAAAAATCCGTAGCCTGGGTGGATAGCTTGTGCGCCTGTTTTTTTGGCGGCTTCTAGGATACGCTCCCAACGTAGGTAGCTATCTTTGGGGGCAGAACCACCGATATAGACAGCTTCGTCACAGACGGCAACGTGTTTGGCAAAGCGGTCAGCGTCTGAATAGACGGCAACGGTACGCACGCCCATTTTTTTTGCGGTACTGGCAACACGGCAGGCGATTTCACCACGATTGGCGATTAAAATTTTTGAAAACATTTTTAAATTCCTTCATTAATAAGATACGGTAACAAACCCTTCTTCCCAATGGTCTGTGTCTAATCGATAACTTGATACAAATAACTCACCTTGAGTAAATCGCTGTTTCAAACTTGCATAGTAAGCAGAGCCAATCTGTTTATCAAATACACCAAAAAACTTTACATCATCTTGCCAAATATCATCTGCTATCTGATAACTGTGTTCATAAATCAAAAAATCGATAATGTCTAACTCACCAAACTGGCTATTTTCGATATTTTCTGCAACAGCTGTGACCGCTTCGCCACAATCTCGTAAATAATCACATTCAAAGTATTCATTGAGTGTCAAACAGCGAATCACGAAGTCATTCGGATAATTTTTAAAGCCGTTTTGGGTTGTTAAGCGTAAAATGGCTTGTTTAGCGTTATCAAGGGTTGAGTAAAAACCAATCAGCTTTTCTTCAAATTCGTTATCTTGTATTGGATAACTGTGAGCCAGTAGATAAACCATTAAATCAACCAATTTGGCTTACGTTTTTGCAAGAACGACTGCACGCCCTCTTTACCCTCATCAGACGCACGAATATCCGCAATCCCTGCCACCGTATCGGCAATCAACTTATCATCAATATCCGCATACGCCACATCTTGCACCAAAGTTTTACACACCTTGACCGCATTTGGGCTATTGGTAACAAGTGGTTTTAACAGACGTTCCACCGTTTCATCTAATTCTTCCTCATCGACACGCTCATGGATAAAGCCGATTTTATGGGCTTCTGTGGCATCAAATACCTCAGCCGTCAAGAAATAACGGTGAGCCATTCTCACCCCCATCGCACGAATCACATACGGACTAATGGTCGCAGGAATCAAGCCAAGTTTGACTTCACTCAAGCAAAAATTGGCACTTTTGACCGCCACGGCAATATCACACACCGCCACCAAGCCCATGCCACCTGCATACACATCGCCTTGCACTTTGGCAATGGTCGGCTTGGGGCAATCGTAAATGGTCTTGAGCATGGTCGCAAGTTTGCCTGCGTCTGCCAAGTTTTCGTCACGAGTGTAATCCGCCATCGCTCGCATCCAGTTCAAATCCGCCCCTGCACAGAATGCTTTGCCATTGGCGGATAAGACCACAGCTCGAACGTCCGCTTGTTCACCGCAAAAGCGAAAGGCTTGGGTGAGTTCGCTGATGACTTCATCGTTAAAGGCGTTGCGTTTGTCTGGGCGATTTAACGTAATCGTGGCGACGTGGTTTTCAATCGTTAATAATAAATTTTCAAAATTTGGCTGATTCATAATATTTTCTGTATTTTATTTAAACGGATTTGGTAAGTAATGAAGCAAAATTAAATACCAATACTTATGACCCCACCCCAGCCCTCCCCTTAGCAGGGGAGGGAGCGGTTCTCCCCCTGTGAAGGGGGAGTTAGAGGGGGTTAATGAAATTATAATTTAATATTGTTCAGTTACTTATCTTGGATTAAATTAGGCATAAAAGCTTGAGATTTTGGGCGTAAGCATTACGCCCCTACTAAACCTGTCTTATTGCTAATTTAAAGCACTATCATTTACATTCTAAACACACCAAAGGTCGTATCTTCAATCGGTGCGTTATACGCCGTGCTAAGTCCCAACGCCAACACCTTACGAGTGTCCGCAGGGTCAATCACGCCATCATCCCACAGACGTGCCGATGAATAATACGGATGACCTTGGTCTTCGTACTGCTGACGGACTGGGGCTTTAAAGGCTTCTTCATCTTCCGCTGACCATGTTTCGCCCTTAGCATCGTATTGGCTACGCTTGACGGTAGCCAGTACCGAAGCGGCTTGTTCGCCACCCATCACCGAGATACGAGCGTTTGGCCACATCCACAAGAAACGTGGGCTATACGCACGACCACACATACCGTAGTTACCTGCACCGAACGAACCGCCGACAATCACGGTGAATTTTGGCACTTTGGCATTGGCAACCGCCATCACCATTTTTGCCCCATGACGAGCGATACCTTCGTTTTCGTACTTGCGACCGACCATAAAGCCTGTGATATTTTGCAAAAACACCAATGGAATCTTGCGTTTACAGCACAGCTCAATAAAATGCGTGGCTTTTTGAGCCGATTCGCTAAATAAAATACCGTTATTGGCGATGATACCGACTGGCATCCCTTCGATATGGGCAAAACCACATACCAAAGTCGTGCCGAAACGGGCTTTAAACTCATCAAATTCACTAGCATCGACAATACGAGCGATGACTTCACGGATATCAAACGGCTTACGGGTATCGGTCGGGATAATGCCGTACAGTTCTTTGGCATCGTATTTTGGTGCACGTGGGGCGATTTGGGTCGCAAGGGTCGGTTTACTGCGATTTAGATTGCCCACGACATCACGAGCCAATGACAAAGCGTGTAGGTCATTTTGTGCCAAATGGTCAACCACACCTGAAAGCCTTGTATGCACATCGCCACCACCCAAGTCTTCGGCAGTCACTTCTTCGCCTGTAGCAGCTTTGACCAGTGGCGGGCCTCCCAAGAAAATCGTGCCTTGCTCTTTGACGATAATCGACTCATCGCTCATCGCAGGAACATACGCACCGCCAGCGGTACAGCTTCCCATCACCACGGCAATTTGCGGAATGCCTTCGGCACTCATATTGGCTTGGTTAAAGAAAATGCGTCCAAAATGGTCACGGTCTGGGAAAACTTCGTCTTGGTTCGGTAAGTTTGCCCCACCAGAGTCCACCAAGTAGATACAAGGTAGGCGGTTTTCTTTGGCGATTTCTTGGGCTCGCAAATGCTTTTTGACCGTCATTGGGTAGTAAGTACCGCCTTTGACAGTGGCATCGTTACACACAATCATGCAATCAATGCCTGCGACACGCCCAATCCCTGCAATCACGCCAGCCGCTGGGATATCGGTGTCGTACATACCGTAGGCTGCCATCGGTGAGATTTCCAAAAATGGCGTACCTGCGTCAAGCAAGCGTTCGACACGCTCACGAGGCAAGAGTTTGCCACGAGCGATGTGTTTGGCACGAGCGGATTCACTGCCACCTTGGGCGATGACGGCAAGCTTGGTTTTGAGGTCATCGACAATGGTTTGCATGGCTTGGCTATTTGCTTGAAATTCCGCACCGTTAGGGCTAAGTTTACTTTGAATGATGGTCATATTATTACCTAATTTTTTAGCTTTTTAGTTGGGCGTATTCAATACGCCCCTACCATGTCATAAATTTTTCAAAAATTACAAACCCAATTCTTCTTTCATCGCTTCTACGATTTTGAATTTTTGAATTTTGCCTGTCACCGTCATTGGGAACTCTTCGACAAACTTCATATAGGTCGGTACTTTGTAGTGGGCGATGTGGTCTTTACAGAAGTCACGGACTTCTTGCTCGGTTAAGTTACTGTCTTTTTTCGGAATAATCCACGCTGCCAACACTTCACCAAATTTCTTGTCAGGCACACCGACCACCTGCACATCACGTACTTTGGGGTGACGGTATAAGTAGTTTTCGATTTCCACAGGGTAAATATTTTCACCGCCACGGATTACCATGTCTTTGCTACGTCCCACGATTTTGATATAGCCTTCTTCGTCCATCGTGGCAAGGTCACCTGTGTACATCCAACCATCCACAATAGCTTCAGCGGTTTTATTGGTGTCGTTCCAATAGCCAAGCATCACCGAATAGCCTTTGGTACACAGTTCACCTGTTTCACCAATTGCCACGGTTTCACCTGTGTCTGGATTGACGATTTTTACTTCCAAATTAGGCTGTACTAGACCGACAGTCGAAACTTGTTTTTCGATAGGGGTGTGTTCGTTAGTTTGGCAAGAAACAGGCGAGGTTTCGGTCATGCCATAGGCGATGGTGACTTCTTTCATGTGCATTTTGTCAATTACACGACGCATCACCTCAATCGGACAGCTTGAACCTGCCATAATGCCTGTGCGGAGGGTCGATAGGTCATAATTGGCAAAATCTGGGTGGTCAAGTTCAGAGATAAACATGGTTGGTACGCCATGCAAGCCTGTACATTTTTCTTTTTGTACCGTTTCTAGGACGGTAATCGGGTCAAAGCCGTCATTCGGATACACAATCGTACCGCCATGCGTCAAAATGGCTAAGTTACCCAATACCATGCCAAAGCAGTGATAAAGAGGTACAGGAATACATAGACGGTCATCTGCGGTGAGGTTCATCGCTTCACCGATAAAGTAACCGTTGTTCAAGATATTACGGTGGGTAAGAGTCGCACCTTTTGGCGTACCTGTCGTACCACTGGTAAATTGAATGTTAATTGGGTTGTTAGGATTGAGTTTTTTGGCACGTTCGGCTACGGCTGGGTCATCGGCATCACCTTCAGCAATCCACTCTGAGAATTTTTGCATAAAGCCAAAATCTTCGGTTGAGTCTGGGTTATCAATCCATACCACACGCTTGAGGTTCGGTAATTGAATCAACTCAAGGTTTTTGTAATCTTGATGGCGAGCTTCTGGGGCAAGCTCTTGCATCATTACCGCATAGTCACTAGATTTAAAGTGACGCATTAGCACCAACACTTGACAGTCAACTTTATTGATGGCGTATTCAAGTTCAAAAATACGGTAGGCTGGGTTGATATTGACCAATACAATCCCTGCTTTGGCGGTCGCTAACTGCATCAATACCCATTCGACATTGTTATGTGACCAAACACCAACACGGTCGCCTTTTTGTAGCCCCATGCGAATCATGGTACTAGCAAGTTGATTGACTTTGCGTTGTAGCTCACGGTAGGTGAGGCGGATATTCTGATGAGCAGAAACTAGGGCTTCTTTGTCAGGATTTTGTTCAGCGATTTTGTCAAAAAAATCACCAATGGTCATTTCAATGAGGGGTGTAACAGGGCCTTTGTCATAGCTTTGGGTAAGTGGGGCGTTGGCAGATTTTGCCCCCATTTCGATGCGAGGTAGGTTTAGCACATCAGTGGTCATGGTAGCGTCCTTTCTACAGTATACGGTAGTGTGAATTTAGTATGAGGCAGTATTAATTGTTTTGATATGCAGAGGGGCTTTAATCATACCCCTCAACATCCTTGTTTTATGATTATTGCATTGAGTCATATTAATCAAAAAATTATGATATTGTCAACCTAAAACGATACAATTTCTATCATAATACGCTAAAAACTGTGAAAAAATGCCAAAAAAACCCTGCCATACCAATATCATCGGCAAGGCAGGTACGCCCCTCCTAGTGGGAGAGGGTGGGGGAGGGAATGAAAAATTGTAATTATTTTTCGCTAGATAATTTTAGCCCTTGAGCGAAGCCACATTGTTTAAGGCGTGCAGACTGAATCATGGCATCACGTTGCCCCATCGCAATGGCAAGGTTGCTACGGTTGGCGGTGTTGGCTTGACCAACCCCAAGGCTGATGTTGGGATAAATGCCCCCACGTCCGATACCAATGCCAATCCCCACGCCAGACATGGTCAAACCGCCTTGGTGTTGGTTGGCGTTGATATATTGGGTCACACGGTTGTATTCGTTTGATAAGGCGTTACAATCGTAGGTTTGGTAAGTATTGGGCGAAATATACTCTGGGCTTGGGGTGGTGGCACAGCCAACAAATGTAGTGCTGATAACTGAGGTCGCAAGGGCAAGAAGGGTTAATTTTTTCATAAGCGTTCCTAATTTTATTTTTTACATTTATCAAAACAAATTCATCGGCTTCATCACCGCCAAACCGACAATACCGATATACGCAATCATGGCAAGAAGCATACCTGCTTTGGCTTGGGGGGCTGGCGTGGTAAGACGAGTGGCTTTGATAGTTGTTGAAATCGCCACGACAAAGAGGATAATTTTCGCCAAGATAAAGTGAGGAAAACCAATGACCTTTAGCAATGGCATAAGTGTCATCACCCCTGCTATCAGTAATAAGGTATAAATCACGTGGCTGGCGATTTTTAGCCCTTTATTTGGCAACTGTGCATTTTTGCCACGCATGATTTGAATAAATTGATACACAAAAATGGCAATGGTTAGCACTGCCATCAACATATGAAGATGTTTCATACAAAATTCCTACCGATTAGCCTTTATTCTGTCCTGCACAATTTGGCGATTGCGGATTTTGTCCTTGCCATTCATCAGCAGTATAAGTATGCAGTGAAAAGGCATGAATCGTTCCGCCACCTTGGGCAAGCAAGTCATTGACCAAGCCAAATACCAACTGATGGCGTTGTACCAAACGCTTGCCTGCAAAACTGTCACTGACAATAACCAGTTTAAAATGGCTCTCTTTTCCCTCAAAATATCCTGCATGACGCATGGATTCATTTTCTAAATTCAAAAAAATGGGGTTAAGTGCCTGTAATCGTTGAGTGACCTCATCTGCCAAAGGCGTGGCAAGGGTGGATTGGTTCATAAGTATTCCTAAATGCTATTAAATAGGTCAAACAAAAAACCCAAAAGTTAAAACTTTTGGGTAGTGTAACATGATTTTTGGGGATTAACGATATTTGCTTTGTTGATAAAGTGGCAACACTTTTGGCATCATGGCTTGCAAGTTGGCGATGCGAGTGGCACTCACAGGGTGGGTACTCAAAAACTGCGGTGGTTCGCCTTGACCTTCGGCACTTTGCATTTTTCTCCAAAGGGTCACGGCTGAATTTGGGTCATAGCCTGCACGAGCCATTAATTCTAACCCAATCAAGTCGGCTTCGGTTTCTTGGGTACGGCTATTGGGTAGCGATAATCCCAAATCCCCTGCCAATCCTGCAAGCTGTGCTTGACCTTGCGACAATCCCAACACACTGGCGGCAATACCAATGCCTGTTTGGGTGGCAACTTGGCGTGACATCCGCTCACGAGCATGTTCACGCAACGCATGAGCCATCTCATGCCCAATGATGGCGGCAATTTCAGCATCGGTCAGATTCAAACGGTCAATAATCCCTGAATAAATCATAATTTTACCACCAGGTAAAACATAGGCATTGAGCTGATTGCTTTTGATGGTATGCACTTCCCAATTCCAACGCTGTGCATCAGGACGATACGCCCCCACTTGGTTAATCAAGCGATTGGCAATTTGGGTGACACGTTTTAGTTGAGCGGTATTGGTATCCAGCACGCCTTGGCTAAGGGCTTGTTTGAGGGTTTGTTGGTAGCTTTGATTGGACATCTGTAGCACTTCTTGGTCAGATACCATCAATAGCTGATTACGATTGACCCCAATCGCCCCTGTGTTGGTGGTACTAGAACAAGCGGTCAAGCCCACGGTCGCCATCATGGTGGCAAGGACAAGTGTGGTAAGGCGTTTATTATAATGATTGCTATGACTGTGATGACGCATGGAATCCTCCCAAGTAAATATTTTTGCCCAATTATACCCAAAAGCCAAGCCAATGCACTGCTATGATTTGGTAGCTTTAGGTAACGCTAGCGTAACAACGCTGGGTGGCTATTGGGCTAAACTTGCCATAATCGTTAGCAATTGCTCAATCTGTTCAGAGCTATGACTAGCACTCACGCAAAACCGTAGCCTTGCCGTTCCCACAGGCACGGTGGGCGGACGGATTGCCGATACCCAAAACCCTGCCGATTTTAACTTATCAGCCAAAGCTACCGCCTTGTCATTATCGCCAATCAACACAGGAATAATGGCGGTTGTGGGTAACTCATCATCAATACCGACTTGCCAACCTTGAGCATTTAAACCTTCGCTTAGTTGTTTGATATTACTTAATAATTTATCAGCACGAGAAAGGTCACTTTGGGTGAGTTTAACACTCGCTTGCGTGACTTTTGCCAATATAGGCGGTAGGGCAGTGGTATAAATAAAGGCACGGCTAAAATTGATTAAATACTCAATCAACTCATGCGAGCTAGCGACAAACGCCCCACTTGTACCAATCGCCTTGCCAAATGTTCCCATATAAATATCGGCTTTGCTCGTATTAGTATGGTTTTGATAGGCTTGATACGGCAAACCAAACCCATGAGCATCATCGACCATCAAGGCACATTCATAACGTTGTGCCAGTTCATGCAACTTATCCAAATCCGCAAACGTCCCATCCATGCTAAATACATGGTCGGTGACAATCAGTTTTTGCGTAGCGGTGGTTTGTTGCAGTTGATGTTCCAAATGGGCATAGTCACGGTGCGGAAAACGCACGACTTTGGCACGACTTAGCCCTTGAACAAGTAAAGCACCATCCACAATCGAGGCATGATTAAGTTTATCACTAAAAATCACGCTATCTTTCCCGCATAACGCTTGAATCACGCCGACATTCGCCATGTAGCCTGTGCTAAAGGTAATGGCTTTGTCATAGCCTGTGACTTCGGCAAGGGTAAGGGCAAGCTCGTCATGCCACACGCTATGCCCTGTAATCAGGTGGGATGCACCGCTGCCGACTTGCTCGATTTCTGCCACGGTATTTTTGAATGTATCCACCAAATAAGGGTCGGTTGCCAAGCCCAAATAGTCATTACTGGCGAAATTCACATACGTTTTACCATCAATTTCTATGGCGGGCGTGACACCGCTGGTAATACTCGTGAGTGAGCGGTAACGTCCGCTTTGGCGTTGTTCGGTTAAGGATTGGGTGAGGGGGAAGTGGGTGAGCATAGATAATATCCGTTTGATATTAAAAAACCGCCAATCAAGGCGGTTTTTTAGCCCTAAGCAATCGCCAACTAAATGACAGTGTAAAGGGAGGGTTATTTGTCAATATTAGCGATTAACTAACCGTTTGTCAAAATTAAATAACCGCTAAATTCCCAATTCGCCCCATCATTTAACCAATATTGTGCATCAAAATAGATTGTCGCTAAAAAAATAAAGGCATATACTAAAGTTTTATTTTACACCCAATAAACTTTAGATTATAAATCAGCCTTTGTAAATATTGCCTACCAAAAATATTCAATTGGAGTCATTATATGAAAAAATCCCTATTAACATCAATAATTTTAGCCTCTTTTAGCCTGCTATCTAGCCAAGCTGTTTTGGCAAAACCCACCCCATTTGCGTTTCAAACCGTCAAATTTGACTACAAAATCCCACCAAAATTAGATGCTTTGTGTAAACAACGCTACAACGCTTTGCCAAAAGAAGATAGAACGGATAACGAATATTGTATGCGTGTCGATATTGACCTTGTCAAAACCAATTATCCGTTTATTGATAACGTCATCAATGAGAACTTTGTGACCGAGGCAGAGCAGGCAGAAATGCGTGCCAGTTTTGATGAAGATGCAGAATATGCGTATGAATATTTGCAAGATAAAAAAAATACCCAATTCAATCAAAGTGATACATCAACATTGGTGAAGTTGGTATCTACTTCGCCTAAGGTAGTACAAATCAGCCAAGAAGGCTATGAATACGGTGGTGGACCTCATGGTATGCCATCAATGGGATTTTATGTGTTTGATTTAGAAAAACAAAAACAGCTAAAAGTAGATGATATTTTGGTCAGCCCAAGCAAGAAAACGGCATTGGAAAAATTGGTTTTTGCTCAGTTTAAAAATTGGGTGAAAAAATCTTATGTAGAAAATGGTGATAAATTGACCGAACAAGCATTTGCCGACTATCAAAAAACGTGGAAATTTGAGTTGAACGATAATTTTTATTTCACGCCACAAGGCATGACTTTTAGCTATAACCCTTACAGCTTAGGGGCTTATGCGATAGGCTTTGCAATATTAAATATTGATAAAAAAGATTTAAAAGGCATTGTTAAAGATGCGTATTTGAATCAGAACTTTGACAAGTTTGATGATGATAATTGGAATAAACCAGAGTGATTGTTATACCAATCCCAAAAATTAAAGTCGTAGGGGCGTAATGCTTACGCCCTATTGAATATTTTAAATATTGGGCTTATGCAATAAGCCCCTACAATACAATATTTATTGGGTTTGATATTATTTTTAATTAACAGGAGTAAGTCCATGAAAAAATTAATTTTATCCAGTCTATTGGCACTCGGTGCATTGGCAGTGAGTCAATCGGCAATGGCAGGTACAATCTTTCAATGTTAAGCTACCACTGGTAAGCAAATTCAACTCATCGACAATGGTAGTACACTACAATACAGCTATGGCAAAGTCGGCAAACCCGAAATCACCTTAAAAGTGCCACGCCAAGACGCTCGATACTACAACTGGAAAGGTGTAGGGCGAGCGATAGCGTATTCGGTTGATATCCGTAATGGTGATACCGTCTATAATGTTAATCATGCCTATGACACCATGACACAAGAATATTATGGTGGCGTAAATGTCGAATTAGCCAATCAAAAACATGTCGAAATTCAATGCAATCCAAAAGCCAAAACTATCAGCAAATTAGACACTCTAAAAAATGTCCCAAGTGGCTATGAGTAATCATATTTTTACCAACAAAACCGTGCCAAAATTGTCCTGGGTTAGCGAAGGGTAACCCACGTAAAATCAGAGTATAGTTTAAAATTTTTCTGATACTTATACCACCGCCAAACTTCCAATCCGCCCAGTCATCGCATTGGTGACTGGGATTTGTTTTGGCTCGGCTTTTTCCACCGTCAATCCCAAATCCGCAATCAATTTATCATCATGGTTGGTGGTGGCATTGTCCGTGGTCAGTAAGCGATTGCCATAGAAGAACGAATTTGCCCCTGCCATAAATAGCATGGCTTGCTCAGCATCACTCAAGCCCTCACGCCCTGCGGCAATGCGTACATAACTGGTCGGACAGGCGAGGCGAGTGACTGCAATCGTGCGTATCCACTCCAGCACAGGTAGACGAGTGCCTTGCAACTCATCGGCAATCGGTGTTCCCTCAATCGGCACAAGCATATTAATCGGCACAGATTCAGGTGGTTTGGGTAAATTGGCAAGTTCATGTAATAGGCTGATACGGTCATCACGGCTTTCGCCCATGCCGATGATGCCACCAGAACAGATGTTAATGCCTGCTTTTCGCACGTTATCAAGGGTATCAAGGCGGTCATCATAACTGCGTGTGCTGACGATTTTGCAATAATAATCTCGTGACGTGTCAAGGTTGTGGTTATAGTAGTCTAGCCCTGCTTCTGCCAAGACTTGGGCTTGGTTGCCTGTCAGCATACCGAGCGTCATGCAAGTTTCTAGCCCCAACGCCTTCACTTCTTTAATCAGTTCTACCACATACGGCATATCTCGCTCGTGGGGGTGTTTCCACGCCGCCCCCATACAAAAGCGACTTGAGCCACTTTCTTTGGCTTTTTTGGCTTCTTCGATGGCTTTTTGCACTTCGATTTTCTTTTCGGGTTGCAGGTCGGTGCTGTGGTGACCTGATTGCGAGCAGTAACCGCAGTCTTCTGGGCAGTTGCCTGTTTTAATAGATAATAAGGTGCTGACTTGGACGCTATTGGGTGGGAAATGCTCACGCAGTTTGTTTTGAGCCAGTAGCAATAAATCCATCAAGGGCAAATCAAACCATGCTTGGATTTGCTCACGGCTAGGGCGAGTATTTGTGTTTGTAGAAGTGGCGGTTAAACCAATACCTGTGGCGGTGGGTTCTTGAATGTTGAGTAGGTCTGCCATGACAAAATGTTCCAATAAATAGTCATTTAAATTAGCAATAACACCGCTTGTAGGGGCGTATTGCATACGCCCAAAAAGTCAAAGTATTATGCCTAATATAATGAGTAGGGATTAAAATGAGAAAATGGGTATCATCATAGCAAAAAAAAACAACCACCTAAAGTGATTGTTTTTTATCAAACATTGCTAAACCTATAATCTGATTATTCAGCACGGGTGACAGTAATGTTAGTAATCGGTGATTTATCATCTTTTACCGCTTTGGTGATGACATCTTCAGCGATGACTTCTTCGTCTGCGTGTTTGGCTTCGATTTCTGCTGATTTACGCATGGCTGGGGTTAAGTTTTCATTATCAACAGATTTGGCAAACACGTTATCTGGGCGAATTTCATCGGATTTTGTATTTTCAAGTTTTGCTTCTACTTGTGATTTAACATCTTCCGCTTGTTCTTTCACGTCTTCTGCTTTTTCTACAGCGGTATCTTTGACTTCTTGTTTGACATCTGCCAATTTTTCTTCAGCTTGATGCTCAAGGTCTTGAGCTTTGTCTTTTAATTCAGCGGTTTTTTCATTGACAGTTTCTTTGACTTCTGCCAGTTTTTCTTCCGCTTCATCTTTTAGCGTATCAAGTTTTTCTTTGGCTTCGGTTTTGATTTCGTCAAATTTTTCGACCGCTTCTTCTTTGAGTTCAGTGGCTTTGGCTTTTAAAGTGTCCAATTTGCTTTCGCCAGCGTTGGTAACATCTTTTGGCGTGTTGCTGTCATTGAAGTATTTGCTTTTGGCACTTGAACTGCTGACACTGCTTGCCCCAAATAGCCCTGCGACTTTGGCACACAAGCCCTGAGCGATTGGCATGGCTTTTTCTAGTAATGGCTTGGCTTGCTCAACGACAGGTTTTAGTGGTTCTGGCACTTTAGGCACGATAAATTTTGAAATTTGGTTAAACCACATCAACAGCGAGTAATCGCCAGCCATTTTTAGGTCGCCATTTTGAATGCCTGTCATAAAGGCAGTGGCTTCCCCTTTTGATAGGAGTTTTGCCCCTGTCATGGCATCTTTGAAGGTAATGCTCAAGGTCGGGTCTTCGGCTTTGCCAGCGATTTGCTCAAATTTGCCGTGGTCAACTTTATAATGGCGGAAATGCTGTTCGGCTTCACTGCCCATTTGAATGGTAAAACTGCGGTTTTCTAATAGGCTTTTGAATTTTTCATCATTTGAATTTGCCAATTGTGACAAACGCACACCAATAGCAAATAACATCACATCCAATGGCTCAGATTTAATTTGGGTCAATTGTGATAACATAGCGACATCCTCTAAAGTAAACAATAATAAGTGAAAAAACTGTACTTAACATAGGGCATTATACAAGGTAATCATGGTTGTTACCGTAGCATTTGCTTTGCTAACACAATTTTTTGTAAACAATTAGTTGCATTTGTGTAGTGTTGGATGAATTAGATTAAGAATGACATTCTCCTTCAAATACCGCTGTATGACGCACGTGGTTTTGATAAAAACTGGTATCTTTGTCCAAAATCACAGGGCGTGAGCCGACCCAATGATGGGTAAAGTGGGATGATTGGCGGACATTGGTGCGGTTATTTCTCTTGGCTTTTTTGTGAGGCGAGTCCGGTTGCCAATGTAACAGCCAACATAAAGGTAATAAAGATAAACCAAAGGCAATCACATAGCTATTGTCGACTTGCCCAGCAAAGAGATGCACAATCAGCCAGTTCAAGCCTTCCACACCGCACCAATACAGTGAGCCTATCCCAAAATACCCCATCAAATAACGATACGGTGACAATGCCAATCCCAACAGCAATGCCCCCAATAATAATAGCAACAACAAGCCCAATACCCACCCTTGTTGGGCAGGCGTGTTGGTGGATACAGCTAATAGTAAAGTATGAACATTTGGCATAATACACCTCTAATAACCATAACTAAATCAATGGTTTATATTTTATAATCTGTGTGGTAACAAGGGGTATTATGGCGGTATATTGGCTAAAATAAAACCCCAAATCAGCGACAAAACGACAACCACTGACGTTTAGTTTTTTAATATTTGCTTACTGTCTTGATTGGTGAATAAAAATGCCAATTTTGCGAAAAGCTATCGCAGTTTGGCTAATTTAGCGGTTATAATGGTGGGAATTTTAGGTTGCTGATTTTGATTTAACCCTTTATATTTCATTCTTTGGTACTCAATTATGATGACATTTCAACAAATTATTTTAACCCTACAAAACTACTGGGCAGACAAAGGCTGTGTCGTGCTACAACCCTACGATATGGAAGTGGGAGCAGGGACGTTTCACACAGCGACTTTTTTGCGTGCGTTGACCCCAGAGCGTTGGCACGCCGCCTACGTTCAGCCGTCACGCCGTCCCACTGATGGACGCTATGGCAATAACCCCAACCGCCTACAACATTATTATCAATTTCAAGTGGTGTTAAAGCCCAATCCACCTGATATTCAAGAATTATACCTTGGCTCGTTACAAGCCTTGGGGATTGATACCTTGACCCATGATGTCCGCTTTGTCGAAGACAACTGGGAATCACCGACATTGGGTGCGTGGGGCTTGGGCTGGGAAGTGTGGCTTAATGGCATGGAAGTGACCCAGTTTACTTACTTCCAACAAGTTGGCGGTATCGAGTGTTTCCCTGTGACAGGTGAGATTACCTATGGGCTTGAGCGTCTTGCTATGTATATTCAAGGCGTGGATAGTGTTTACGACCTTGTTTGGGCGGATGGTGAGTTTGGTAAAGTGACTTATGGCGATGTGTTCCACCAAAATGAAGTAGAGCAATCGACCTATAACTTCGAACACGCTGATGTGCCGAAGATGTTTGAGTTGTTTGATTTTTATGAAGAACAGGCGGATAAATTAGTAACAGCGAATTTGCCGTTGCCTGCGTATGAGATGGTACTCAAAGCCTCGCATACGTTTAATTTATTGGATGCTCGTGGGGCGATTTCGGTGACGGAGCGTCAGCGTTTTATTCTCAGAGTGCGTACCTTGGCTCGTAAAGTGGCGGTAAGTTATGTTGAAGCCCGTGCGAAATTGGGTTTTCCACTAGCAGATGAGGCTCATAAAGCGGAGGCGTTAGAAAAGTGGTTGCCTAATGATAACTCTAAAGGGAATTAATTTTACATGGATAACGATAATTTTTTTGAAGATAATAAAACTTATGAGATACCAGCTCGTGTGGTTTTGAATAGTGATAAATTCAAATTTGTAAGATTTTTCTTAGAAGAGTCTAAAAATATTAGTGATAGTATTACAAGAGATAGCAAAAAAAATATTTTTCTAGAACAAAATGATGATAAAAAAGAATATGGCTCTTTACAATTAGGTGATTATTTGTTAATTAGTTGTAAAGGAAAACTAATTAATCAATTTTTTGATACAGGCATGATAGATGAAAATATTGATAAAAAGGAAAGAAGTTGCATTTTTATCAAAAAAACTAGTTCACCTGAATATAATGAAAAGTTAGGATTATTTAACACTCTAAAACTATTAGAAGAAAAGAAATTTGAAATTAAACAAGAGGAAATAAAAAAAACAAACTTAGTTGATTATATAAAACAACTTGAAGAACAGCAAGCTGGTTTAAAAAATGACTTGAATCAAAAATCACAAGATTTCAAAATTATTATTAATGATATTAATACTTTGAAGAATATTAAAAATCTTGAGGAGGCTAACCTTAAACTCGAAGAACAGAAGAATACTTTAGAGTTTTTTTTAGGAGAAAATCAATGGTTAGAACAAATAAAACCTTATTTTAATATTGTAGAAAGTAGCCGTCCTAACTTTTCTGATGAACCATTAAATAAAGTCAAGTCAAAGCCATTATTTAATAAGTACACCAAATCATTAAAAGGCAGATTTAACGTATCTGATGATTTTATTCATTGTTATTTACTGTCGCTATTTACCAGTCTTATTCAAGGGCGTTTCTTATTGCTAACTGGTCATATTGGTACAGGAAAATCCAAAATTGCTAAAGAGACTGGTAGGCTAATGGGTGGAAAAACCAACATGGTTGCAGTTCGTCCTGCTTGGCTAGATGCGTCTGATTTGCTTGGTTATTTTGACCCAATTAATAATCGATATCATGCCACAGATTTTGTGCGATTTCTTAAAGAGAAGGACAATAATCGTATCAATATGATACTCCTAGATGAGTTAAATATTGCTCGTATTGAAAATTATGGAGCAGATGTTCTTGCTTGTTTATCATCTATTGATGATAGATATAAAGACGAAAATAAGATTCGACTCTTTTCACAAGATTTAAGCGAAATTGTTACAACATACCAAATGTACTACGATTTGTCTGAGGAAAAACAGGTAGCTTATGAAAGGGTAATTACTAAAATAAAAGAAAGTGCCAGTATTGCCATTCCTAAAAATGCTTTAATCTGTGGCACATTGAATATTGATGGGTCAACAGAAAACCTATCGCCAAAAATGATAGACCGCTCTTTTATGTTAAAGTTCCCTGACTTTAATGGTCAGTTAGCAAGCTATCAAGATATTGAAGAGATAGTTAATTTCCCTATACAGGCATTTTCTGATGCGTTGAAAGAACGAAATAAGCCAGCACATGAAGCATGGAATAGATTTTACGACACATATATTCAAAATGTTAAAGATTTTTTTATTCCAATCAGTAATCGTGTGGCAAAAGATTATATCGAATTTTACAAAATCGCTAATTTTTTTGGCGTTGAGAAATCCGAAGAAATAAATGCTTACTTTTTTTATGCTCGAATTTTGCCAAGATTGCGGATTGCAAAAGCCGATAAGTCAACAAATATCTCATTGGTCAATAATGTTTTGGATGGGTTTCAATCGGATTTATTTGATGGTTTTATTGCTGAATTAAATAAAGTTGAAGATGGGCAGTTCGTTGATTATCAACATATCTGTGGATAATTTCATATGTACATCACTATAGGAAAGAATAAAAAACCATATTATCCTGATGATTGGCAATTCGTTGCTTACCAGTTTTTAAATATTCATATCGAAGATATAGAAATGGAAGGTAAGCCATACTGTCTTAGAAATAGCCAAGAAATAACTTTAACCAATATTGATAAATATGGTAATCAGACAAAATATTGGCAATTGCCTTATAATGAGCATATTAAGCCTACAGTAGGTGAGGTGTACATTGGCTATAAGAAAAAAGATGGTAGTAATATTAAGGAAAAAATTATTATTCTACCTTCAGTTTTAAAAATAGATGAGTTTGAACAAATGGCAAAGCAAATTGCTAATATTGTGTTCAATTGTCATTCTTTTACCTATGCAGATTTTTCTCAACAAGTACAACAAGGTAGTAGCTTGACTGATGGTGAGCGTATCGGAGCAAATACTGATACCAAACAAGGCAGTAAATTTGAGCAGTTATTAGAAAAGCTACCCCAATTTTTGGAGATATTGGAAGGTAATTTACAGACCATTGAGAGAAACCCTGCTTTAGCTATGAGAGCAGTCAAAAAAGAAGGTGATATCTCTAAGTCTAACAAACCTAAAGATTTGCTGATGCGAAAGTTACAACCCAATAAAAAACGTACACTAACTTATGATAAAGTTTATGATGAGTTTAGCCCTGAAAACAAATGGTTAGGTTATTTGGTATATGAAACTTTACCAAGGCTAGTAAATAATTTTTTGAATGGGTATGTCAATCAAAAAAAAGATAGTGAATTGGAACAGCAAGATAAAGATAAAATAAATGTTTTATTAGAAGACGTAGAGAGAATACAGTCAAAAATAAAAACCATTCAATCAAATAGCTTTGCTAAAAAGTTTGATTTAAAAATAAAAGCACCACCATCAATTACCACAAAATTGATGAAGTCAAAAGGCTATAGTGCTATTTTACAAGCCTACTATAAGATTTTTGATGAAAACTTTTTAAAAGCCTTTCAGCAATATCAAGAGACCATTACAGCTTACTCTAGTGGGTATGTTGATAATTTATCAAACATTTATGAACATTGGTGTTTGGTGATTTTGTATGAGAATTTGCTGAAATTAGGTTTTAAGCCATTATCTGATAGTGATAGATTGGAAAATAACATTACATTAGCAGACGATAATTTAATAATACCAAGTCAAAGTGTTTTTAGATTATCAAAGCCTTTTGCACAATATGATAACTTTGTACCAATATCTGAAAAGAATATTACGATTACATTATATTATGAGCCATCTATTCCTAAGAAACAAAATAATGGACATTCATATAAACCTGATATAAAAATAGATATTGTTGCACCTAAAAGATGCTATGGCTTAGAAAGCTTTTCATTAATTTTGGATGCCAAATTTAAGGAATATACTAGAAGATATAGAAGTGATTATAATTCGCTTGTGGTTAGTTGTTTAAATAAAAGTGATGGAGAAAAATTTAAAGTTGTTCGAGATAAAATGATAATGTTAAGTGATATTATCGGTGCTTCTATGTTTAAATATCATGCTGACGTCAATTCTCCACCTGATATGAGTGTGATTTTACATCCCAATGTGGGTGATGAATTCAACTGGAGAGGAGAGTTCTCTTTAGAGGAATTTTTAAGAGATAATAACCATTTAACTAACGATAGTATTCTCATGCTTAAGCGGTTGGTTAGAGAAGCATTGGGGCTTGATACAGAAAGATATATTGTTAATAGGGTTTTACACAAGTTTGGTTCTTTAACTTTACGACCAAATAGTTTGGCAAAAGATATTCGTAGATTATTTACGATTATTTTTCATTATCATATGGGACTAACAAGTCTTTGTTTGCATTGTGGTAGAGAACTATATGAAGAGATGGAGTTTTTGGTTAATTGTGATGAAAGGCACGTGGCTTCAGATGTTGGTAAGTCTATGCACCAAAAACAATTAGAAAATGGGTATAGTTGGAAGAATACTGACCCAAGTACAAGATTTCATGCTAAGTGTCAAGATTGCAATACCCAATGGCGAGTATCTTTTTGTGCTAATAATGGTTCGGAAGTGAGACATACCCATACACCAAGTAACAATAACAGAATCGTTAAAGTTGGTGTAAATGATAGCAATGATAATATTGGTTATATGCCTATACATGACAGATTGAATGACATAACATTTTGTCCGAGTTGCGGTAGTGGAAAAATACCCAATAGCGATGAGAGAACAACAAGACATGAGCAGATGGCAGAAAATTAATGATTGAGCGTAAGAATATTAATATGACTAATCCCATCGAAATTTATCAAACTCAAAATGTCGAAGCCCAAGTTGAAGTCCGTTTTGACAATGAAACCGTTTGGCTAAGTTTACAGCAAATGGCGGATATGTATGGGCGTGATAAATCCGTAATTTCACGCCATTTATCAATGATGGGTATTGAATATTTTTATGGTTTAGTTGTGGCAAACAAAGCAAGTTGCTTTTTATTAACTGACAAAATTAACAATGGATACTAACGATTTACTCACGCTGATAGCCCTTGGCGAGGACAGCCAAACCCAATTCAAAGCGGATATCAGCCGTTCGGAGTCGCTTGCCCAAGAAATGGTCGCCATGAGTAATGGTCAAGGCGGACGCATTCTCATCGGTGTCAATGATGATGGCACGATTGCAGGGCTAGACAACCAAGATATCAGCCGATTAAATCAACTGGTATCCAATGCCTCTACCGAGCATATGCGACCGCCAATCGCCCCAACCACGCAAAATTTCAACTTTGAGCAAGGCATGGTAATGGTCGTGCATATTGCTGAGGGGGTCAGCAAGCCTTATATGGATAAGCATTTGCACGTTTATGTCAAAAGTGGAGCAGATAAACGTAAAGTTGTCGCTCGTGAGGAGTTGCAACGCATTTTTCAGCAAAATGCCTTGGTTCATGCAGATGAATTGGTCGTTAAAAACAGCAGTATTAACGATTTAGACAGTGCCTATTTTGAACAGTTTTTTGAAAAAGCCTATGGCGAAAGTTTAGAACAAACCGCCATGCCTTTGACTACCTTGCTCGAAAACATGAATCTCATGCACCAAGGTCAGCTTAATTATGCAGGCACGTTGTTATTTGCCAAAAAACCACAAATTCGCTTACCCATGTTTATGATAAAAGCGGTGGCATTTTATGGTAATGACATCACGGATGAGCAGTACATTGACAGTCGAGATATCACAGGTAAATTGGCAGATATTTTTAGCGAGGCATTAAGTTTTTGTTTAATCAACATACGCCATGTGCAAAATAATCAAAGTGTCAATTCTATTGGCGAGCCAGAGATTCCCAAAATTGTGTTTGAGGAACTGATAGCCAATGCATTGATTCATCGTGATTATTTTATTTCTGCTCCCATTAATTTGCTGATTTTTCAGAATCGTATCGAAATCATCAGTAGTGGGCATTTACCCAATAATTTGACCATTGAAAATATAAAAATGGGTAACTCGAATATTCGTAATCCAATTTTGGCTTCCTTTGCCAGTAAAGTGTTGCCTTACCGTGGGCTAGGCAGTGGGATTTTACGAGCATTGAAGGCATATCCCAATATTGAATTAATTGATGATAGAGAAAATAACCGTTTTAAAGCCATTATTTATCGTAAAAATTTAAGTTAATAAAAGTAAAGATTAAGGTAGAGATTATGACCACCATTTTATTTGAACTTGGCACAGAAGAGTTGCCACCCAAAAACCTCAAAACCCTGCGTGACGCACTGACTAACAACGTCAAAACCGCCCTAGCAGACGCAAATATCCAATACGATAGCTTGCAAAATTTCGCATCACCACGCCGTCTTGCCCTGCAAATCAAAGGCATTAGCGAGCAACAACCCGACCGCACCGAACAAAAACGAGGCCCTGCCATCAAAGGGGCGTATGACGCTGAGGGTAATCTCACCAAAGCAGGGCTTGGTTTTGCTCAAGGTTTAGGCATCACCAAAGACGATTTAATCACCATCAGCACCGATAAAGGCGACTATATCGGCTATAACCTGACCGTCAAAGGGCAAGCCACTACCGAATTATTGCCTGCCATCTTCCAAAAAGCCCTTGATGATTTGCCAATTGCCAAACGTATGCGTAGTGGGGCAAGTAAAGACGAATTTGTGCGTCCTGTGCAATGGGTGGTGTTGATGGCAGACAATGCGGTCATTCCTGCCACCATTCAAGGCTTTGAGTCGAGCAATCAAACTCGTGGACACCGTTTTCACTCGCCAGACTTTACCACTATTTTGCACGCTGACGACTACGAAAGCCTGTTGGCAGAAGCGTTTGTGATTGCTGATTTTGATAAACGCCAATCTCAAATTGTTGAACAAGTCCAAAAACTTGCTGATGAAGTCGGTGCAACCGCTATTGTACCGCAGGACTTGCTAGACGAAGTCACCGCCTTGGTTGATTTTCCTGTGGCGTTGCGAGCAAGCTTTGAAGAACGCTTTTTGGCAGTTCCACAAGAAGCCTTGATTAGCACCATGCAGGCTGACCAAAAGTATTTTTGTTTGACTGATAAAGACGGCAAATTACAGCCCTATTTTATTTTTATCAGCAACATTCAGTCCAAAGACCCAAGCCAAGTCATCGCAGGCAATGAAAAAGTAGTACGCCCACGCCTTGCCGATGCGGAGTTTTTCTTTTTACAAGACCAAAAACAGCCGTTATTTGCCTTGACCGAAAACCTCAAAAACCGTGTTTTCCAAGAAAAACTGGGAACAATTTGGGAAAAATCCGAGCGTATTGCCAAACTTTCTGCCTTTATCGCCAACTTTACAGGGGCGGACGTGGAGCATTCGGCAAGGGCAGGCTTGCTGTCAAAAGCCGACTTGGCAAGTACCTTGGTTGGTGAATTTCCAGAGTTGCAAGGGGTGGCAGGGACGTATTATGCTCGCCTTAACAACGAACCGAAAGCCGTTGCTGATGCGATTGAAGAGCAGTATTTACCCAAATTTAGCGGTGATAAATTGCCCCAAACCCCAATTGGCACGGCATTGGCATTGGCTGACCGTTTGGATACCTTGGTGGGGATTTTTGGTATTGGGCAAGCCCCAACAGGCTCAAAAGACCCATTTAGCCTTAGACGTTCGGCGATTGGCGTGTTACGGATTTTGATTGAAAAACAGCTACCGCTAAACCTTATCGTGCTACTTGAGCAGGCATTATTGGGTTATGTTGGCAAAATTGAAGATTTACCCAATACCTTTAAACAAGTGATGGAATTTATCAATTCTCGCTACCGTTCCATGTATGAAGACCAAGGTGTGAGCGTGGATACGATTTTGGCAGTGCAAAAACTTCAGCCCCAAGTGCCATTGGATTTTGACCAACGTATCAAAGCGGTACAAGCATTCCGCACTTTACCGCAAGCTAAACAATTGGCAGAAGCCAATAAGCGTGTTGCCAATATTTTGGCAAAAGCTGAGGGTGAGATTGCCCATGAGGTACAAACCGCTTATCTTGAAGAACATGCCGAAAAAGTGCTATATCAAGCGGTGGTCGATGCCAAGCAAGCCATTGAGCCATTACAGCAAGCCAATGATTATCAATGTATTTTACAGACACTTGCCCAATTACAACAACCCTTAGATGATTTCTTTGAACATGTGATGGTGAATGCCGAAGCAGTGAGTCTAAAAAATAACCGTTTGGCATTATTACAGCAAGTGAGAGGACTTTTCTTGCTAGTCGCTGATATTAGCGAGTTGCAGGGTTAGGCTTTGATAAACGGTAGTATTTACAGGATTAGTACGATAAGCACTGATTGATAATTAATCAACTGATATAAGCTAACTGATAATATCAAATTCTGATGTCTCGACTACCGTTTAAAAAATCACCTTTACTCGTTATAATGGTTAGTTTAATTCCTTTATTATAACAAGGTAATCGGCGATGCTAGGCAATGAAAAATTGGGTGAAAATGATATACAAGGTAATTCAAAATTAGCAAATAAGCAGGTTCTCAAAACAATGATAGCGGGTAAAAAATACCGCATTTTAATCAACTCTTTGATTGGTCTATTTGTCGCATTATTATTGTTAATTTTGACCAACTTTCTCATCGCTAAAACTTCTACCATTGCCACTGAACATATGGATATTATTGGCAATATTAGTGATGATACTTTGCAGATTGCTACCTCCTCACAACATTTAGCGTTGGTAGACCAGTCCAACCAAGCTGAATTGTCTAAAATTACTAAAGAAATTCAAGATTATAGTGCTGAGCTTGATGACTACATGGCAAAGCTTGATAACTATGAGAAAAAAGAAACAGCGATGGAGGATTTTGCCAAAATTTGGCAAGTATATCGCCAAAAAATTAATGCGTTATCCTCTAATCGTGCCGAAGACCGCCTTGCCCTTGCAAATTATGCCCAAGATCAAAAAGGTTCGATTTGGGATTTGATGAACGTGGGCTATGATACTTATCTGGAAGAAACCTACCGTTTGGCGAGTTATTCTCGCTATTTGCAGATTTTTACCTTATTGGCATTGATTGGCTATCTGATTTTCTTTGTCAATTTTACCTTTCGCCGTATGCATGAGACTGATCGTGCGGTTGAAAAGGCTCAGAAAGAAACCGCTGATATCATGCGGACAGTTAATGAAGGGCTATTTTTGATTGATAGAAATATGGTTATTGGTGAAAATTATTCGGACAAATTGGAAGATATTATTCACCAAAAACATATTGCAGGGCGTACCTTACTTGAGCTATTAAATGGAATGATTTCACAAAAAGACTTGGATACGACCAAGTTGTTTGTTGAACAGCTGTATAATAACTGGGTAGTTGAGGATTTGATTCAAGACCTTAATCCACTAAAACAAGTGCTTACCACTTATATGGATAAGCAAGGTATTGCGGATACTCGCTTCTTAGAGTTTAATTTTTTACGAGTAATGAATGAAGCAACGGCTGAAGTGAGTAAAGTGTTCGTGAGTGTGGTTGATGTCACTAATGAAGTGAAATTACAAAATCAAATACTCAAAGATAAAGAGCAACACGATAAACAGATTGAGATGATTAGCTATTTGATGACCGCTAATCCTGAACAGCTTGCAGTATTTATTAAAGAAACCCATCATCGCTTTCAGCGTATGAATGGCGTGCTAAAACACGAAGTCAATGATTTCGATAACTTACAAGCTAAAGCGCGTACTTTGCTTCGAGAAACGCACAGCCTAAAAGGTGATGCTTCTGCCATGAAATTAGGGGTATTAGTGAGTTTGGCAGAACGCCAAGAAAACGAACTCAAGCACTTACTTCAACAACCAACCTTAAAAGGCAATGATTTTTTGAAAATCACCATTGCACTGGATGAAATGATGGACATCACTCATTTTATCCAGTCATTGATGCAACGTTTGCATTTGGATAATGCGTCTTTAAGTGGATTGGTAAATGCTTCTGATAAACACAAGCTTGATTCAACCAATGATACAGCTAGTCCAAAGGTAGTCGAGACACCTATCATTAAATCGGTGATAAGCCATACACAAAACTATTGGCAACATTATTTTACTCAATATGCTGATGATATTGCCAAACGTCATCAAAAACAGGTACAGCTGACCGTCATAGGCTTTGATAATAATGGTATTGATGATGCAAAAATGGCGGTGTATAAAGATATTACGACTCAATTGATAAAAAATGCTATTATTCATGGTATCGAATCGCCAGAGGCTCGTTTGGCAAAGGGTAAGCCTAGTATGGGTCAAATTGAGTTAATACTCCAAGCGGTCGATGGTCAGCATCAACTCAGCATACAGGATGATGGGCAAGGGATTGATTGGCAAAAAATTCGTGATAAAGCCATCGAAATTGGGCAAATTACTGCCTCACAAGCCGAGCAGTTACAGCCCAAAGACTTGGTAAACTTGATGTTTAGTTCAGGACTTTCGACTGCCGAACAACAAGACGAAGATGCAGGGCGGGGTATGGGCATGGATATCGTCCGTCAATTGATTAGCGAACATCATGGTAAAATAGGGCTTAATACCAAGTTTCATCAGTTTACCCAATTTACCCTACGATTTCCCCAAAATTAAGTTTTAGGTATAGTTTTTTAAATTAGAAATAATATGGGTTTGTAGAGTCGTATTGTATACACCCAAAACTCATAGTTATTTTTCCTATTGAACTCACTATAAACACCTTGTAAGGATTAAGTATGTCGTACCGCCTAATGGTTGTTGATGATTCTAATATCATTCGCAATCGTATTGAACGTAGCTTTATGGAGAGTGACATCCAAATTGTCGCTACCGCTAGCAATGGGGTCGAAGCACTCGAAAAATTCGCCAAAACTCAGCCTGACCTTATTACTATGGATTTGACCATGCCCCAAATGGATGGTATTGAATGTATCAAGCGTATCATCGCTCAAGGCACAGGCGTGAGTATCCTTGTCGTATCGGCATTATCTGATAAAGAAACCGCATTATTGGCACTGCAAAATGGAGCAAGGGGGTTTATTTGTAAACCATTTAATGAAGAAGAATTAAGTAATGCCTTACATCGGCTCATTGATATGCGTAACCGTACTCAGTAAATGCCAAATTAGCTTAACAAATCTTACCCATTACCCTTGCGAGCCGAGTTTAAATCCCTTAAACTCGGTTTTATGTTTTTAGCAAATCCAATAAATATTAGAGTAGGGGCGTATTGCATACGCCTAATATTTATCATCTCAAACAGGGTGTAAGCATTACACCCCTACGATTTTAAATTTTGGGTTTGTTATTAGATTTGAATAAATACCACGTTAAGGACAGACATGACCCAATCTACCAACCACCGCCCAGAAACCCTTGCCATTCACGCAGGCTACAGCCCAGAGCCGACCACCAAAGCCGTGGCAGTACCGATTTACCATACCAGCTCATACGCCTTTGATGACACCCAACATGGGGCAGACCTGTTTGACCTTAAAGTCGCAGGCAATATCTATACTCGCATTATGAACCCCACCAATGCTGTGTTAGAAGCTCGCATGACCGCCCTTGAAGGTGGTGTGGGGGCATTGTGCTTGGCATCAGGTATGTCAGCGATTACCTACACTATTCAAACCCTCTGTGAAGCAGGCGATAATATCGTATCGGTTTCGACCTTGTATGGCGGAACGTACAATCTCTTTGCCCATGCCTTACCTCGCCAAGGCATCGAAGTGCGTTTTTTTGACCATACCAAACCAGAAACCTTGGTGGATTTAATCGATGATAAAACCAAATTGGTATTTGCCGAAAGTATTGGTAATCCACTGGGTAATATTGTCGATATCGCCAAAATCAGCGAATTGGCTCACAGCAAAGGTGTACCAGTGGTCATTGATAACACGGTTGCCACCCCAACACTTTGCCGTCCGTTTGAGCATGGGGTGGATATCGTGGTGCATTCATTGACCAAATATATCAGTGGTTCTGGCACGTCTGTGGGTGGCGTAATTATTGACAGTGGTAATTTTGATTGGGGAGCAAATAAAGCCCGTTTCCCAATTTTGAACACGCCTGATGTCAGCTATCATGGGGTGAATTTTGTGGAAGCGATGGGCAAGGCTGCCTTTATTGCTCGTGCAAGGGTTGCTCCACTGCGTAACACAGGGGCGGCATTAAGCCCAATGAACGCATGGCAAATCATGCTAGGGTTAGAAACCTTAGCCCTACGTATGGAACGCCACTGTGAAAATGCCCAAGCGGTCGCTGAGTTCCTTAATAACCATGAACAAGTAGCTTGGGTCAAATATGCAGGGCTTGCTGACCACCCAGAGCATGAGCTTGCCCAAAAATATATGAATGGCAAACCCTCTGCAATTCTAACTTTTGGTGTCAAGGGCGGACGTGAAGCAGGGGCAAAATTCATTGACGCATTGCAACTGATTGTACGGTTGGTGAATATTGGTGATGCCAAATCCTTAGCGTGTCACCCTGCCACCACCACCCATCGTCAGCTAAACCCTCAAGAACTTGCCAAAGCAGGGGTAAGTGAAGACATGATTCGGCTATCCATTGGTATTGAACATATTGACGACATCAAAGCCGACCTTGAACAAGCATTACAAGCATCAAAATAAGACCCAGCCCAAAAAAAACGCCTCAAACTAATTTGA
The DNA here is from genome assembly GCF_048551375.1 of Moraxella sp. TY6. Lineage (NCBI taxonomy): Bacteria > Pseudomonadati > Pseudomonadota > Gammaproteobacteria > Moraxellales > Moraxellaceae > Moraxella > Moraxella sp. TY6. Next base: position 4,064 of record NZ_JBLYZJ010000017.1, on the reverse strand, counting down.
GGCGTTTTTTTATGTTTTAACTTAGCTAAAATTATTTAGCAGCAGCGGCTTGAGCAGCAGCAACTTCTTCAGCAAAGTTCTCTTGTTTTTTCTCAATGCCTTCACCAACTTCTAGGCGTTTGAATTTCACAACAGTCATACCTTCTGCTTTTAGTACATCGCCAACTTTTTTCTCATTGTCGATAACGTAAGGTTGATTCACCAAAGTCACTTCGTTGAGGTATTTTTGTAGACCGCCAGTAATCATTTTTTCAACCACGTTCTCTGGTTTACCAGATTCTTTGGCTTTGGCTTCGATGATGTCTTTTTCACGAGCCAATACGTCTGCTGGGAAGTCAGCTTCGTTGACTGATAGTGGGTTGAATGCTGCTACTTGCATTGCCACTGATTTACCAGTCGCTTCATTACCGCCTTCATAAGACACCACAACACCGATACGTAGACCGTGACGGTATGACGCTAGGTTAGCACCTTCAACCACTTCGGCACGGCGTACTTGGATGTTTTCACCGATTTTTTGTACCAAAGCAACACGAGCTTCTTCAACACTTTGACCATCGCCATAAGGCAATGCAGAAATGGCTTCTACGTCAGTGGTGTTGTTAGCAAGAGCAAGGTCAGCCACTTTGGTTGCAAAGGCAGTGAAGTTTTCATCTTTTGCCACGAAGTCAGTTTGACAGTTGACTTCTAACAACAAGGCTTTGTTACCTTCTTGAGCGATGATGATAGCACCGTCAGCAGCGATGTTGCCTGCTTTTTTAGCAGCTTTGGCTTGACCTGATTTACGTAGGTTATCAATTGCGGTTTCGATGTCGCCGTCTGCTTCTTGCAAGGCTTTTTTACATTCCATCATACCAAGACCAGTACGGTCACGAAGTTCTTTTACGAGTTTTGCACTAATTTCTGCCATGAGAATACCTCGAGGTTATGTTTTTGTGTGTTAAAAGGGAAAATTAAAAAATCAGTCAATATAAAAACTAAAACTAAATGGCAAAAATTCATGTATTTTCACCATTTAGTTTAAGATAATAGCATCAATGATACAGATTCACTGGATAATACAGCATGTTTATGACAGCCTTATAACACATAGCCTGTCTTTTGTATCATGTTATCAAGATGATCAAATCAATCGTTATTCAGCAACTTCGGCAGTTTCAGCATCAGCAACAGGGGCATCCGCTTCTTTCTCTGCTTTACCACCTGTAGTTTTGGCATACTCTTTACCAGCGATAATCGCATCCGCCATGGCAGAAACGTACAAAGTAATAGCACGAATCGCATCGTCATTGGCTGGGATAACGTAATCAACATTGTCTGGACTAGAGTTAGTATCAACGATACCGATCACTGGAATGCCTAGGTTTTTGGCTTCTTGAATGGCAATCGCTTCATGGTCAACACCAACAACGAAAATCGCATCTGGCAAGCCGTTCATGTTTTTGATACCGCCTAACGCACGCTCTAATTTTTCCATTTCACGAGTACGCTCAAGGGCTTCACGTTTGGTCAATTTAGCGAAAGTACCGTCTTCGGCTTGTTTTTCGTAATCTTTTAGACGAGTGATTGATTGACGAATGGTTTTCCAGTTGGTCAACATACCGCCCAACCAGCGATGGTCAACGTATGGCATACCAGCACGAGTGGCTTGTTCAGCAATCACGCTACTAGCGGCACGTTTTGTACCCACGAATAGAATTTTGTTACCACGAGCAGCTTCACGGTTAACGAAAGTCAATGCTTCGTTCATCGCTTTTACGGTATGCTCTAGGTTGATGATGTGAATTTTGTTTCTTGCACCAAAGATGAATTTACCCATTTTTGGATTCCAAAAACGAGTTTGGTGACCAAAGTGAGCACCAGCTTCTAATAAATCACGCATTGAAACTTGGGTAGGATTAGCATTTGCCATGAAAATTTCCTTTAGATTAAGTTGGGTTATGCCTCCACATTACCGATTAAACCGATTTGCAAACACGCATTGATAGATTAGGGGTTAAACTTTATTAAGTATAAAATTCACCAACTATCAATTAATCAAATTTACAAACACCCAGTTTAACTCTTATCTAGCCTTATCCATTAAATAATTAATTTAGATAAAGAAAAATTAGAAAGTAGTAATGTGTGTGTCATGTTGGTTGATAAAAAAAGCAATCTGTCAAACATCTTCATCACAAAGATAAAATGACAAACTGCTATTTTAACATAATTTTAGTCGAGAAGGCTACTGCTATTTTTTCGACAAAACAGTTATTTCACCAAATCCACCAACGCCTCATAGCCTTGTTCCACCATTTGCTCTAACGGAATAAAGCGAAGCGAAGCCCCATTGATACAGTACCGCATACCGCCAAGTTCTGGACGACCATCATTAAATACATGACCCAAATGCGAATCCGCCACACGGCTACGCACCTCGGTACGCCTCATACCGTGGCTTTCATCAAAATATTCCTCAATCACCGCAGGGTCAATCGGCTTGCTAAACGCAGGCCAACCACAGCCCGAATCGTATTTATCACTAGAAGCAAACAATGGCTCGCCACTCACAATATCGACATAAATACCTTTATCAAATTGGTGGTCATATTCATGGCTAAACGGACGCTCAGTGCCACTATGTTGGGTGACATAATACTGCTCATCGGTCAGATTTGCCTTAATTTCAGCTTCGCTTGGTTTTTGGTAATCACTGGCATGAATCATGGTAGTTTCTCGCTGTATTGACTGCTTATGTGAATTGGTAAATAAGTGATTGATTTTACAATTATCTTAGCCATCATATCATTCTCGACATACCCACTTCAAGCCCAAAAGCCAATGTCCCTCATTATAGGTTTTTGGTAATCAATTTTGAGAAAACCCATAAAAAGGCGTACAATAGCGGTTTTTATCTCATTAAACGACCTAGCCATTTATGAAAACACTTGCCAACAACCCAGAAGCCATCGAAAAAATGCGTATTGCAGGCAAACTTGCCGCTGACGTACTGGTTATGCTTGATGAATACGTCAAAGAAGGCGTATCCACCGAAACCCTTAACCAAATCGCCCATGACTATATTGTCAACGTACAAAAAGCCATCCCTGCACCGCTAAACTACAACGGCTTCCCAAAATCCATCTGTACCTCCGTCAACCATGTCGTTTGTCATGGCATTCCAAGTGACGACAAAATCCTTAAAGACGGCGACATCATCAATATCGACATTACCGTCATTAAAGACGGCTTTTATGGCGACACTTCAAAAATGTGGATTATTGGCGAAGGCTCAATCATGGCACAACGCCTGTGTAAAGTCGCCCAAGACGCACTATATGCAGGGATGAAAGTGGTCAAAAATGGGGCAAAACTGGGTGACATCGGTGCCGCCATCGAAGCCGTGGTGCTACCAGAACGCTTTAGCATCGTCAAAGAATTTTGTGGGCATGGTATTAGCGATGAATTTCATCACGAACCGCAAGTCCTTCACTATGGCAAAAAAGGCACAGGCGACACCCTTAAAACAGGCATGACCTTCACCATCGAACCTATGATTAACCAAGGTGTTTGGCAAACCAAAATCCTACCAGACAAATGGACAGCCATCACCAAAGACCGCAAACTCTCTGCCCAATGGGAACACACCTTAATGGTCACTGACAACGGCTGTGAAGTTTTCACCACACGCCCAGACGAAGACCTTAGCTTTCTTAATCAATAACTGTCTAAACCAATAAAAATCTTACCAACAATATAGTGAATTAAATCAAAAATAAGGCTTTGAAATTCTGGGCGTATGCAATACGCCCCTACAAAACTGTCTTATTTCTAGTTTAAACGACTATATAAGGGTGTATCGCATACGCCCTTTATTTTTGCTAATCTTATCGTAAGGTGCGTCATACGCACCATTTATACAAGCATATTTGCAAAAATGTGAGAGATAAACTTTTTATTGAATTGATGTAAAATTTTTAAAAATCAATACTTTAAAATAAACATTAAAAATAATCTCAAAAACTTATAAAAAACCTCTTGACGTCCCATATAAAAAGCGTATAATACGCACACACCGAACG
>NZ_JBLYZJ010000016.1:0-50429 GCF_048551375.1 Moraxella sp. TY6 | reverse complement strand
ATCGGTTATTACTCTCAGCTTCTCAGTCGGCTTTTGCCGAATTAAAGCTGTTGAAGACTGCGTAACTTCAGTTATTAATATAGTCTGCAAAAGCTGTTGAGTTGATTGTCCTGTATAACGTTGGATTGACAGGTTTGCTATCTACTCCTGTTGTTATTATAAAGACTGGTTTTTGTTTATCCTTTCCTGAATTCATCCATAAATAGTTGGCTCTAGGGGCATATTTGCCAAAATAATGTATGATATTATATTCTGGGTGTTCAGTTGAGGCAGTTGGCGAGGCAATTCCCATTGACGCTAAACTAATAACTTTAGGCTGTGGCAATTTTTGAGGAAAGTTACCTTGACCCAAACTACCACCCCAACCATTGTTATTTTCTCTACTATAAGACTCTGTTGTTACTATACGTAATCTTCTTTTCTCATCTTTGTCATCTATCTCAACATAAATTCCTTTTCCTTCTTTATTATGTTTATTTCGTGCTTGTAAAAACTCATCGAACTTTTTTTTATCTATTTCTGTAGTTCTTTTTTTAAAAAGTTGCCAATCGAAAACTTTTAAGCCCCAAACTTTTTCAAGCTCACTAGCAGGCATATCAAACAAACAAGTCGAATCAATATTAGCATACATCTGCTGAACCAAATCATCAACATCCGTCACCTTATGCAAACCACTGCACTGACTTTTCAAAAATGGTAAATAATCAGCTACTTGCTTATGTTGCTCCGATTGATTTTGCCTATCACAGCCACACAAACCCAATATCACAACTAAAATAGCAAATTTACCCAATGACTTTAGCATAAAATTCCCCTAAACTTCTCAAATCAATCGCAATCCAAACTATAACACACTACCAAACAAATATTCTATTATCATGTCAAACACCTCAAAAAATGCTCAAAGTAAAACCCCACTATCCCAACTCGACCTAAATTTACTTAGGCTATTTTTGCATATTTACCACAGCCGAAATCTCACCCACACCGCCCAAGAACTACACCTTAGCCAATCCGCCATCAGCCACGCCCTCAACCGCCTGCGTACCGCCCTCGATGATGAATTATTTTATCGAGAACAAGGGCAACTCCACCCCACCGCCTACGCCAAACGCCTGTATCCCACCGTTCAACACGCCTTTACTCAACTCGAAAACGCCTTTGCCATCAACGAATCCATGACCGATGAGCAACTCACCAGCCTCGCCAAACAAACCTTTGGCAAACTTACCATCGCCATGCAGGATGAGATTGAACTGATTGTATTTGCTAAGATTTTTGCCAAACTCAATAGCGAACTCCCCCACTGCCAGCTCACCAGTAGCCGTCTAAAACGCCAAGCACTGGGGCAAGAACTCAAAAATGGTACGTTGGATTTTGCGATTGATGTGGCAAGGGCGGTGGATAAAGACATTCATCACCAACCGCTACTACATGATGATTTTGTGGTGGCGTATTATCAGCCCCAGTTTGAGCAAAGAGCGTTTGACCAAAAACAGTTTGACAGGTTTAACCCTGTACTGGACGCTACGACCTATTTTGCTCAGTCGCATATCACCGTGTCATCACGGCGATTGGGGGATAGTTTGGAAGATAGGCTATTGTCGCAAGCAGGTCGGCAACGCAAGGTGACTTTACGCTGTCAGCATTACGCTACCGCTTGCCAATTATTAAAAGAAAGTCCACTACTGTTGACCCTGCCCAGTCAGCTTGCTCACGCCTTTATTCCCAAAACGGCGGATTGGCAGGTTTCAGCTTTACCGTTTGCCTTGCCAAGTATTGCGTTACATGGCTATTGGCACGCCTCACAGCATGATGACCCATTGCATCGGTGGTTAAGGGAAAGGATTTTTGCGGTGTTTTTATAATTAGAGCTTACGCAAATTATGAATTCATTTTATTAAACAAAGACGCTAGACCCCTGTATCCACAGGGGTGACGAATAATTAAAAACCTTCGTCATTCCTGCGAATGCAGGAATCCAGTGTCTTTTGCATAAGGTCTGAATAAAACTTATTCCGTCAATAATTGCAAAATTCTATTGTGATGTCGTTCTTGTTGTTTGGTAAGGGTCAAACGATTAGCGATGATAATGGCTTTGAGTTCAGCCAATGCCACATCAAAATTGTCATTAATCACCACATAATCAAAATGCAAATATTGCGACATTTCATGTACCGAGCCTGCCAAGCGTTTTTCAATCACTTGCTCGCTGTCTTGTCCACGGTTAGACAAACGTTGACGAAGTGACTGACGGTCTGGCGGTAAAATAAAAATCATCGTGGCATCTGGACGCAATTTTTGGACTTGTAACGCCCCTTGCCAGTCGATTTCGAGAATCACATCCAAGCCATTATTCAGCATAAATTCCACTGACTGTTGCGATGTACCATAACAATTATCAAATACTTCGGCAAATTCCAAAAATTCGCCATTTTTTATCATCTCATTAAAATGGTCACGGCTAACAAAATGATAATGCTGTCCGTCAACCTCCCCCGGACGAGGGGTGCGTGTGGCATGAGAAATGCTTACTGCCAAATCATTGGTCGTGGCGACTAATTGTTTGACCAATGAAGTTTTGCCTGTGCCACTGGCAGCGGTGACAATAAAAAGTGAGCCTTTGGTCATAGAAATTCCTAAATTATCTAAAAGGGAAAAATTAATCATCTATTGTAACAAGGTTTGATGATGAATTTACGATTTTTTCCATCAATTTTTCACCATTTAAAAATGGTTATTAGTGCCTAACTTAGGTAAAATTGTATTATTTTAAATATGCTTGGAAAAGATTATGCAAATTTTACTCGCCAATCCACGTGGTTTTTGTGCAGGCGTTGACCGTGCCATCGAAATCGTCAATGTCTGCCTAGAACGCTTTACCCCACCGATTTACGTCCGTCATGAAGTCGTACATAACAAATTCGTGGTCGAAGACTTGGCACGGCGTGGTGCGGTGTTTGTCGAAGAATTGGACGAAGTGCCCGATGGGGCGATTGTGATTTTTTCGGCTCATGGTGTGTCAAAGGCGGTGGAAGACGAGGCTGAACGCCGTGATTTGACGGTATTTGACGCCACTTGTCCGCTTGTCACCAAAGTCCATATTGAAGTGAATAAATTCGCCAAAACAGGCATGGATGCGATTTTGATTGGTCATGCAGGACATCCAGAGGTTGAAGGCACGATGGGGCGTTTTAACCCAGAGTTTGGCGGACGCATTCATCTCATTGAAGACGTGAGTGATGTAGAGCAATTGGATTTGCCACGAGATAGCGAGCTGGCATTCGTCACCCAAACTACCCTATCGATGGACGACACCGCCGGGGTGATTGATGCGTTAAAGGAAAAATTTCCCAAAATTCATGCCCCACGCAAAGACGATATTTGCTACGCCACTCAAAACCGCCAAGATGCGGTCAAAGATTTGGCAGAACAATGTGAAATCGTGCTAGTCATCGGCTCGCCTAATTCTTCTAATTCCAACCGTTTACGAGAATTGGCAGAACGATTGGGGGCAAAGGCATTTTTGATTGACAATGCCAGTCAAATGCAAAAAGCTTGGTTTGATGGTGTGCAAACTGTGGGCGTGACCGCAGGTGCATCTGCCCCTGAAGTGCTGATTCAAGAAGTGCTTGATACCTTACAAACATGGGGTGGTGATAAGCCTGTGGAATTATCAGGCATTGAAGAAAATGTGACTTTTAGCTTACCAAAATCCCTAAAAAATCCTGCTTGAATTATGGCTTCCGAAAATGACTCGTATTAATCTTATTGAGCCAACTTTGCTGACCGACCAACATTTATTTGCCGAGTATCGAGAGATTACTCGGCTATTTGCATTGGTTAAGCAAGCCTGTGACAAATATCCGCAAGCTAAAATTTTGGCAAAAATCCCACCGACCTACCGTATGCAGACAGGTCATGTGCTGTTTTTTTATGATAAATTGGGTTTTATTGAACAACGCTATTTTGCGTTACGTGATGAAGTTATTCAACGAGGGTTTAAGGTCACGTTAAAGGATGATATTGTCGATTTTCGGCACATCATTGATGAACATTTTTATCAAGATTTTTCACCCAGTAACACGGATTTAGCGGTGAATATTGAGCGATTGGTTGAAAAAATTCAGGCAAAACCAAACTGGTATAAAATACGTGGAGAAATAATTAATGACGATGCTTATTGTGATGGATTGCACCAATTAATAGCAAATCAATAAATCATAATATTGGTATTTAATTTTTTTTGGTACTTATAGATTTAGGACTTACGCAAAAATGCCATTTGTAGGTTGGGTGGAAGAATGACACCCAACATAAACCATTGAAATTGTTGGGTATCGCAAGCTCTACCCAACCTACGATTTGGTTAAATACGCCTAAGATTATTATAGGACTTACGCAAATTATAACTTAATTTCTCTGAATAAAGACGCTAGACCCCTGTATTCACAGGGGTGACGAGTTATTAAATGTTCGTTACTTCGGACATAGCCCTCGTCTTGCAAGCCTGCAAAACAGTGTTTTGCTTTAACGGCTCTCATCCTGCGAATGCAGGAATCCAGTGTCTTATGCGTAAGTCCTATATTAATTAGGACGAGTGAGCTTGGTATAAGATTCGCTTTCTAATGCTTCTTCCACCAAATCAAGCAAACTCGTCAACTCCAAAAACTGCTTACGAGCGGTGACAAGCTTGGTGCGTAGCTCTTGGGTTTGCTCATAGGTCATCACAAAATCAGTTGGATTCGCCAGTTGCAATTCACGCACTTGGCTAATTAATTTGGCTGATGCCTCATTTGCCGAAAAAAACTGCCCTGTCATTTCATGGATTTGGCTTTGTAGTATGGCAATTTGTTGTTTAATCGTATTAGCTTCTTGATTCACTGGTTGTTGATTCATGCTTTGACTTCCTTGGGTTGCTACTTTGATATCATCTGTTGTCATGGTAAGTTTTTTATCGAATGCCTTATGCGTTGCTATCATCGGTGAATCAGCCATCACCGAATTAGTGAAAGTAGGATGTTGCTCAACGCTTAATGAGGCTAATGGTTGGGTTTCATCATCGCTGATATCCGTTGTTGGCGGATTTGCCAAAACCGCATCGACTATTGGGGATGTTACCACTTCTTCATCATTGTTTGGCTCTGAACTCACGGTATTTAGTACGGCTTTCGCTTTATGGAGTAATTGCTCCAAATGCTCATCGGTCAATCGCTGTGGGGCTTCATGCTCAATCGCCAGCTCTGTTTGGGGCTTTATTTGTGGTGCATCATCACTGACCGTATCAGTAGGCGGTTCATCCACCATTTCTGCCAATAGCTTTTCAAGTGCATCCTCATCCAAATCATCACTGAACAATAACTCATCTTCACTTAAATCACTCATATCCGCTCCATGTTGTTATTAGTTAGGTGGAGAAAAAATTCTTCCTTAGCTTGAAAAAGGTTAACATTAACCATAATAAAAAGACAGTGTTAACTGATATAGGGTTAACCTTTTTTTATGATTGGTTATTGTTAAATTTTAAGGAAAAAGAATGACTCAGACAACACCTGAACTTAAAAAACACAGCTTTGAAGCGGAAGTATCACAACTGCTTCACCTCGTCACTCACTCATTGTATTCAAACGCCGATATTTTCGTGCGTGAATTGGTGTCAAACGCCTCGGACGCTTGCGACAAATTGCGTTTTGAGGGTAACCAAAACGATACCCTATTTGAGGGTGACAGCGAATTACGCATTCGCATTGACATTGATAAAGAAGCTAAAACCATCAAATTTATCGACAACGGTATCGGTATGAACGAAGCCGATGCGGTCGAACATCTCGGCACGATTGCTAAATCTGGCACAAAAGCGTTCTTGGAAAAACTATCCGATGCCCAAAAACAAGACGGCAATTTAATCGGTCAATTTGGCGTGGGCTTTTATTCTGGCTTTATCGTAGCGGATAAAATCACCGTGGAAAGCCGTAAAGCAGGCGAACCAAGCTCACAGGGCGTGCGTTGGGTATCGGACGGCACAGGCGAATTTACCACCGAAACCATCGACAAAGCCGAACGTGGCACGACTGTGATTCTGCACGTTAAAGACGACCAAACCGACTACCTTGACCGCCATAAAATCAAAACCTTAGTCAATAAATACTCTGACCACATCAGCTTGCCAATTCAGATGCGTAAAGAAGTGTGGCAAGAAGAAGAACTGACAGATGAGCAGAAAGAAGCAGGCGAAACTGCCAAAGGCGAAATGGTGGTGAGTGATGAGTGGGAAACCATCAACCAAGCCAATGCCTTGTGGACTCGTTCATCTAGCGACATTAGCGATGACGAATATAACGAATTTTATAAAAACCTAAGCTACGATTACGATGACCCACTCACATGGTCGCATAACCGTGTCGAAGGGCGTTTGCAATACACCCAGCTTTTATACATCCCGAAAAAAGCCCCGTTTGACCTATACCAACGTGAGCAAAAACACGGTCTAAAATTGTACGTCAAACGTGTGTTTATCATGGATGATGCCGAGCAACTATTGCCGATGTACTTGCGTTTTGTCAAAGGCGTGATTGATACTGCGGATTTACCTTTGAACGTCAGCCGTGAGATTTTGCAAGAAAGCCGTGATGTCAAAGCCATTCGTGACGGTAACGCTCGCCGTGTGTTGACCATGTTGGCAAGTTTGGCAAATAGTGATGAGCAAGAAAAACAAGACAAATATAAGGCATTCTATGCCGAATTTGGCGATGTTATCAAAGAAGGCTTGGGTGAAGACCAAAGCAATCAAGAGAAAATCGCCAAATTATTGCGTTATGCCACCACCACCGATGACAACGTGGCGACCAGTTTTGACGACTATAAAGCCCGCATGAAAGACGGTCAAAAAGCCATCTATTACTTGACTGCCGACAGCCTAGCGAGTGCCAAATCTAGCCCACAACTGGAAGTGTTTAAGAAAAAAGGCATTGAAGTCATCTTGATGACTAGCCGTGTCGATGAATGGGCGATGAATTTCTTGTTTGAATTTGACGGTACGCCACTACAAAATATCGCCAAAGGTGCGGTAGATTTGGGTGATTTGACCGATGAAGCAGAAAAAGCCGAAGCCGAAAAAGCCAGCGAAGCGATGAAACCTGTGGTCGATAAACTCAAAGGCGTATTGTCAAATCGTGCCAAAGATGTGCGTGTGTCAAACCGTCTGGTCGATAGCCCTGCGTTGCTAGTCACCGCTGACGGTGAGCTATCGCCTCAAATGGTACAAATTCTTAAGCAAATGGGGCAAGCCGTGCCAGAAACCAAACCAATTCTTGAGGTTAATCCGAACCATCCGTTGATTCAAAAATTGGAAAATTCGAGTGAGTTTGATGACCTTGCCCAAGTGATTTTTGACCAAGCGTTATTGGCAGAAGGCGGTCAGCTTGAAGACCCAGCAGGGTATCTAAAGCGGATTAATGCGTTGTTGATGAAGTAGTTGATAAAGTAACTGTTATCTTAGCAAAAGAAGTCGGGCGATTGCTCGGCTTTTTTTATGCGTAATCATTGGTAAACATCTTGTATGTTGGTAAAAACTATGGAAAGATAGATAATCACCTAACCATTACATAATGAAAGAATTGTGCAAAGGTTTCACCTATTTATCAGTTAATGCAATCATGTTTCACTTGCTACCACACCCATAGGAGGGTTTTATGTTTAACCGTCGTGATTTTCTCAAAATTGCTGGAGCGAGCACCGTATTATCTACTGCCACCGCTCATGCCAAAACTACCACAGCGATACCTGCTAACAGCCTAAAAAAATTGCCTATACTATCCGATAAAAACCGTCTATTACTTAACTTTAATGAAAACTCACTGGGTATGTCGCCATCAGCGAAAAAAGCCGTGATAGAGCAGTTAGACATCGGTTTTCGCTACCCAGATGACCAACGTGCTAGCCTAATTGATGAGATTGCTAAAGTCTATCAAGTCGATAGCAAGCAAGTGTCATTGGGTAATGGTTCATCAGAGAATATTCAAGCTTTCGTACAAGCCATCTACACCAAAGCCTTAAAAGAGGGCAAAAAATTCCAGTTGATTGTGCCAGACCCTACTTTTAACTATGCACAGCTTTATGCTGAATCGTTAAATGCGACTGTGGTAAAAGTGCCACTTAATCCAACAGATTTTAGTTTTGACCTTGCTAAAATGCAACAAATCGCCAATCAGTTTGACGGTATCAGTTTATTTTACTTATGTAATCCAAACAACCCAACGGCGACCATTACACCAAAAAATTCACTATTTAGCCTGATTCAACAAGCCCCAAAACACCAATATTTCTTGCTTGATGAAGCGTATGCTGATTATGTAGCGGACAAAAATTTTGCCTCTGGGCTTGATTTGATTAAACAAGGTAATGAGAATGTGTTAGTCACCCGTACTTTCTCAAAACTGTATGCGTTGGCAGGGATGCGAGTGGGCTTTGCTATCGGTTCAAAAGGATTGATTGAGCTTACCGAAGCCTTTATGTCATTTGACAATACCAACTTGGCAGGAGCAGTGGCAGGTTTGGCATCCATCAAAGATACACAGTTCAAAGAATATATTGTCGCAAGCAATTTACGCTCACGCCAAATCGTACAAAAAGCCTTGGATGAACTGGGATTGGCGTATGTGCCATCAAACGGTAATTTTATTTTTCACAAAATCAAAGGCGATGTCAAAACCTATCAAGCTCGTATGAAAGAAAACCATGTATGGGTCGGTCGTGAATTTTTACCAATTACAGGTTGGAATCGCTTAACGCTTGGTACGCCAGAAGAAATGAGCGTTTTCGTCACCGTATTAAAGTCATTCCGTGAAAAAGGCTGGGTTTAATAGCTTATCGTTATAACTTGCAAAAAGCTGATAATGACTTATGATGGTTATCAGCTTTGAGTTGCATGTTACTTATATAGCAATATGAAATGTCAACACTTTAGTAAAAGTTGGTACGCCAATTTTTATTGAGTGGTGACTACAAAAATTAAGCTTAATAGCTTAGAAAACAGCTTAATAAAATTTTACCTTTTCTACATCAGCACGCTTCTCAAATTGTTTGGTTTTTTCATTCCAAATCTTGATATGGTAAGTTTTGGTTTGTTTAGCAACTTTTTCATCTTCGTAATTTTGACAACTCGTGGTTATCAATAGACGGCTATCTTGCTTGAATAAAATACTGCTATCATAATAATCTTCATTTTCGTCAAGAGAGCAACCATAATAGAAATCCCCCACAGGAAAATAAAATACCGCCCCTGTTTTTCTATCGACCATCACTGCACTAATGCAATCCGAACCACAGCCCCACATAGCAACCGTGTAATGCCCTCCAAAATTATCTTTTGCCAAAGCATAATCGTTAGAGATTTGGGTTCTAAAAACCTTTGAAGCCTTATCAAATTTGATTGGAGCTTTTTTACCCTGATACACATCAACTTTATAGTTATCAAAATTGTAGCCTGCCACTGTTTTTGTATGCGTTTCTGAATGGCTAAAAGGCACTATCAAGATACAAGCTATTATTCCAATTACTAAACTTTTCATGCGTTTCCTCTATATGTTATTTTAATAAGGATTTAATCGGGCTTTTAAACAACTTAGATTTATCAGAATATTAACCAATCAGCAACTATTTATATCCATTACCAACCGCTAACTCACCGCTCCGCCACCATACATTGTTTTGGGGTTTGTTTGCGATTGAGTGACGTAATACAGCCCCAACTCCCCTCACCTTTTGCCCCATCCACTCGATACATGGTCAACTTCTGTCCATTGAGCCAGCGATTCGGAAAACTCACCCCCTGCACCGTTGCTTGTACCATACACGGACTGGTATTTGGCATTCCTTCTGCCTGTGTCAACACCGTAAGGCGTACCTTTTGATTATCGGTAGTGAGAGGCGTATTCACAGGACATTGCCCTGTCATTTGATAAATCACCTCGACTCGCTTTTGGGCATTTTCAACAATATCATACACCTCAAATAAGGTTTCATTGGCTTTTTGCTTGGCATAAATCGGTAAAAACTGCACCTGTATCACCATCAACACAAACGCAAAAAATCCAAATGCTAGTCCCATCCCTACCAAACTAACACCACCATGCTGACGGATATGAGCCAGTTGTTTTTCTTCATCTTTTGGGTACATTTCAATCGCATCGGCTATCTCTCGGCGAGCCATACGATAATAATAGGCATCCGTCCAGCGTGCCACCATATACGCCCAAAATAGCCAAACCATGCCTGCCAGCCCAAAACGTATCGGCAATCGCCACGCCTCTGGCAAATTCCCCACCACAAGGTACTCAAGCACAACCAACAAAATCGTGACATTGACTTGGATAAACGACCAACCTGCCACCGAATACACAATGCTATCAAGGTAGCGTTTGCGGTACAGTAACCACGCAAATGTCATAAAAAACCCCGACCAATGCCACTTAGCCGACAGCTTGCCCGCCTTGTCAAACTGGGCAAATCGCTTGAGGTAATAGGCTTGTGAGCGATTACCAATATAGGCTTTGTCGTACATTAGCCGTTGTTTGTCGGTCAGTTGGTCTTGCCAAAATGGGGGCGGTGAGGTTTCTTCGATAAATAACATTCGGTCAATTTTCCACGTTTAACCCAAAACGATTTTCGCTTATAATAGCCCCATTTTACCATAACCTTATAGTTTTTTTGCAAATGATGACGACTGATATCCCCATGCCAAACCAAACCCTAGAAGCTAGTTTTAACACGGATAAAGCAAACGTTTCACTACGCACCATCCAAACCTTTATGAAACGCAAAACCCACATGGGCAAAAAAGCCGAAATTGGACTGGGAGCGGACTATCGCCAGTATTATGTTCAGACTTTGCCCCAGTTACAGGCGATGGACATTGACGGCATTGATAATTTACGTCAGCTTTTTGCCAATCCCAATCAGCCATTGACCTTAGAAATTGGCTTTGGCATGGGGACAAGTTTGGTCGAAATGGCAACCGCCGAACCCAATCGTAACTTTGTCGGTATTGAGGTACATGAAGCGGGCTTAGGCAACTGTGCATTTATGGCAGGTGAGCAAGGCTTGAGCAATCTCAAGCTGATTAGTGGTGATGCGATTGAACTGATGAAGCAATTACCGCCTGAACATATCGACACGGTGCAGTTATATTTCCCAGATCCTTGGCAAAAAAAGCGTCATTATAAACGCCGTTTTGTCACCGCAGAACGCATGGCAGTGGTCGAGCGTGTGTTGGTAAAAGGTGGGATTTTCCACTCAGCAACTGACTGGGAACATTACGCCCATTGGATGATTGAGGTGATGGATTCGCTAACAGGCTTTGACAATGTGGTCGGTAAAAATGCCGAGGGCGTGGGGCAATTTTTACCTCGCCCAGATTTTCGTCCGTTGACAAAGTTTGAAAAACGAGGGATAGACGAAGGGCGAGCGATTTTTGATGTCATGTATCGTAAGCGATAAGCAGTAAAATAGGCAGATTTCATCAGTATGTCATCAATTTTTTTGATAATGATTTTCTTAGGAGTTACGCAAATTTTAAATTTATCTTGCTGAATAAAGACGCTAGACCCCTGCATACACAGGGGTGACAAGTAATTAAAACTCTTTTCGTCATTCCTATTTCTTATAGTTAAGCTAACACAACAATTTTATACCAACAATAAGCAAGGTGACTTTATGCTAACAAAACTATCACAACTTTTAGACAATAACTATTTCACCCAGCCCGTCCCTGCCGTGGTGGTACAGCCGACCACCGATATTATTTTACAATCTTGTATCGAAGCCGAGCAACATAAAATCATCACCCCCATTTTGGTCGGACGCAAAGACAAAATCCAAGCGGCCGCTGATGAAGCCAAGCTAGACATCAGTCGCTATCAACTGATAGAAACTGCTCATAGCCATGAAGCCGTAGAAATATCTGCCAAACTGGTGCGTGAAAAACAAGCGGATTTTATCATCAAAGGCTCAGTGCATACCGATGAATTGATGGGCGTGTTGGTGGATAAAAGCCAAAATTTACGCACAGGTCGCCGTATGAGCCATGTTTGGCTGATGGAAAGCCCCACTTATCATAAATTATTGACCTTAACCGACTGTGCGTTAAATGTCGTGCCTGACTTATTGACCAAAAAAGATATTTTACAAAATGCCATTGATTTTGCCCATGCCATTGGCATTGAAACACCCAAAGTGGCGATTTTATCAGCGGTAGAAGAAGTCAAACCACAAATGATTTCGACCATTGATGCCGCCGCCTTGTGCAAAATGGCAGACCGTGGACAAATCACTGGGGCAATTTTGGACGGTCCTTTGGCATTTGACAACGCCATCAGCCAACATTCTGCTGATATCAAACACATTCACTCACCTGTCACAGGTGATGTTGACATTCTACTTGTCCCAGACCTTGAAGCAGGTAATATGCTTGGTAAACAATTGATTTATTTAGGTAATGCCAAAGCCGCAGGGATTGTCATGGGGTCAAAAGTGCCAATCGTATTGACCAGTCGCTCAGATGCCGAACTTGACCGTCTATACTCGATTGCGTTAGGGGCGTTAGTCGCTCAACAAACCAAACAATAAAATGTAAGGTGCGTCTTACGCACCATTTAGCGAGAATCAGCTTTTTTAAGGGTGCGTATAACGCACCTTACGATTGTCTAAACTTACTTCTTGCTCGCTATCAGAATATAACCATAACAATAAGGAAACCCCATGCCGTCAAATCCAATTTTTAACAACCCCATTGTACTAACCTTTAATGTCGGCTCTGCCACCATCAAAATAGCAGGCTATGACAGCGGTCGTGACAGCCAAATTCCTGCACTGGAACGCAAAGCCCTGTTTGATGTCAATATTAACCTCAAAACCAAAGAAGCCATTTGGCACGCCATGCCCCAACGTTTGGCAAATTGGCAACCCAAAGACGACTTGACCGACACCGCCACCAGTCTGTTTAGTGAGCTAAGACAAGCGTTTCCAGAGCGTCAAATCGTCTGCGTCCATCGTGTGGTACATGGCGGTAATAGCTACCATCAAGCCGTCATCATTGATGATACCGTGATGGCAAAATTGGTCGAGCTATCGCCGATTTGCCCACTGCACCAACCGCCCGCCCTATCCGTGGTCAATGCCCTACACGCCTTGGATGAGAGTCTAATTCATATCGCTGCCTTTGACACCGCCTTTCATCACGGTCGCCCAGAGCTATGGTCGCAGTACGCCTTACCCAAATATTTGCGAGATAAGGGCGTGCGGTCGTATGGATTTCATGGCTTATCCTATCAAGCCATCATGCGAAAACTACAAACCTACGAACCTGAAATTGCTGATAAACGTCTGATTGTCGCCCACCTTGGCAGTGGTTGTAGTATCACCGCCATCCATCATGGCAAAAGCCAAGATAGCACCTTTGGCTTTAGTGGGCTGGATGGCGTACCGATGGGAACTCGTGTCGGACATCTAGATGCAGGGGTAATTTTGTACATGGTCGAGCAAGGGTGGACACTTGACCAAATGAACCAGTGCTTGTATAAAGAATCAGGCTTGTTGGGCTTGTCTGAAATTAGCAATGACGTGCGAGATTTGCTTGAAAGCAATGACGAACATGCTAAATTTGCCATTGAATTTTTTGTCACCCATACTGCCAAACAAATCGCCAGTCTTATGATTAGCATGCAAGGTTGTGATGCGTTGATTTTTACCGCAGGTGTTGGCGAACATTCATCGGTAATTCGCCAAAAAATTATTAATAACTTAAATTTCCTTGGCTTTGAAATCATAGATTCACTAAACAATGATGGTAGAAATGGAAAGCCTATCTTTAGAATAAACAATAACAAAGAAAAACAAATATTGGTTATATTAACCGATGAACAACTTGAACTTTATTTGGCTTTTGATGAAGTGAATAGATTGACATAAACATATAACCATTTATTAACCATTACCAAACCTTTGATTATGTCGAATTTTTATAATGAAAATGTTTATTTTATAACCTTTTTTTATTGATTATGTGATTTTATCAAAGGTCATTTATTAGTTTAACAAAAAATTACAAAACACACGCATAAAACATCAAATGTTTACAAATATCGTTTTAATTTTTTTGTTTTCATGCTATTGTAATAATCAGCAAATATACTATAGAAAAGTTTAAATTGATAAAATCAATGTCATTAATTAATCGCCTTTAAATACCCCAAAAAATTAACTAATTTCTATGAATTATCCGTTTAACTTTGACTATTTATTAGGCTATTTTTTGTTTGTCAAATCATACAACTTCTATAAACAACTTTTTGGAGCCTCCTATGAATAACTTTAATCAAAACAATCCTTTTTTTGACAACATGAATATCAATGATACCACTCGTAAAATGTACGAGCCATTTGCCCGCTTTAATCGTGCTTTGCTAAAAAATGCCGAAAAAATGACTGACTTTTCAATCGAATCTATCCGCCATTATTCAGAAATGGGGCTTGAGCAACTACGCAATGTATCAAGTGTGGATTCACCAGAAGCCGCCAGCAACTTTAGCCAAAAACAAACTGAATTAATGAATGAGCTAGGTCAAAAAATGTTGGCAGATGCTCAACGCTTGACTGAGCTTGGTAACGAAATCCGCAATGAAGTGATGAGTGCCATGAATGAAATCTACAGTGAAAATGCTACCACTGTGCAATCAGCCATGCAACAAGCCACCACCAATGCCTCAAAAACCGCTGAAGAATTCGGTCGTAAAGTGAGCGAAAACGTCAATAAAGCTGCCTCACAAATGAACGAAGCCGTCAAACAAACCACCGAAAACCTAAACAAAACTGCTACCGAAATCAGCAGTGTTGCCAAAAAAGCCACTGCAGGCATGGCAAACAGCACCCAACCTGCTAGCGAAGCACTTGCTTCAGCAACCAAACCAGCAACAGCTAAAACCACCGCCACTGCTAAGTAATTGGTTTTATATAAATTAATATGTAAATTGGTGGGTTAGCTTGGCTAATTCACCATTTTTTTAAGATGATAAACAAATAGATTATAAGTAAATAAAGGAAGCCCCATTTATGTCAGAAGAATCCAACAAAGACAATCTCCCCCCCTTTAGCAACTATGGCATGCCCCAAAATCCGCTAGAGTTTTTGAGCAAGTTCAATCCGTTTACCCAAGTAACCCAAACCTTGCCTCCCATTAATCCTGCCGTTGGTGATTTTTACAATCAGTTTTTTAACAATATGACCAAACTGAGCCAATCTATCGCCCAGCAGTCGATGCGTGCCAATCAAACACCGCAATACACCAATACTTCGATTGCGATGGATTTGATGGATGGTTGGAAAAAAATGGCTCAAATGATGACCAATCATCCAGGGCAGTTAGTCGAAGAGCAAGCTCAACTGATGAAAGACCAAATGCACCTTTGGCAAAATACCATGCAACAATTTGTTGGTAAAATGCCAGAGCCTGTGGCAAAGCCTGAAAAAGGAGATAAGCGTTTTAGCGATGAAGAATGGGAAGACAATCCTATCTTTAATTTCTTAAAGCAAAACTACTTATTAACCACCCAAGCAATGATGGAAGCCATTGATAATGTCGAAGGTGTGGATGAAAAAACTCGCCAACGTCTTGCCTTCTTTACTCGCCAATGGATTAATGCCGTTGCCCCTACCAACTTCTTAATGACCAATCCAGAAGTGCTACGGTTGACCATCGAATCTCGTGGACAAAACCTTGTACAAGGGATGAAGCAACTTGCCGAAGACATGAGCAACAGTGCGGATACCTTGAACATTCGCATGACTGACCAAAGTGCGTTTCGTGTGGGTGATAACATCGCTACCTCAAAAGGTAAAGTGGTGTTTGAAAATTATATGATGCAGTTGATTCAATACGAACCTGCCACCGAGAAAGCCAAACAACGTCCGTTGTTGATGGTGCCACCTTGGATTAACAAGTTTTATATCATGGACTTGCGTGAGAATAACTCATTTATTCATTGGGCGGTCAGTCAAGGTCATACCGTGTATGTGATTTCTTGGGCAAATCCAACCCCAGCTTACAAGCACGTAAGTATGGGTAATTATATGAAAGATGGTGTGTTGGCTGCTATGGATCAAATCCAAGCCATCACAGGCGAAAAAACCATCAATATCACAGGCTATTGTATCGGTGGTATGTTAACCGCTGTCACGCTAGCCTATTTAACCGCCACCAATCAAGCCGATAGAGTCGCCAGTGCCACCCTTTGGGCAACGATTATTGATTTTAGTGATCCGGGTGATATTGGCGTGTTTATTGATGACAAAATCGTCACTGCCATTGATAAGCAAAACACCGAAAAAGGCGTATTTGATGGGCGTATGATGGGCGTGTCATTTAGCCTACTCCGTGAAAACAGCCTATACTGGAACTATTACGTCCAAAACTACCTCAAAGGCGAGCGTCCAATGCCGTTTGATTTGTTGTATTGGAACTCAGACTGTACCAACGTGACCGCCGCTTTACATCACTTCTTGTTACGTGAGTTTTATATCAACAACAACCTTAGAAAAGCAGGTGGCGTTGAGATTGATGGGGTCAAAATCGACTTGTCAAAAGTCAAAACCCCTGTGTATATGGTAGCGACCTTACAAGACCATATCGCCAAATGGAAAAGCTGTTATCCAGGTACACAAGTATTTGGCGGTGAAAAAGTCTATGTACTCGGTGAATCAGGACATATCGCTGGTATTATGAACCCACCGGGTAGCAAATACGGCTATTATAGCAACCCTAACTACACCGCAGATGCTGACCAATGGTATAAAGAAGCGACTTACACTGCTGACACTTGGTGGAATCACTGGGCAGAATGGGTCAAACCTCACGAAGGTAAAGAAATTGATGCCCGTGTAGTCGGCAAAAACGCCCAAGGGAAAGATATCAACACCATCGAAAATGCTCCGGGGCGTTATGTACTAGTCAAAGCTGACCAAGCCTTATTGGGTAATAATGGGGCAGAAGCTTACGTTTCACAGCTACCAACGAGCTAAAATTATTTTCGACATTGTTTTTACAAAATGCCTCACGTTAATCGTGGGGCTTTTTTTCGTATCAGATTTATGTAAAAAGCAAAGCCCCCTCTTTCATAAAGAAGGGGTTGGGGGAGATTTAAAAGAGCAAATAATGCTGACTATTTTTACATCCCCCTTTTTTTATCTCATTGACATAGCGAAACCTGCATAATTTGGGTAAAATGATAACAACTTCAAACCGATTATTAGAGGGAATGTCATGGCTTCAACTAGCCCAACCCCCACATTATCCAAACTTGACCGTGGTATCATGGTGTTTGACCGAGCGTTACGCTCATTTGTACCCCACAGCAATCCTAGCACTCGCCCCCTCCCTGTCACCAGTGACCATATTCCACAGCTTTCTGTACAAGAATCTCGCCATGTCGCAGGGCTAATGCGTATCAACCACACAGGCGAGGTATGTGCCCAAGGGCTATATCATGGACAAGCATTCACCGCAAAACGTGACTATGTGCGTCAATCCATGCACCAATCCGCATTAGAAGAAATTGACCATTTGGTTTGGTGTGAAACTCGACTGGATGAACTTGGCAGTCACCCCAGTATTTTTAGCCCATTATGGTATGGGTTGTCATTTGGGATTGGGGCGGTCGCTGGGGTGATTTCGGATGAATTTAGCTTAGGATTTGTCGCAGAAACTGAAATTCAAGTCAGTGAACATTTACAAGAACATATCCAAAAACTCCCCCCACAAGACCAACGCAGTGCCGAAATTTTGGCACAGATGGATAAAGAAGAACTGCAACACCGTGACAAAGCCATCGAAGTCGGTGCAAGCAAATTACCACCACCTGTCCGCACAGGGATGCGTTTTTTGGCAAACTGTATGAAAGCCGTGGCGTATCGAGTTTAAGTATTTGGCAAATATAGTTCGTAAAATTAGCATTATGGTAGGGGCGTATTGCATACGCCCAAAACTTAAAATAATTTATGAATCATGTTGGAGTTCGCACACTCAACCTAACCGACATGCAATGACAAGGTATAAGTCAGCATCAAGCTTAATTGTTGCATGAATCTGCTGTATTGCGAGAAAAATTAACAATACCATTACTGACATTTTGGGCAAAATTTCCCATTATGTGATGAGTCATGTAATCGGCATTTTGCCTGATGACAAACGCCCTATTTGGCAACTCAGCCCTATTATTTATACGACATATTACAAGGATTATCAAATGCAAAAAACGGTTAAATCTGTTGGCTATTCACTGGGGCTATTGGTTTTGGCAAGCTACCCTTTAGCCAATGCTAATGCCGCCACCAAAGTGACCAAACCCACCAAAGCCACTACCACCAAGACCACCGCTAAAACCCCTGCAAAGACCACGACTACCACAACCCCTGCTCCCATCACCAGTTCAAACACTGGCTCTGCATTAACGCCGATTCTCAGCGAACCCACACTAACTGACATCAGCTACCCAAAAGCTCAAAGCCTCAGTCTTCGTGGCACAAATTTGACCAACAATTTGGCAAATAATGTCCCTGTGCCTAGCGTCAGCATCAGTGATGTAGCCATGCTCAGTACGGTAATGATTAGCAAATCCACCGCTGATAATTCAAGCCTTGATGTCAGTATTTTGGATGACTTCCTCAAAGAAGTATCACCCAAAGCACGCCATTATCCACCTGTATTTACCAATCCAACTGACCGCTATAATTCGACTCAACGTGTCAAACAATTGACAGCATGGATTGAAAATTATGCCCAAGATTCTAACGCCTCGTATGACGTGTTATTACGTGCTGCCAAAATCAACGCCATCGGACGCAACCTTGACCTAGGTTCAGATTATGCGGTACGTGCAGGAAACTATGTGGCACGAGCCATTCGCATCAATGACACTGCTGAAGCCAACTTTTTATATGGCATGATGTTAGCCGAAGGCGGTGGTTTTAAAGAGGGTTCAAAATACCTTGAAAAAGCCGAAAGCATGGGCTATCGTGAAGCCACCCAAAGCCTTGCACAGGCAGATTTGTTAGATGATAAAAAAGACCGTGCGTTACAACGCCTTACCCAATTTAAAGCCAAATACCCAACTGATCCGATGATTGACGAGCAACTACGTATTGTCAACAGTGGTCAATATTATATTTGGAAACTCCCACTGGGTATGATGCCTGCACAATAATTTGGACTAAAGCATCAAGCAAAATAAAAGGGCGTATTTGATACGCCCTTTTTATTTTCATAATGGATAGTTTATACTTTTTCAAAGTATTTGGTCAATACTTCAAGACAGCGTACCACTTTCGCAGGCTGTTGTTCACGGCGTGGGGTGACGGCATATAGCATATAGCTAGGCAATTGATAGCCTGTCAAAACTTCAACCAATTCACCATTTGCCAGTTCTTTTTGGATATCCAATGACATAATGCGAGCCATACCATGACCTTCTTTGGCTAAGGTGGTGGCAAGCAAGATATTATTGGTTTGAATGCGTGAATTGACTTTCACACGGGATTTTTTACCTGTTTCAACATTGGTAAAATCCAATTGCAGTGGGTCTTTCACCAATGAAACCCCAATCATCTGCAAGTTTGCCAAATCTTTTGGTTCAGTCACTTTGCTGAACTGGCGTAAATAATGGGGTGAAGCCACCAACACTTGACGCACTTCGGTCAAAGGAAACATTGACACGCTATTATCATGGGTATTGGGCGACATACGCACAGCGATATCAATTCGCTCTTCAATCATGTCGACATATTGATTATCCGCTTCAAAATGAATATTCAAATCATCGTGAGCCGACATCCATGATGAGAGTGCAGGCAAAATATGATTGACCCCTAATTCAGGGGTGGTGGCGATACGCAAATTACCTGCCAATTCGTCACGCAATTGATTGACACGAATCCGCCCTTGCTCGGCAGCCTCTACCACATCTCTGGCACATTCGTAAAAGCTTGAGCCTGCCTCGGTCAAGCTGAGTTTACGTGTCGAGCGATGAAGCAGAACCACGCCCATATCATTTTCTAATGAACGGATTTGTTGGCTGACGGCACTGGTGGTAATACCCAATTCTTTTGCTGCCCCACTAAATGAGCCATGTCGTACTACACTGGCAAAGACTGCCATACCTCTGAGATTATCTAACATAAGTCACCTAACGATCCTGTATCAAACGTGTATTGCAACGTTTATAAAAAAAACATACCCAAAATAACTGTCAAATTCAGTTACCCAAGTGACTATTATAAGTCATTACACCTTTTTTTTAAATGTAAATTAAAGCGAATTGTTATTTTTTTTTATGATTATTGAGGGGTGCATACCATACTATGCAAGTTAGTGCTTTGTTATTATAAGTTTTTTTAGTTAAAATCCCATATATTTTAGTTACATTAAAATATTCTTTATTTTAGTTTTACTAAACCAACACTGGCATGTTGCTGAGATAAATATTGCATAACAGGTTGTTTTTCAATATGTTCTACCATTTTGACCTGCAACAACGCATCTCGCTGTTGTTGGTGCTGTTCTGGCGTGACAACCTCAGCTTGGGCAACTTTATGCAATTTGACCTGCAAACCAACAAACTTTGCCTCAAGTTTTTGGCGAAATTGGCTAAAAGTCGCTGTATCTGTCAATACACTTTCATCGGTGATAAACTCACTTTGACCCAAAATCTCCCCTTGCATCACGCCACGTTTTGCCAATACCAATTCATCATCAGCAAGCCAGCCATGTTCACGGGCTTCATATACCCAAAAATCCCATTTATCCGCTGTCCATTCCCCTGTTAAATCTTGAACAAGTGGTTGTTTAATTTGGTGTAAGGTGGTATTTATCACAAATTCTACTGGCTGAATTTCAGATTCAGTTTCAACCTTATCCACTTCCACGTTAGTATTATGCTCAGTAGCGAAATTCTCAGTAGCAAAACTCTCAGTAACAAGCTCATCAGCATTGACATTGGCTAAATTAACTACTTCGACATCATCTAAAATACTTGGAATAGTGGATGGCATTGGCGTATCAGAATAATCAGATATACCTAAGGTGTCGATATTATCTAAGTCAGCGTCTAAAGTAACCGTATCATCTAAATTAGCCATATTATCGAAAGTAACTGTATTATCTAGGCTATCTAAATTATCTACGCCTTCTAAATGATTGAAATCACCATTATCACATTCATTAATCGGCAATATCGCAGATGGTATTACCGCTTGAATCTCGACTTCATTGCTATCTAAGTATTGTGGTGATTGTACAAGTTGTAAGGGCTGAGGTTGGTCAACAGAAGGCTCTGATAGTTCGGCAGGTGCTAATTGCAGTGGTTGTGGTTCGGCTGATGGTGGTATTGCTTGCTGGGATATTGCTGGCGGTGAAATTGACGGCTGTGGGGCAGTCTGTTGTGGGGTAAGCTGTTGTGGTGTCAGCGGACGAAATGCCAACAAACGAAGCAATGCCATTTCAAGGGCTTGTAATGGGGTGTTGGCAAGGGCAATGGTATCACGGCTTTTGACCACGATTTCATAATATAGCTGAATGATATCAGCAGGAAGCAACTGGGCAAGTTGTTGTAATTGCTGGGTTTGTTGGCGATTAAGTTGCAGGTCAATATTGGGTAATAGCTGTAACAATGCCACTTGGTGCAACACATCGGCAAGGTGGTCAAATACGGCTTTGGCATCGACCACTTGTTGACGTAGCAACGCCATACTGTCGCTTAATGCTTGGGTTTGCCCTTGATAAATGGTCATCAATAACTGTACCACATCGGCTTGGTCAATCAAACCCAACATTTGGCGAATGGTATCAGCATGGATTTCACCATTACCATAAGCGATGGCTTGGTCGGTCAATGACAAGGCATCACGTACCGAGCCTTTGCCACTGCTTGCCAACTGCCATACCGCATCTGCGTCAAATTTGACCTGTTCAGTGGTCAAAATTTGTCCCAAATAATCCGCCAACATCGGCTGAGGCAACGGACGCAGTACGAATTGTAAACAACGTGATACGATGGTAATCGGGAGTTTTTGTGGGTCGGTGGTCGCCAATAAAAACTTGACGTGTTCGGGGGGTTCTTCCAAGGTTTTGAGCAAGGCATTAAAGCTATGGGTCGATAGCATATGCACTTCGTCAATCAGATAGACTTTATAGCGACCTTGACTCGGAGCATACGGCACATTGTCCAATAAATCTCGAGTGTCCTCAACCTTGGTGCGAGAGGCGGCATCAATCTCAATAAGGTCAATAAACCGCCCAGCATCAATCGCTTGGCAGGTAGCACACACGCCACATGGCTCACTGGTGATACCTGTTTCGCAATTTAGACACTTTGCCAAAATCCGAGCGATGGTCGTCTTGCCAACACCTCGTGTCCCTGTGAACAAATAGGCGTGGTGCAATCGCTGATGGTTAATGGCATTGGTCAACGCACGAGCGACATGGTCTTGCCCTAGCAACTGGTGGAAATTTTTTGGACGGTACTTGCGTGCTAGGACTTGATACATGACTGGGCTTACACCGCTTGGCTGTTGGCTTCAACCAAAGGCTGTAATTCACCATCTTGGAACATTTGAGCGATGATATCACTACCACCAATCAATTCGCCTGCAATCCAAAGCTGTGGAAACGTTGGCCAATTAGCGATTTTTGGTAAAGTGGCACGGATTTCTGGATTTTCAAGAATATTAACAAAGGCAAACGGACGACCGATTTGGGTCAATACTTCCACCGCACGAGCCGAAAAACCACATTGTGGAAATTGTGGTGTGCCTTTCATATATAGCAAGACGCTATGATTAGCGATTTGGTCACGGATGGTTTGTTCAATGCTAGGTTGGGTGCTGTCAGTCATGGTAATTCCTATCAAAATAATAAAAATTTGAACCGCCATTATAAGCTATTTTGCCAAAATTGGCGATGACAATTTAGCCTTATTCATCACTTAACAATACCACACAGCTCACCATAATCCCCTCTTGGCGACCTGTAAAACCGAGTTTTTCGGTGGTGGTGGCTTTGACGCTAATTTGGTCAATCGCCACGCCCATCACCTCGCTAATGCTGGCTTGGATGGCTTGGCGGTGCGGTAAAATCTTAGGTCTTTCTGCCATGATGGTGATATCGGCATTCACCAATTGATAGCCTTTATTTTTGATAAATTCATACACTTGTGACAGCAAAATGCGTGAATCAATATTTTTAAAACGCTCATCATTATCAGGGAAAAATTGCCCAATATCGCCCAACGCCAACGCCCCAAGTAACCCATCACATAAAGCATGTAACACCACATCGCCATCAGAATGTGCCAGCAAGCTGTGGGTATGCGGAATTTTAACCCCACCCAACGTCACAAACTGCTCGGCTGTGCCATCATTGACAAATGCGTGAACGTCAATACCTTGACCAATTCTTATCATAATTACCTCGGATTGATTTAATTGAATGATTATGGATTATAAATCGTAAATTATTCACCACGTTTGACAAAATAGCAATCAATATCCAAATAAACAAACAATAATTCATTAATTTATTTAATTAATGCAAATATTTTATTTTATTTAATATATAGAACTGGTATAATTGGTTTTTCTAATTTATACTAAAAAAATTAACCCATTAAGTGGGGAAACTTAATGGGTGTGGGTAAGGGGATTCATTAGTTATTTTTATTGTTAGATTTCTTCTAGTTATATACTTATTATTATTTTGATGATTGTTTTGACTGCTTTGTTTGCGATACTTGTATATTTTTTAATCATTTTCCCTTTGATGTGTGTATATTACCTATTTTCAGTTACTTATAATACACAGGTTTTGTGACTGAATGTAAAAGTTACGTTTCTTCATCATTTCTAAACATTATTTATGATTTATTTAAATCAATTAAATTCTATCTATAAATTACTGATTAAACTAAAGAAAAATAGGTTGTTTATTTATCTGTTCATTTTTTAAACAATCAAGGTTCTATTTAATCAAACCCATTGATTACATGATGTTACAATTTTGGGCTTACGATTGTTCTTTTTTTAGACAGATATTGTAAATTGTTGTTTTTTCAATCAATTTATTTGATTAATCATACGATTTAATTTACCAATTCTTATCTAATTTACCAATAAAAAAAGCGATTGAATAACTGATTCAACCGCTTTTTTTGCTATTTATTTTTTTGAATTAACGAGTGCGTGGGCAAACTTCGTTGTCAGCAAAGAAATAAGCAATTTCACGCTCGGCAGAGGTGGTAGAGTCTGAACCGTGTACTGCATTTTCGTCAATGCTGGTCGCAAAATCTTTACGAATCGTGCCTTCAGCTGCGTCTTTTGGGTTGGTTGCACCCATGATGTCACGGTGAGCCAATACCGCATTTTCGCCTTCTAATACCGATACCACCACTGGACCTGAGGTCATAAATTTGACCAAGTCGCCATAAAATGGACGCTCTTTGTGTTCTGCATAGAATCCGCCTGCTTTTTCATCATCTAGGTGCAACATTTTTGCCCCAACGACTTTTAGACCTGCTTTTTCAAAACGGCTGTAGATTTCGCCAATGTGGTTGCCTGCGACTGCATCTGGTTTGATGATAGATAATGTACGTTCGATAGCCATGTTAGGTATCCTTATAGTTGAGGTGAGTAAAATTAAACAATTAATCATTTATACTGCATGAGTATAACACAAGTTATTGACGATTTGATGTCAATGCGGTGCGTGTAGGTGATTTTGAGCGTATTATAGTCAGATTGGCATAAAAATACAGTCTTTAATCATAAATATTTTGGCATTTTTTACCCAGTTTAACATGGGTAAAAGGATGTCCAAACGCTAACGCTTGCTTTATAATAGGTGTTTTGGGGTGGGTTAAGGGGTGCAAATGACAAAGATAACCATGATGCGATTGATAATCATCAGCGTGCTAGCGTTAGGAGCGACTTTGGGGGCGGTGGCAGTCAATGATTTAAAGCCTCATCCTAAGCCAAGCTGTGTCGAGGCTCGCCAGCCTTTCACTTATACGCTGTGCCAATTCAACCCCAAAGCCAATACGCAATTACGCCTTGTATGGCAAGGGGCAAATCATCAGCCGTTGCTCACGTTTAATCAATTACGCCAATACCTCGCCTCCCCTACGACTTCAACTCATTGGCAAAGTAAATCACAAGCCGACCAAACTAAACCACAAACCTTGCTATTTGGTATGAATGCAGGCATGTATGATGAAAAATTCGCTCCCATTGGCTATACAGTGATAAATGGCAAAGAAATTCGCTCATTAAACCTAAAACAAGGCGGTGGTAATTTCCATCTGATGCCAAATGGCGTGTTTTGGTGGGATAAGACAGGCTTTTATGTGACTGAAAGCAATGCGATGGCAAAGCTATTGCAAGCGGGCAAAAAACCACTGTATGCCACACAATCGGGCCCGATGTTGGTGATTAATGGCAAGATTCATCCCAGTTTTGACCCCAAAAGCACCTCGTATAAAATGCGAAATGGCGTAGGCGTGTGCCGTGATGGACAGGTGAAATTGGTGATTAGTGATACGCCTGTGAGTTTTTATCAATTTGCCAATGTATTCAAAACCCAGTTGGGCTGTGATAATGCGTTATTTTTGGACGGTGGGCAAGCCTCGGCACTGTATAGCCAAGAATTACAACGCAATGACAGCGAATATATGGGTGTGATGGTGGTTGGTGTTAACTAAGCGATTAAATAAACCACTCGCCCAGAATTCCTGTTAAAATGCTTTGAAAGTCAACTTCAATCTTTAAAAGTATAAAAAGGAATATGTCATGTTAGACGCTATCGCTTGGACTTTTAATAAAACGCCATATACCAATAATGCGATATTCAACGAGCAAGTGACCGAATATCAAATAAAAATATTTGAAACTGCTGATAAATGGCAACCGACTGAAATCATTATAGATTTATCGCAAGTTTATATTCAATATCAAGCATGGATAAAAGGCAAACAAGATTTGTTAGCCAATGAAGAATTGACGGCTGAAGACTTGGATTATGTGACCAATACTGAGCCTTATGAAGATGAATATGGTTATCAAGTTGATATCTTAGCAAAACTACAAGCGGATAATGGTCAGCATTTTACGGCTATCGAACTACTGCAAAAAACCCATAACCAAATGGTCAATAAAGAGTTGGGCGACCATGTTTTTTTTGAAGGATTTGGTGAAGAATTTGAAAGCCATGCAGATTTGCCTATTTATTATGTTGGATGTGGTAGCTAATTAATTGTTTAAAATCATTGTTTTAATATTAAAGAGATAAATATGTCAGACACCCAAACTTATATGCAAACCGTTGGCAAACAAGCTCGTGAAGCCTCTGCCGTCCTTGCTCGTGCCAATACCAAACGCAAAAATGACGCATTATTGGCGATTTTTGACACCCTACAAGCCAATAAAGCCAACATCTTATCTGCCAACGCCCAAGACATGGCAAACGGGCGTGAAAAAGGGCTAGACGATGCCCTACTCGACCGCCTTGAACTCACCGAGAACCGATTTGAAGCCATGTGTGATGGGCTAAAAGATGTCGCTACCCTACCCGACCCAATTGGCGAGGTGACTGACATGACATTCCGCCCATCGGGGATTCAACTGGGCAAAATGCGTGTACCACTGGGCGTGGTGGGGATGATTTATGAATCTCGCCCCAACGTCACTATCGAAGCATCAAGCCTTGCCCTAAAATCTGGTAATGCCATTATCTTGCGTGGCGGTTCGGAGGCGTTTTATTCCAATCAAGCCCTTGCCAAATGCGTGCAACAAGGTCTAACCAAAGTCGGCTTGCCTGCCTCAGCCGTGCAAGTCATCGAAACTACTGACCGCTCGGCAGTGGGCGAACTCATTACCATGACCAAATTTGTCGATGTGGTAATTCCTCGTGGCGGTAAGGGCTTGATTGAGCGGATTAGCCTTGAGGCAAAAGTCCCTGTGATTAAGCATTTGGACGGTAATTGCCATACTTTTATCGACCGTGAAGCCAATATTGACATGGCAATTAGCGTGAGCGTCAATGCCAAAACCAGTCGCTATGGCACTTGTAACACAATGGAAACCTTGCTGATGGATACCCCAATTGCCAACGATAATTTGGCAAAAATCCTCGTGGCGATGGTACAAGCGGATGAGGCGATGCAGTTTCGCTTATCACAGCAAGCGTTGGATTTGGTCAAAAACAATGAGGCGTTGCAAGGGCATTTGGCATTGGCAACTGATAGCGATTGGGATACCGAGTATCTTGCGCCGATTTTGGCAGTCAAGCTGGTGGATGGGATTGATGAGGCGATTGCCCATATCAACCGTCACGGCTCACAGCATACCGATGTGATTATCACGGAAAATTATAGCAAGGCGTTGCAGTTTATGCGTGAGGTGGACTCGGCAAGTGTGATGGTGAATGCGTCTAGCCGTTTTGCGGATGGCTTTGAGTATGGATTGGGGGCGGAAATTGGCATTTCGACCGATAAAATCCATGCCAGAGGCCCTGTGGGGCTTGAGGGATTGACTTCGCAAAAATGGATTGTGTTTGGGCATGGGGAAATAAGAGTTTAATTTTTGTGTTAAAATAGTGGCAATTAAAAAAGGAGCGGTTAAATGACAACTTTGGCTTATCACCCCACCTTATCTGATAAAAAATTTGTCAAAAGAAAACCCTTACAATCTCAACCTAAAATGCTGGCTGTTCAACGCCCTTTTGATTTTGATTTGGCTCGCTTGCAAGAGCGGGTCAATGATGAAACGGTTGAAGTGCCACAGTTTAGCCAAACACAAGACTTGCTAAACTGGATAAAGAATGGGGAATGAGTTTGAAAGTAATCTTAGGCAAACAATTCCGTGAAGAATTACGCCACTTCCCCACCGCTGACCAAGAAAAAATCGCTAACTTTATCGAACACGTTCAATTACATGGCTTAAACCAACTGGAAGGACGTAACAAAAAATCTGACAATGTACCAAAAGATAATCCTAATTGGCTGAGCAAAGTAAAATTTGCTCAACAATACAATCTTTGGCATTATCATATTGGTATTCCTAGCTATGACGTGAATACAGTTTTTGGTGATAGAACATCAGAATATATCTTGCATTATGTGTTATATGACGACATGATAAAGATTGTCGATTTTTCCGACCATCCACCCTTTAAACTGCCGTCTGAAAGTTATTTGATTCATGAATAATTTTAACAAGGAAAAACATGAACCATCCACTCGGCAATCCAAACAACAACTTTTCCAAACCCACCTTAATCATTGGCAATAAAAACTACTCTAGTTGGTCACTTCGTGCATGGCTGATGCTTGATGCCTTTGGCGTAGCATTTGACGAAATGCCGATTAAACTTTTTCACCCAAGCAACCAAGAAATTTTGACCAAATACACCCCACTTGGCAAAGTCCCTGTACTATTGCATGAAGACAAAACCATTTGGGATACGATTGGCATTGCGTTATACGCCGAAAAGTATTTGATAAAACAAAACGTATGGGGCAATCAACCACACCTCGCCATGAGCCTAATCGCTGAAATGCACAGCGGATTTGTCGCCTTACGCAATGAAATGCCAATGAATATCCGAGCCAAACGTAAAATCACCCCAAGCCAAGACTGCCTAAAAGACTTGACACGGTTTGAGGCGATTGTCAGTGAGGGATTCGGCTTGAATGGTGAAACAGGGTTTTTATTGGGTGAATTTAGCGTAGCGGATGTGTTTTTTGCCCCTGTTATTTTCCGTCTGCATACTTACGCCACAGCGTCTAACATCGAGCTAAAACCGACTACGCAAGCCTATATTCAAGCCATGCTCGCCCACCCCAGTATTCAACTTTGGCAACAGCAAGCCTTACAAGAAACGGATATTGTGGTAGAAGATGAGGCAGGGGAATACGTGGGTAATTTAGCTTATTAATCTTTATTGTTTACCAAATTTAGGTGATGGATTTTTGCAAAAAATTCAGTACCAAATCCTCTCGCTTTGGCTCGCCATTATTGCCATCGGTGGGAAATGGCATGGTTTCGCCTGTCAACGCATAACCTCTACGCTGATAATAGGCTAAAAGTTCTGGGCGTTCGCTTAAAATACTCATGGATAAATGGGTTAAACCTTTGGCTTTGGCATGGCGATTGGCAAAGGTTTCCACCGCTGATAGGAGTGCATCACCAATCCCCTGTCCTTGTAGCTCTGGCGATACCGAAAATGTACCGATATAGGCAGATGGTTTTCCATCAATGGGGGTAAAGTCCACCGCCACCGTGCCAAGAATTTGGCTGTCATCTTGGGGATGAGGAAACACAAAAAGGTACTGTAAATCGTCTTGTATGACGTTTTGGATTTCCTCTTCCGTGGTACGAATACCACCGATTAAGTCCGCTTCATTTGTCCAGCCCTCATCTGAGCGGTAACAACGGTTGAGTAAGGCGACAATTTGGGGAATATCGGACAGTGTGGCTTGGCGGAGTTTGATATCGGTTTTAGTGATGGCTCGCATGGTAAAATCTCACAAAAAAAGGGGTATCAAAACCATAATAACCCCTTTTGAATTTTTAGCAATACACTATTTCACTTGATAATTCGCTACATCCATTTGCCCCAAGACAAAATCAATGTCTTTATCACCACGCCCCGACAAATTCACCAAAATAGTTTTACCTTTACCCAACTTTTTCGCCTCACGAATCGCATATGCCACAGCGTGCGAGCTTTCAAGGGCAGGAATAATCCCCTCAAGGCGTGACAACATCATAAATGCGTCTAAACATTCCGCATCGGTTGCCGAGTCATAGTAAGCTACGCCTGTATCCTTGAGGTTACTGTGTTGAGGTCCAACGCCAGGGTAATCCAACCCAGATGCAATCGAATGGACAGGGGCAGGTTCGCCATTTTCGTCCAATAACACATAGCATTTAAAGCCTTGAATCTCGCCTTTTACCCCTTTGGTCATGGTGGCGGCATGGCGGTGGTGGCTATCTAAACCCTCACCCGCAGGCTCAACACCAACTTTTTTGACATCAGCATCGTCCAAAAATGCATTAAAAATCCCAATCGCATTACTACCGCCACCCACACAAGCAGTCACTACATCGGGCAGGTTGCCTGTCATGGCTTGAAACTGTTGGCGTGCCTCATGCCCAACCAACGACTGAAAATAAGCCACCATCTCAGGGTACGGAGCAGGACCGACCACCGAACCAATGGCAAACATACTGTCTTCAAGCTGTCCGAGATACGATTCAAACGCACTGTCCACCGCTTCTTTTAGCGTGCCAGCCCCACGCTCGACAGGGACAATGGTCGCTCCCAAGATTTTCATGCGTGACACATTGGGGTGTTCTTTGGCGATATCGACCACGCCCATGTGAATTTCACATTCAAGCCCCAACAGTGCCGAGGCAGTCGCCAATGCCACGCCGTGTTGCCCTGCCCCAGTTTCGGCGATGACTTTCTTTTTTCCCAAACGCTTGGCAAGTAACGCCTCACCTAGACAATGGTTGATTTTGTGTGAGCCTGTGTGGTTAAGGTCTTCACGTTTGAGGTAAATATCCGCACCACCCAAGTGTTCGGATAGGTGTTTGCAATGGAAAATCGGACTGGGTCTGCCGACATAGTGCTGTTGCAACTCGATGATTTGTTTGACAAATTCTGGGTCAGCAATCATGGCATGAAAGCCGTCTTCGATTTCTTGCATGGCTTTTGCCAAGTCTGGGTGGTTGATTTTGCCACCAAATTCGCCAAAATTGCCTTGAGTATCTGGTTTTACACGAGGGTTTAAGCCGTAAGTAAGTGTAGTCATGGGAGTTCCTTTTATTGTATTCGTTTGTGAAATTAAAATAACTGTTTATCATGGCAATTATTATAATGCATAATTTTTCATGTTTCAACAAACTAGTACAAAATAATATATAACGATTAATCTTTGCCTAGCGAAGTAGAGAAACGTATGATTTCTAATTTCATGCACCATATAAAGTAAAAGTGAATGAAGCGAAAGGTATTGAAACAAAAGCCTTATGGAGTTTTTTATACGATGGTTTTAGGATAGGCATTTTTTACAACCATGAATTATTTTGCCATTGCTATAGAAGAGTGTTGTATGCTAAATTTAAAACCATTTTTGCTTTCTGCTACCAAAAAATCCATCACGCCCCTTGTTGTCATGGGGTTGTTGGGTGCATCCAACGTAGCAGTTGCCGACCCCATCGAGGGGCATTGGGTCTATTATGATAATCAAAAGCCCAAATATGTCGTCACCATTAGCCAAACAGCTCAAGGCTTTGTGGGTGTATTGGCATCAGGTAGCAAGTACCACATTGGTGAAACTGTCTTATCTGGTATTTCATCATTAGGCAATGGCAAATATAGTGGTGGAAAGGCCTATAACCCTTACACTGGCTCAAACTATGATGTTAATTTGACCTTGAATGGTGATACCCTGTCGATGCGTGCCTATAAGGGCTTACCGAATTTTGGGATTAGCTCGACATTACAACGTTTGCCCAAAGGCTATACCTTTAAAAATGTACCACGATAACTGATTCTCAAGATAACAAGGCTTTATGAAACAACACCCCCAAACCTACATGCCTAGTATTCAGCACGCCATTTATAAAGCCACCCCTCAAGATTTTATTGTCAATGAAATCATGGATATCGAGTTTACGGACGAGGGCGAACATTTATGGTTACAGCTTCAAAAAACTAATCTTAACACCGCCTATCTCGCCAAATTATTGGCAAATTGGGCGAATATTCCTGTCAAAGATGTGGGCTATTCTGGGCTAAAAGACCGCCTTGCCGTGACAAGCCAATGGTTTAGTTTACGCCTGCCAACTAAGACACTGCCGAAAACTGATTTGGCAGAATATTTGACCGCTCAATTACAAGAGGGCGAAAATATACAGATTTTAGCCCAACATTGGCACAATAAAAAACTCAATCGAGGCACGCATAAAGCCAATCAATTTATCATTACTTTGCGTGATGTGGTTGGTGAAAAAGCAGACATTGAAAACCAACTCAACTTGATTAAAAAGCAAGGCGTTCCCAATTATTTTGGTGAGCAACGCTTTGGGCATGAGGATAACAATGTAAATTTTGCCTTAGAATTGTTTAGCACAGGTAAAATTAACGGCAAAAAACCACATCCCAAATTTGACCGTGACAAAATCAGCCTGTATCTATCTTCGGCTCGCAGTGAGCTGTTTAATGCGATTTTGGCAAAGCGAGTCAGCGATAATACTTGGCAAACCCCACTTACAGGCGAGGTGTTTAACCTTGATGGCAGTCATAGTGTGTTTGTGGCAGAAGTTGATGAGGCTATTTTGCAACGACTGGCAACCGCAGACATTCATTTGACAGGGGCAATGTGGGGCGAAGGTGAGTTAAAAAGCCATAGCGAAGTTGGTACTCTTGAAAAGCAAGTGATTGATAGTGAAGAAAAATATCAACAACTGGCTCAAGGTTTGGCACAGTATGGGCTAAAACAACAACGCCGTCCGCTTAGGCTATTACCACAGGATTTGAATTGGCAATGGTTAGCGGAAGATACCTTTCAACTGGATTTTACATTGCCGACTGGAAGTTTTGCGACTGCGGTATTGGCTGGATTGGGGCATATCAGTTAAATACCAGTTAATAGACTTGTTACCAAACCACTAAGTAGCATAGGTTAACAAAGTGTTAACCACGCTATATTTTGTCAAAAATTAGGTATGGAAACAGTGTTAATAAAGCGTATCATTTTCTACCAACCATTGAGCAAATAATGAATTATTTATCACATAACAATCATTAATTTGTTTGGTAATCAATTCCTTACGCTCAAGTTTTTTGAGATTGGTTTGGATATTACTGGTGCTGATTTCCCCTTCTAAACCCAATTTTTGTGCTAAAATTTGACGAATGTGCTTTTTATATAGCCCACTTTCCCCTTGACCAATCATCAATATAAGGTGCTTTTCTAACTCGGTTAAACCCAACCATTGGGTATTAAAGTCGGACTGTTCGTGCAACTGCTCAAGACGGCTGACTGATGCCTGTTCAAGGGTCAAATTGGGGTTGATAATCATATCTTGAGCGATGGCTCTTAGGTATAAAGGCGTATAATTAAGTCGTTGAAATAATTCAAAAAAACCATCTTTATCAATTTCTTGCCCTGTACGTTTGGCATATATATCTGCCAAAAAATCACTAAAGCCTTTATCCAGTTTTGGAAAGTCAATCGCATGCGAAAAATGAAAAAATGGGGCTTTACTATCATTAAAAATGAGCCGTAAGCCATTGGTCGATGAGCCTGTAAAAATCACTTTGATTTTATCTTTATGCACGTCAAGCCCTGTGCGTAATGCTCGAATCAAGCCCTCCGTACCACGAACACGAGCCAACTCTTGCACCTCATCGAGTAGCATCAAGGTCGGTTTATTATCTTTGGCAATGGTGGCAATCGCCTCTGTCAACGACAATGCAGACGTGGCTTGCTCTTAACGCTCAAAACCCACCCCAAATACCTCCACACTTTTGATGGCTTTTAGGGTTTTGCTTGGCATAATATCATGGGCAAATTGCTGTAGAGCTTGGGTAAAATCGCTGTGAATCGCCTGTTGTTGCTCACTCATAAAGCTAAAATAAAACACATTAAATCCTGCGTCTTTGGCAACGGCTCGCACATCATTTAATAAAAACTGCGTTTTTCCCATCCGCCTTGGGGCAAATAAGGTAAAAGCCGAACTAATCCCCATGGATAGATTATCCACCAATAGTTGAGCCAAAGCCGTGCGTGGGTAATATAAAGGGTCATTATGATAAGCTAACATAATTTTTCCATCACATGATGATTAACAATGCTTAATTATAAATAATTATTTTTATTTTGCATAATTATGCTTTATAAAAATAATTATGTTTTTATGGCATAAT
The DNA here is from genome assembly GCF_048551375.1 of Moraxella sp. TY6. Lineage (NCBI taxonomy): Bacteria > Pseudomonadati > Pseudomonadota > Gammaproteobacteria > Moraxellales > Moraxellaceae > Moraxella > Moraxella sp. TY6. Next base: position 16,402 of record NZ_JBLYZJ010000016.1, on the reverse strand, counting down.
TTTACATAACTTACCTTTCTGTTGGTGAATTAAATCAAAAATGAAACTTTAGCATTGTGGGCGTATGCAATACCCCCCTACAACACTGATTTATTTCTAGTTTACACACCTATAGTTTATCCATCCGTTTCTTTAGTCACCCTTAACACTTCTTCTAGCGTGGTTTTACCTGCCAAGACTTTCTTAAGTCCATCGGCTCGGATGGATGGCGTTTTGGTGCGAGCATACGCCTCAAGCTCAAACTCTGCGGTTTGGCTATGAATCAATTGGCGTAGTTTATCATCAACTGGCACGACTTCATAAATTGCCGTTCGCCCTCGAAAGCCCGAATTATTGCATTTGTCACAGCCGACTGGTTTGGGCAATTTAATCTCGCCCAACTGTTCACCTTGCAAACCAATCTCACTAAAAATTTGCTGTTGAAACGCATCTGCCTCATGCCAAGTGTGGCAATGTGGACATAACGTGCGTACCAATCGCTGTGCCACCACGCCAATCAGACTGGACGACAGCAAAAACGGCTCAACGCCCATATCAGCAAGGCGTGTCACCGCACCGATAGCAGTATTGGTGTGCAACGTTGATAGCACCAAATGCCCTGTCAATGAAGCCTGTACCGCAATTTCGGCAGTTTCAAGGTCACGAATCTCGCCCACCATCACCACATCAGGGTCTTGGCGGAGCATGGCTCTAAGGCTACGAGCAAAGGTCATATCGACTTTATTATTGACTTGGGTCTGTCCGATACCATCAAGCTGAAATTCAATGGGGTCTTCGGCAGTCAAAATATTGCGAGTGTTGTCATTTAGCTCGGTCAAAGCGGCGTATAGCGTGGTGGTTTTACCAGAACCTGTTGGACCTGTGACCAAAATAATGCCATGCGGACGGTGAATCAGCGTTTTTAACACCGTATAATCATGGTCGGATAAACCAAGATAAGTCATGTTAAGGCGACCTGCTTGCTTGTCGAGCAGACGCATCACCACTCGCTCGCCAAAGTTGGACGGCAAAGTCGATACACGCACATCCACCTCTCGCCCTGCCAAACGTAGCGAAATCCGCCCATCTTGCGGTACACGCTTTTCGGCAATGTCGAGTTTTGCCATGACCTTGATACGAGAAACCAATAATGGTGAGAGTTCACGTTTTGGGCTGACGATTTCTTTTAACACGCCATCCACTCGAAAGCGTACTGATAGGCGTTTTTCAAAGGTTTCAATATGAATATCCGAAGCGTTTAAACGAATCGCTTCGGACAGCAAGGCATTAATCAAACGAATGATGGGAGCATCATCTTCTTGGTCCATCAAGTCTTCGGTTTCTGGCACGCTGTCGGCAAGGCTCATGAGGTCTGGGTGGTCTTCTAGCCCTGCAGCGATATGTTGGCTTTCGCCTGTGTTGCCTGCGTAGGTGCTTCCTAGCAACTTTTCAAACGCTTCGCTATCGACCAATTGCAAATTTAATGGCAAGCCAATACCCTGTTGACTGGCAAAGCGATTGGCTTCGTTGACCGCTTCCATACTGGTATCGGCTGTCATCAATAGATTAGGCAGACTATCAATATTGTGGTATTGCAAGAGCAGTTGGTGGCGTTTGGCAAAGCTATAAGGCAAGGCAATGGGGTTGAGCATGGCGAATCCTAACGGTATCATTGAGCAATGCCTTACTATAACATAACTCATCTCAAATCAGCCCCAAATTTTACATGGCTCTAAAGCCAAGGTAGGGGCTTATTGCATAAGCCCTATGTTTAAAAAAGCTAAAGCCAAAGAATATTTTTTACAAAGGTTTTTCCATAGATAAGTCTTGTAATTTTTTTGGCTATCACCATTATTAACGTTAATACCAAACAAGGGGCGTGGTTTTGCGTCCTTTGTCGAAGAAGGGGATAATAATGCAAGACAATCAAAACTTTGATTTCGACCACTTACTTGATGACATTGATAACATTGACGAGCCAACACCGATTGAGCCTACCCATTTGCCATTGCTAGCCTTGCGTGACGTGGTGGTGTATCCACATATGCAAATTGCCCTATTTGTGGGACGTTTGCCTTCCGTCAAAGCCGTAGAGCTGGCTCAAGATAAATTTGACAGCAAAGTTTTTGTTGTTGCCCAAAAAGACTCATTGTCCGAAACCATCGACAACGATAATCTGTATCAATATGGCACGGTGTGCCGTGTCATCAACACCATGCCTCACGAGAATGACGAAAACTGCATCAAAGTCCTTATCGAGGGCTTGTATCGTGCCAAACTGGAAATCATTGACCAACATGATGATGGGATTTTGACCGCTGATTTTAGCATTGCCCCCATCAGCATGAACATGGATAAAAAGACCCAAGACGAGTATAAAACCGCATTGGTCGGACTGTTTGCCCAATATGCCGAAAGCCGTCTGCGTAATGCTCGTGAGCTAACTCGTGTTGCCGAGCGTATCACCGACCTTGAGGAATTGGTGTATTTTATCGCCACTCGTGTGTCGCTAAACCTTGATATCAAACAAAATATCCTCGAAGTCGATGACCTCGAAACCCATATCAAAACCTTGACCGAATACTTGGTGCAACAAGGGGCAGAGCAAACCATTGAGCAAGAACTACAAGAACAAGTTCGCCGTCAAATGGACAACAATCAGCGAGAATATTTTCTCAATGAAAAAATGAAAGCCATCAAAAATGAGCTTTCTGACTTGCATGAAGAACGTGGTGGCGAACCGCTTGAAGATGAAGACGACCTTGGCGAACTCGAAACTCGCCTAAAAGAAGCCGACCTACCAGAAGACGTGCGTAAAAAAGCCGAAAATGAATTTCGCAAACTCAAGCAAATGCCCCCTGCCTCGTCCGAGTCATCTGTGGTGCGTAACTACATTGAGTGGATTCTTGACACGCCTTGGAACAAAACCAGTGAAGTCGCCATCGACATGGCAAATGCCCAAAGCGTGCTAGACGAAGACCATTATGGGCTAAAAGATGTCAAAGACCGTATCATGGAATTTTTGGCGGTGCAATCTCGTGTCGATACCCTCAAAGGTCCTATCCTATGCTTGGTCGGGCCTCCTGGTGTCGGTAAAACCTCACTGGGTGAGTCTATTGCTCGTGCTACGGGTCGTGAGTTTATCCGTATGGCATTGGGTGGCGTGCGTGACGAAGCCGAAATTCGTGGTCATCGCCGTACTTATATTGGGGCAATGCCTGGGAAAATCGTGCAGTCATTGGCAAAAGTCGAAGTAAAAAATCCACTATTTTTGCTGGATGAAATTGACAAAATGGCACAAGATTTTCGTGGTGACCCTGCGTCTGCGTTACTAGAAGTGCTAGACCCATCGCAAAATCACAGCTTTAACGACCATTACCTCGACATGGATTTGGACTTGTCGCAAGTGATGTTTATCTGTACTGCCAACAGCATGGACATCCCGCCTGCATTGCTTGACCGTATGGAAGTCATTCGCCTACCCGGATATACCGAAGACGAAAAAGTCAATATTGCCGAAAAATACCTTGTGCCAAAAGCCATCAAACAAAATGGCTTGAGCGAAGACGAAGTAGAAATTAGCGAAGAAGCCCTACAAGCCATCGTACAACGCTACACTCGTGAAGCAGGCGTGCGAAACCTTGAGCGTGAAATCAATAAAATCGCTCGTAAAGTCGTCAAAGCCAATGTTGAACAGCAACAAAGCACGGATGACAGTACGGTTAACAAAGACACTAACGCTAAATCGTTAGGCAAAATTTCCGTAGATAATCACAATATCGCTGATTATTTGGGCGTATATCAGTTTGACTATGGGCTTGCCGAACAACAGCCAGAAGTTGGGCGTATCACAGGTTTGGCATGGACACAAGTCGGTGGCGAGCTACTCACCATCGAAGCGGTCGCCATGCAGGGCAAAGGTGAGCTTAACTTTACAGGCTCATTGGGCGATGTGATGAAAGAATCCATCCGTGCCGCCATGACAGTGGTACGTGCCAGAGGCGAAAGCTTGGGCATTAGCTACGAAAACTTCAAAGGTACAGACATTCATGTGCATATGCCAGAGGGTGCAACCCCCAAAGATGGTCCATCAGCAGGGATTGCCTTGACCACTGCCCTCGCCTCTGCGATGACAGGCATTGCGATTCGCCCTGACATCGCCATGACTGGGGAAGTGACTTTGCGTGGCAAAGTACTTCGTATTGGTGGGCTAAAAGAAAAACTGTTGGCGGCTCATCGTGGCGGTATCAAGCACGTGTTGATTCCAAAATCCAACGAACGTGACCTTAAAGATATCCCTGACAATGTTAAAGCAGGCTTAACCATTCAACCTGTCGAAACCATTGATGAGGTATTCCGTGAAGCGTTGGTACGTCAGCCGATTGCCCTAAAACCAAGCCAGCTGCCTGTCGAAGCAGGGGAAATTAGTTTAAGAAGTTGATGGTTATTTTTACCAAAAAAAAATCCCAATGTTGAATTGGGATTTTTTTGGTTTGTTAAAATTACTCAACGCTCGCTTCACGAGGCAATGAGCCTTCTTGACTGGCGGTTGCCATGTCTTTATCGAGGGTATAAAAGTTCTGATTATTGGCTTTGTCTTTTGAGGCAAGGGCAAATTTATCACGCAAATCATTAATAAGAGCTTCTTCTTCGATTTGCTCTTTGACAAACCATTGTAAAAAGTTAAACGTTGCCCAATCTTTTTCTGCCATCGCTTGGTCAACTAAGGCATAGATTTTTTTGGAATTTTCCAATTCATGTTGCCAAACGTCTTCGATACAAGTTTCTAAATCACTTGGATTATCACGAGGGGCAGGAATTGCACCGATTTTGGCTTCACCACCACGCTCGTTAATATATGATAAAAACTTAAACATATGGTTACGTTCTTCGGCAGAGTGTTTATAAAAAAACTCTGCCATACCTGCATAGTTATTGACTTCCGCCCAACTACCCAACGCCAAATACGCTTGGGCTTGGGTGGCTTCTTCCATCATTTGTTTATTTAACGCTTTTTCCATGCTGTCTGAAATACGTTTATCGTTTGCCATTGTGTGACTCCTAAAATTGTAATTTTAATGACGATTGAATAACTTTTAATTTAATCAAATACCTAACTTAAGTAACTGAACAAATTTAAATTATAATCTGATTTTTCGTGGGTTACGCTTTGCTAACCCAAGCTACTAGACTAAATGTTATAAGATAATTTTGTTATTGGTACTTATCGACCTAACTTAACGGCGGTAACAGTATAAAAAAATTCCCCTTACTTGGTAAGGGTAATTTACGCAAACAGGGGCAAAGCATAACAGCCGAGTTACAAGGGATTATATTTGTTTACATCATTATTCAATCGGTTTATCCGCTGTGGCAAACCACGCAAACACACATAACAACCCCATTAGCCCTGTCAATACCGTCATTGGCAATGTCCAACCATAACTGATATCTCTGAGCCATCCTGTTAATAAAGGGCCTGTCACGGCAATGCTATAGCCCACCGTTTGAGCCATCCCAGACAGCTCGGCAGTTTGTTGGCTATTCTTGGCTTTGAGGGTAAACATCATCATACACAAGGTAAAAATCACCCCACAGCCAAACCCTGCACACACCGCCCACAACCAAATCAAACCATTGGCAGGCAATAACCCAAATCCAATCACGCCCAACAAGTTCCCCACACCTGCCGATACCCCAAGTGTACGAAGATGCCACCCTGCCCCCACCCATTTGGTTAACAGCATAATCGAAGGAAATGCCATCAGTTGAAATACCATACCCACCTGCCCTACTTGGCTATCGCTCAAGCCTTTGGCATGAAGCAAACTAGGTAAAAAGCTTGCCAACGTATAATACAGCAACGACTGCAACCCCATATAGCCACTAATCCACCACGCCATTGGCATTCGCCACACTGAGCGAGTGCTAGAGGGTTCACTCATGGCAATGGCTTGGTTGCGTAATTCACTGTCGTTAATGGCAAGTTTTTGGCGAGTATGTTGATGGCTGACCCATAGCCAACCCATCAACGCCAACACCGACACCCAGCCCCACACACTCAACGCAAACTGCCAATCTCGCCATGCCACCAAACGATTCGCCACGCCTGCAGACAGCCCTGCAAACACCGACAACATCAACGAATACATCCCCATCACTTGGCTAATGTGATTGGGCAAATATTTTTTAATCACTGCAGGTACAAGCACATTGCCAAACGCAATCGCCAATGATAACAGCACTGTTCCAAATAGTAGTAAACTCAAATTCGGCAACCAAGACCGCCCAAAAATCCCCAATGCCAACATTGTCGAAGCCATAACCAAGGTGTTTTCCAAGCCAATTTTACGAGCCACCGTTGGCACAATAAACGAACTAAAGGCAAACGCCATGACAGGAATCGTCCCAATCAGTCCAATCACCTGCGTGGATAATTGCAAATCCTGCTGTATCCAAGTCGCCACCGCCCCAAAACCAATAATCGGCGACCGCATATTGATACTTAACAATAAAATCGCTACCACCACTGCTATTAGCAAGGATTTGGGATAAGCATTTGAGGGTTGTGAAGGTGTCGGACGCATAATAATTTACCGAATTAGATTGAAAAAATTTGCCAAATTTTGGTGGTTTAGCTCGGTTATTGTATGGCATGATGGGCAAATATGCTAAAATAATTGGCAAATTTTTGCGGTTTTAAAGTTTAAATAAGGATAATCATGTCGGACACATCAATCACCCCTACTTCTAACATACAAAAATCCACCACAGATACTCGCCTGTGGAGTAACCGTGTCCGCAACCTTACCCCCTATGTCGCAGGCGAACAGCCGAAAATTGCCAATCTGTGCAAACTTAACACCAATGAAAACCCCTTCCCACCCTCACCCAAAGTCGCCCAAGCCATTGCCAGTGTCTTAACCAATCAAGCGGACGCACTCAAACTGTACCCAGACCCAGAGTCGGATGAACTTTGCCAAACTTTGGCGGATGTATATGGCGTGGCACGCAATCAAGTATTTGTCGGCAACGGCTCAGACGAGGTGTTAGCCCATGTCTTTGCGTGTTTTTTTATGAAAGACCGCCCAGTGCTGACCCCAGATATTGGCTACAGTTTTTACCCTGTGTATGCCGATACCTTTGATGTCGAACTCACCAAAATCGCCCTCAAGGCCGATTTTACCATTGATGTGGATGACTACCGCCGTCCGTGTGGGGGCATTATCATCGCCAATCCCAACGCACCGACTGGGGTTTTATTACCGCTTGCTGATATTGAAAAACTACTCAAAGAACATCCCAATGCAGTGATTGTCATTGATGAGGCGTACATTGATTTTTACGAGGGGGATTTTTATGATGGAAATTTTGCCGATGCACCAAATGCCTCTGCGGTAAGTCTAATCAATCAATATGACAATTTAGTCGTGACCCAAACCTTTTCAAAATCTCGCTCATTGGCGGGTTTGCGAGTGGGGATGGCGTTTGCTAACCATTCATTGATTGAGGCGTTAAACCGCTACAAAAACAGCTTTAATAGCTATCCACTAGACCGTATGGCTCAAGCGGGGGCGGTGGCGAGTTTGCAAGATGGCGAATATTTTAAAGCCTGTTGCCAAAAGGTGATTGCCTTGCGTGCTGATTTGGTGAAAAATCTGACCGACTTGGGCTTTGTGGTATTGCCGTCACAGGCGAATTTTGTGTTTGCCAAACCGCCTGTTAGCATGGGTGAAACGGTCGAAGTGTTTACCAAATTGCGTGAGCAAGGGGTGATTGTACGGCATTTTAACAAGCCAAAAATTAGTGATTATTTACGCATTACCATCGGTACAGCTGAACAAAATCAGCGATTGATTGATACGCTAAAAAGCTTATGACAACCACAATACAGTTTTATTTAAAATGTCAAAACATAGACACAGGCGAAGTTGTGACTTACCGCTTCGCCCATCAAGACGAATTATTGGCATTTAGCACTACTTTAGCTGATAAAAAACTGGCGATTGTCGATACCCACATCGCCTTTTATGACATTGATTTGCTATTTAATCCGTTTGATGGTGAAAGCCTACCCATTAATAGTGGGGAAATTAACACGGCGATTGATGGTAAAATTTAATCGTTTTGCATTAATAACTTTAACAAATTCCCCACTTTATCAAAGCACTCTTGGTACTCCGCCTCGCACGCCGAGGCGATGGTCACGCCACCACCTGCCCATAGTGACACCTTATCATCCACCGCTTGCAGTGTACGAATCAACACATTCCATTGTCCTGTGCCATCAAAGTTAAGATAGCCCAACGTCCCACAATATGCCCCTCGTGGCTGACTTTCTAACTCATGGATGATTTCTACTGCTCGTTTTTTTGGCGTACCTGTAATCGACCCTGCGGGCAAGCTATCCAACAACACGGTGAGCGGATTGACTTCCTCTTTGAGCGTTGCCGTCACCGTACTGACCATGTGATGCACATTGCTAAAACTCTCAATATCAAACAACTTCGGCACTTGCACCGTGCCGACTTTGGCATATTTCCCCAAATCATTACGGAGCAAATCGACAATCATCACATTTTCAGCCGTATCTTTTTCGCTATTGGCTAATTGATTTTTATTGGCGATATCTTGTTCAACCGTCAAACCACGAGGAATTGTGCCTTTGATGGGCTTGGTGATAATGGTATGTTCATCCCTGTTATTTATGCTACTGGTATTTTTGGCAAAAGTAAAAAACAACTCTGGCGAACAGCTTAATAACTCATAATTGGATAAAGAGTTGTCTAAATTGACATAACCTGCAAAAGGGGCGTTGGTTGCTTGGTGAAGTCTTGGTAAATAATCTACCAATTTATTTCCACCCTTATTGTTAGCCAAATCGCCTTGCCAACATTGGGTTAGATTGATTTGGTAGCAATCCCCTGCTTTTAGATAATTTTGCACTTGCTCAAAGGCTTTGGCATAATCCGATTTTGTCCATACTGGGGCTAACGGTAAGGGCTTGGGGTTGTTATTAATTTCTACATTAGAAAACTGCTTCGACAATTGGCTTAAAAAACACTCAATCGCCTCACGTTGTTTAATCGCTTGTTCAGTGGTCAGATTTAGCCACCATTTGCCATCTTGCAAGGTCAAATAAATATCATAATGTCCAAAATAGGCTAACGGTTGTGGTTGGCTTACATAGTCAGCATTAAACGACTGATTGGCTAAATTTTCCGCTGAAAAGTCATAACTGATAAAACCCAGATAGCCATTGTAAAAATGGGGTTTTTCTGTGATTTGATTGGATGGTTCTTGAGGGGTTTGAATGTTTTGATAGTCAATCAATAAGCGTTGTAAATCCGCTTGGTTGACGTTATCGAGGGTGTTAATGCTGTAATTTGATTGGGTGAAATCAATGCTTTGGCGATTGAGTTGATGGATTTGTAATGTTTGTGCTTGGGAATTATCATTGTTCGCCAAATCTGCTAAAAAAGCGGTTTTTGGTAAAATACCAATGATATTCTGTCCGTCATTATTCAGCCAAATCGGTTTTATGGTTGAAAAATGGCTAAACTTTAACACCAATTCGGTAGGCGGTAATGCGGTTAAAAAAGGGCAATGAATATTTATCATGTTCTAACATTTATTTTGGATTGGCATGGCAAAGGTCAAGTTTATTATCTTGCGTTCGATAGCAAGTCAGCATTTGATAAATGCTTAGTTTCTCATCATTATCTATTTTTAGTGTTTTGGCATTTCTAAAATAAAGCTCGGCAGGCTGTGAAACCCAACGATTACCCTTTATTATCGTATATTGGTAATGCACATCATTTTGTTGGGTTTTTTCATCATAATCCCAAACGGTATCGAATTGATAACTGTTTTTACCCATCCGCATAATCTCTGTTTCACCACCAGCCCCACCGCCTGACTCAATCGTACAGCTTTGTTGCTTGGCTAATTTATTAGCATTGAACTGATAACAGGTCGTTTTAACATTTGGGTATGTGTGAGCAAAACTGGTATTGGAGAAACACAATACCAGTAACATGAAAGGCATTATTAAACGAAACGAAATATTTTGGTCAAACAACAGCTTCATACTGAACTCTTAAGCGATTTACCATTTTACCCTCTTTTATCAATGGCTTGCCCTATCTTACCATCATTCGACAAACTTTTTAATCACCAAGCAAGCATTTGTCCCACCAAAACCAAAGCTATTGGTCATAATGGTGTTTAACTCCGCCTTACGAGCGGTCTGAACCACATCAAAATCTTGGGCTTTTTCGTCCATTTTCTCAATATTAATACTCGGTGCAATAAAGCCTTCATTCAGCATCATCACGCAATAAATCAACTCTTGCACGCCCACCGCACCTAGGCTATGCCCTGTCATGGATTTGGTTGAACTAATTGGCGGTAATTTTTCTGCGGTTGCAAAGGCTTTACGAATCGCCTCAAGCTCCGTCACATCGCCAATCGGCGTGCTTGTACCATGCGTATTGATATAGTCAACCGTAGTCAAATTGGCTTGTTCAAGGGCTTGTTGCATACAACGCACCGCCCCTACGCCACTCGGTGCGACCATATCCGCACCGTCCGAACTTGCCCCATAACCGACCAACTCGGCTAAAATCGTCGCCCCTCGTGCTTGGGCGTGTTCTAGGCTTTCGACCACCACCATACCGCCACCGCCAGCGATGACAAAGCCATCTCGCCCACTGTCATACGGACGGCTTGCCTGTGTGGGCGTGTCGTTGTACTGGGTACTCATCGCCCCCATGCCATCAAACATACACGACTGCGTCCAGTCCTCAAGCTCGCCACCGCCAGCCAACACGATATCTTGTTTGCCAAGTTGAATCAGCTCCATCGCATTGCCGACACAATGGGTTGAAGTCGCACACGCTGACGCAATCGAATAGCTAATCCCACCGATTTGTAGCCCAGTCGCAAGGCTTGCTGACACCGTGCTTGCCATGGTTTTTGGCACTGCCATCGCACCGACCCCACGCAAGCCTTTTTCACGCATGGCATCGACCGCATTCACCACATCGAGGGTGGACGCACCGCCAGAGCCTGCCACCACGCCAATACGAGGGTTATGGGCAATCGCCTCAATGCTTAATCCTGCTTGTTCAAGGGCTTGCAAACTGCTCAAATACGCATACAAACTTGCCTTAGACAAAAAACGCTTAAGTTTACGGTCAATCGCAGAGGTATCTAGGCTTTCTTCATCAATCGAACCAGACACGCAGGCTTTAAAGCCTTTTTCGGCATAGGTTGGATTCAATTTTAGCCCAGATTGCCCTTGCAATAAGGCTTGGCTGACGGTTTGCCAGTCATTACCAATGCACGATACCAACCCAGTCCCTGTAATGACAACACGACGCATACGCAATTCCTTTTGAAAACTTTAAATTAAATTTTTTAGCCGTTAAAAACAATCCCCCATTGTAAACTTTAGCAAGCCAAAATCCTAGCGAATTGGGTAAAATGTTACGAAATATTTCCAATTACCCAATCATCATCAAACAACTTCTTTACGCATTGTAATTGAAAAATAGGTCAAATCTGACTAAGCTACTACTATACCTATTTTTTGATAACTTTAAGGAACTATCATGGCAACCGCCTTTCAACTTGTTGGCTCATTCGCTCGCACTGGCTTAGAAAGCATGGGGGAAAAATTAGCAAAACTCAATAAAAGCCAACCATTAAGCGTACAACAACTGCAAGATTTGAATTTAGACCAACTCACCCAAGACCTTAAAAAGTCCAAAAATGCCTTTCACGAGCAAATCCCCAAACTTTCTCGCAAGCTACTCGTCAGTATGCCATTAGGCAAATATAGCCAATTTACCAGCCGTGTTGTACCGCAAACCACCTTTGAAAAAGCCACCGATAAAGCCTTTTTACAACTGGGCAAACTGGCTCAAAACTGGGCAAAACTCGACCTAAAAACCGACCCACGATTTGCAGGGACAAAACTTGACCTTAACCAACGCCACGCCCTTGCCCAAGCCATCTGCGACCAAAATCGTAGTTTGGCGACCTTGGGTGGTGTGTCAAATGTGGTTGGTTTGGCAGGGATTTTGGTCGATACGCTATGGCTATTGGCGGTGAGTTTACGCAGTATTTTTCAGCTTGCCGAAATCTACGACAAACCGCTCACAGGCGAGCAAGGCATTAGCATTGCCTATGAAATTTTGGGGAAAGCCAACCTCAATAAATTACAAGAAAAACAAACCCTTTTGGCAGGCTTGGGCGTATTTGATGTGGTGGCAGAGCAAGGTCTTGAATCTTATTTACACCCCACGGATACCACCCATGATAGCCTACAAAATTCGGATAATGATGATGCACAAGGTATTCGTGGTGTTGTGCAAAAAATTGAACAAATCGCCACCTCACTCAATGTCAACTTATCCAACTTTAATTTTGCATTTTTACAAAAAGTATTACCCATTACCACAGTCGGCATCGGCACAGCTTATAACAATATGATTATTAACGAAGTTGTACAAATTGCCCATGCCACTTTTGCCCCACCGCCCCGCTTGACCAATGGTCACAATGAGGCTTGAAAAGTCTTTACGAAAGCTATATAATACGCTGTCCTAAAAATAGCTTTAGGCTAGTTTCTTTAACTAACAGCTAATTTTAGGTATTTTTTACAACAAATGGGAGAAGGATGCCTTATGGCAACTACAAATCAATTAATTCGTAAAGGTCGCAATACCATTACCGAAAAATCAAAAGTTCCAGCGTTGAAGGCTTGCCCACAACGCCGTGGCGTATGTACTCGTGTATATACTACTACACCAAAAAAACCAAACTCAGCCATGCGTAAAGTATGTCGTGTACGTTTGACTTCAGGCTTTGAAGTATCAAGCTACATCGGTGGTGAAGGCCACAACCTACAAGAGCATAGCGTGGTACTAATCCGTGGTGGTCGTGTTAAAGACTTACCGGGTGTACGTTACCATACCGTTCGTGGTGCATTAGACTGTGCTGGCGTAAAAGACCGCAAACAAGGTCGCTCAAAATACGGTGCAAAACGTCCTAAAGCCTAATCGCTTGTTACGTTTTAATCCAATTGCTTTTTAATATTGTTTGCATAACACTGACGGTTGCCCCCGTTTATCTTATGCAGTAAGGCTGGTTAATACAAAGGTTATCGACTTTTTATACCAGACTACCCTGAATACACAAGGAATTTAATATGCCAAGACGTCGTGTCATCGCAGCCCGTGAAATCCTACCAGATCCAAAATTCGGTAGCAAAACACTTGCAAAATTCATCAACCACGTAATGGTTGATGGTAAAAAATCAGTTGCTGAATCAATTGTTTACGGTGCATTAGACCGTGTTGTTGAAAAAAACAATATCACTGATCCAGTGGCTTTTTTTGAAGAAACCCTAGATAAAGTTCGCCCAATGGTTGAAGTTAAAGCTCGCCGTGTTGGTGGTGCAACTTACCAAGTGCCTATGGAAGTACGTCCCTCCCGCCGTACCGCCTTGGCAATGCGTTGGTTAGTTGATGCCGCTGCCAAGCGTTCTGAAAAATCAATGGCGTTACGCCTTGCTGGTGAGTTGCTAGACGCTGCTGACGGTAAAGGTAATGCGTTGAAAAAACGTGATGAAGTTCACCGTATGGCTGACGCTAACAAAGCGTTCTCACACTTCCGCTTCTAATTTAAGCGATTGTTTTTTATTAAATTTTATCAGCCGTATAATTTTAACAATTGTATGGCGTAAATAAACAAGTAGCTTGTCATGGTTTTGTCATGGCAAGCTCTTATCATAAAGCACTTATGTCATCAATAAGGCGTTGTTTTATGATGAACAGCTACAATAACTAGCCTTGATAATGATTTTGTACCAATCAATTATTAATCATCGCAACATCATAAATGCCAACCAATACAGATTGATAACCAACTTATTTTTGTTTTTTTAATTAAATAATGGGTAAATAAATAGCTATCTTGTTTTTTGATTGACATGACCGCATATTGATAACGGAATAATTTTAATCTCTAGTCCTTAGGAATCCACTATGGCACGTACAACTCCCCTCAATCGTTACCGTAACATCGGTATCTCTGCACACATTGATGCAGGTAAAACGACAACCACAGAACGTATTTTGTTTTATACAGGTAAAAGCCACAAGATTGGTGAGGTGCATGAAGGTGCAGCTACCATGGACTGGATGGAACAAGAACAAGAACGTGGTATTACCATTACCTCAGCAGCAACGACTTGCTTCTGGTCAGGTATGGGCAACCAATTCCCAGAGCATCGCATCAACATCATCGACACCCCCGGCCACGTTGACTTCACCATTGAAGTAGAACGTTCAATGCGTGTACTTGATGGTGCATGTATGGTGTACTGTGCGGTAGGTGGTGTTCAACCTCAGTCAGAAACCGTATGGCGTCAAGCAAATAAATATAAAGTACCTCGTCTAGCGTTCGTTAATAAAATGGACCGTACGGGTGCAAACTTCTTCCGTGTGGTTGAGCAAGTTAAAACCCGTTTGGGTGGTAACCCAGTGCCAGTCGTTGTGCCAATCGGTGCAGAAGACACTTTTGAAGGGGTTGTTGACCTATTAGAAATGAAAGCCATCATTTGGGATGTACCATCTCAAGGTATGAAATTTGAATATGGCGACATTCCTGCTGACCTCGTTGATACCGTGAATGAATGGCGTAGCAACATGGTTGAAGCCGCTGCCGAATCTTCAGAAGAATTGATGGATAAATACCTTGATGAAGGTGATTTGTCAAAAGAAGACATCATTGCAGGTTTGCGTGCTCGTACCCTTGCAGGCGAAATTCAGCCAATGCTTTGTGGTACAGCGTTCAAAAACAAAGGCGTTCAACGTATGCTTGACGCTGTGATTGAATTCCTACCTGCTCCAAATGACGTTGATGCCATTAAAGGTATCTTAGACGACAAAGCTGAAACTGAAGCCACTCGTGAATCATCAGATGACGAACCATTTGCAGGTTTGGCATTCAAAATTATGAATGACAAATATGTTGGTAACTTAACCTTCGTTCGTGTTTATTCTGGTGTTACAAAACAAGGTGATAGCGTTTATAACCCTGTTAAAATGAAACGTGAACGTATCGGTCGTATCGTAGAAATGCACGCTAACTCACAAAAAGAAGTCAGCGAAGTGCGTGCAGGTGACATCGTGGCATTCGTTGGTCTAAAAGACGTAACCACTGGTGATACACTATGTGACGAAGACAACGTGATTACGCTAGAGCGTATGGAATTCCCAGACCCAGTAATCTCATTGGCTGTCGAACCAAAAACCAAAGCTGACCAAGAAAAAATGTCTATCGCTTTGAACCGTTTGGCAAAAGAAGACCCTTCATTCCGTGTTCACACTGACGAAGAATCAGGTCAAACCATCATCAGCGGTATGGGTGAGCTTCACTTAGAAATCTTGGTTGACCGTATGAAACGTGAATTCGGTGTTGAAGCCAATGTGGGTGCACCACAGGTTGCTTACCGTGAAACGATTCGTAACACTGTTGAACAAGAAGGTAAATTCGTACGTCAAACAGGTGGTCGTGGTAAATTTGGTCACGTTTGGTTACGTCTTGAGCCAATGGACACTTCAGATGGCAAAGAATATGAATTTGCTGAAGAAGTTGTTGGTGGTGTTGTACCAAAAGAATTCTTTGGTGCGGTTGACAAAGGTATCCAAGAACGTATGAAAAATGGTGTTCTTGCAGGTTACCCAGTGGTCGGCGTAAAAGCAACCCTATACGATGGTTCATACCATGACGTTGACTCTGACGAATTGTCATTCAAAATGGCAGGTTCGATTGCATTCCGTAAAGGCTTTATGAATGCAAGCCCTGTACTACTTGAGCCAGTGATGAAAGTTGAAGTTGAAACCCCTGAAGACTACATGGGTGACATCATGGGTGACTTAAACCGTCGCCGTGGTATGGTACAAGGTATGGACGATTTGTTTGGCGGTGTGAAACAAATTCGTGCTGAAGTGCCACTTGCCGAAATGTTTGGTTATGCAACCCAACTTCGCTCAATGTCACAAGGTCGTGCTACCTACTCAATGCACTTTGAAAAATACGCAGAAACACCTAAAAACGTTGCTGACGAAATCATCAAAAAATTCACTAACAAAGATGATGACGAATAATCTATCATTGTTTGTGTGAATATATTTGTAAATGTAGTAATACTACCCCATTATTTGATGTGTTAACATAAAATTAATGGGGTAATTCATAGATTATCCAGTTTTAAACTCGTGCTTCTCAGCAATTAACGAGTCACAACTAAGTAGTAATAACAAAGAGGACATTATTATGGCAAAGGCCAAATTTGAACGTACCAAACCACACGTTAACGTAGGTACTATCGGACACGTTGACCACGGTA
>NZ_JBLYZJ010000015.1:0-54174 GCF_048551375.1 Moraxella sp. TY6 | reverse complement strand
AATTAATTAAGCCTTAATTTATCGCATTAAAGTGAAAATCCACACAAGTTGTTCTTGTGTTTGTTGTTATTTAATTTAACCTAGGATATCATCTATCACTCGGTGAGCTTGATATTTTAGAACGTTTCGTTTTAATCTGTCAAGCTTTATTTTAAATTTTTTAGAGTTTTGTATCTTTCTTACGTTTCGCTATTGCTTTTTGTAAGTAGTTTGTTGCTCTGTGGGGGCGTATTATACAGCAATCGAATGGGGTGTCAACACCTTTTTTAATTTTTTATAAAAAAAATACCACTCTTGTGAGAGCGGTATTTTTTATAGGTCTTAAACCACTGATTTCAAAGATTATTTATTATCATCTTTGACTTCGGTGAACTCTGCATCAACCACGCCATCGTCTTGTTGAGTTTGGCTTGGTTGTGGTTGCGCATCACCTTGTGCTTGTCCACCTGCTT
Organism: Moraxella sp. TY6; assembly: GCF_048551375.1. Lineage (NCBI taxonomy): Bacteria > Pseudomonadati > Pseudomonadota > Gammaproteobacteria > Moraxellales > Moraxellaceae > Moraxella > Moraxella sp. TY6. The sequence goes on along the minus strand of NZ_JBLYZJ010000015.1, from coordinate 53,722 downwards.
CAGCGTAAATTTTTTGGCTGATTGGCAAGAAGGCATTGTCTAGGGCTTCAAGTTTTGACTTGATATCGTCTAGGTCGTCTTCTTTCACCGCCAATTCTAAGGCACTAACAGCCTCTTCTACTGATTTACGGTCATCATCACTGACTTTATCGGCAGCGTCTTTCATGGCTTTTTGTACGCCATGGATACGTCCGTCCGCTTCGTTGCGAACTTGGGCAAGTTCGGCAAATTTGGCATCTTCGGCTGCGTTGGCTTCGGCATCACGAATCATTTGCTCGATTTCTGAGTCTGATAGACCTGAGTCGGCTTTGATTTGGATACTTTGGGCTTTACCAGTGCCTTTGTCTTTGGCTGAGATGTTCATGATACCGTCAGCGTTGATGTCAAAGGTAACTTCGATTTGTGGCATACCACGAGGTGCAGGTGGAATGTCAGTCAAGTCAAAGCGTCCAAGTAGTTTGTTTTGTGAGGCGACTTTACGTTCACCTTGATATACTTGGATGGTAACGGCTGGTTGGTTGTCGTCAGCAGTTGAGAACACTTGTGATTTTTTGGTTGGAATCATGGTGTTCTTTTCGATGATTGGGGTCATCACGCCACCCATGGTTTCGATACCTAGGGTCAATGGGGTTACGTCAAGTAGCAATACGTCAGTTTTGTCGCCTGCCAATACCGCACCTTGAATCGCTGCACCCATTGCAACGGCTTCGTCTGGGTTGACATCTTTGCGTGGCTCTTTGCCAAAGAATTCTTGGACTTTTTGTTGTACCAATGGCATACGGCTTTGACCACCGACCAAAATCACTTCGTCAATGTCAGAGGCACTTAAACCTGCATCTGATAGGGCGATTTTACATGGCTCAATGGTGCGTTTGACCAATTCTTCGGTTAGGCTTTCAAGTTTGGCACGGGTGATGTTTAACACCAAGTGTTTTGGACCTGTCGCATCAGCGGTGATGTATGGCAGGTTGATTTCGGTGCTTTGTGAGCTTGAAAGTTCGATTTTGGCTTTTTCGGCAGCTTCTTTTAGACGTTGCATTGCCAGTGGGTCGCCTTTTAGGTTGACACTGTTTTCTTTTTTGAATTCTTCAACCAAGAAATCAATCAATGCCAAGTCAAAGTCTTCACCACCGAGGAAGGTGTCACCGTTGGTTGATAGCACTTCAAATTGTTGCTCGCCATCAACGTCTGCAATTTCAATAATTGATACGTCAAATGTACCACCACCCAAGTCATATACGGCGATTTTGCTGTCTTTTCCGCCTTTTTTGTCCATACCATATGCTAACGCAGCGGCAGTTGGTTCGTTGATGATACGTTTGACATCAAGACCTGCGATTTTACCTGCGTCTTTGGTAGCTTGGCGTTGGCTGTCGTTAAAGTAAGCTGGGACAGTGACAACGGCTTCGGTCACGGTTTCGCCTAGATAGTCTTCGGCGGTTTTTTTCATTTTTTTCAACACTTCGGCTGAAATTTGTGGGGCTGCCATTTTTTTGTCGTTGACTTCAACCCACGCATCGCCATTGTCGGCTTTGACGATTTTGTAAGGTACCATGCCAATGTCTTTTTGCACGACTTTGTCTTCAAAACGGCGACCGATTAAGCGTTTGATAGCAAAAAGGGTGTTTTTTGGGTTGGTAACGGCTTGGCGTTTGGCAGATTGACCGACCAAGATTTCGCCATCGTCTTTGTAGGCAACGATTGATGGGGTGGTTCTTGCCCCTTCTGCGTTGTCAATGACTTTTACTTTGTCGCCTTCCATCACGGCAACACATGAGTTGGTTGTACCTAAGTCAATACCGATAATTTTAGCCATAATTTACTCCAATTTTAAAATGTTGTTTGGGCGTATGCCCTGATTTGATTAATTAATATATAGGTATATAGGTTGTGGATAAGTTTTTTTCAAGCCAATTTTTAAAAATTTTATCTTGCTAAAAATAAAATCTTCCATCTTGACTAAAGACACTGGATTCCTGCATTCGCAGGAATGACGACAAATTTTTTAACATCTGTCACCCCTGCGTAGGCAGGGGTCTAGCGTCTTTGTAATGCAATAATACTTATTAATTTAAAAAATTACTGCCCTACTCGCACCATCGCAGGGCGTAATAGACGCTCGTGCAAGGTGTAGCCTTTTTGTAATACTTGTCCGACTTTACCTGCTGGGGTGGCTGGGTCAATGCCAACGGCTTCATGTAAATCGGCATTAAAATCATCGCCTTGTGGGTCAACGACTTGGATATGATTTTTTTCTAATAAGCTAAGGAGTGATTTGTGGGTCAACTGCACGCCTTGTAACACAGGGTCGTTTTGGTCTTGACTGGCTTGCAACGCACGTTCGAGGTTATCAACCACATCGAGCAAGTCTTTGGCAAAGCGTTCTAGGGCGAATTTTTTGGTTTTTTCGGTTTCTTGTTCCATGCGGTTGCGAGCGTTGTAGGCTTCGGCATTGGCACGGGCGTGGGCTTCTTTCGCCTCTTTGACTTGCCCTTCTAGCTCGGCAATACGCGCATGGTATTGGTCAAGGTCAGTTTGGCTTTCGACAATCGCATCGCCTTGTGGGTCAAAGTCACCCATCGCTTCGCCCAATACAGTTGAAGTGGCTTCGGTTTGCGACAGTTGTTCTTGACGTTGTTGCTCGTTTTGACTCATAACAAACTCCTTGAATTCTCTTTTTGATAAAACATCAGTTGATAATTTATAAAAATGACAATTTATAGTTCATTCAATTTAAAACAAGATGTTGATGAAAGGGCGTATTCAATACGCCCCTACTATCTTATTTATTTTTGAGAAAACCATAATAAAATTGCTAATAACTTGTTGATAATGGTTGCGGTGAAAGATTTCAAGGGGGAGGGAAAGAAAAGGCGAGTGAAGGGGCTTTTCCTGTGCTTAAATTTGCTATGAGCCGAAAATCACCGTTAATCTCGGACGATTTGCCCTGTTAAAGCATCTTTAATTTGACTGGGTTGGGTATAACCGAGCGTTGGGGCATCAAAATAACCAATCGTATCACCAAAATAGGCTTGGGCTTGGGCGAATGTGGTGGCAGGGGCTTCGCCACTGGGATTGCAACTGGTGGAAACTAAAAAACCGTAGGGATTGTTTGGACTGTGTTTGGCAATGACTTGGCAGAGTTCAGCAATATTTGGGTGATTAATCACTCGAATTGCCAAATTATCTCGCCCGCCTGTCACCCAATTTGGAATAGATTTGGTTAAATCTGTTGGAATAGGAAATAGCCATGTTGTTGCTTGGTCAGAGGTATTGGGATAACCTTGCCAACTTTCAATAATCTGTCGCTGACTTTTCACTGGTAACGGCTGTAAAAATTCTTGGATAAAAGTAGGGCTGGCGGTAATGACAATTAAGCCTTTTTCCATCGGTCTATCTTTGATTTCAAGCAATTTTAACACCGCTTGCTCATTAAATGGGTCGCAACCAATCCCCCATACAGCTTCGGTAGGATAAGCTAATAAATTGCCATTATCTAACCATTCACAGGCTTGGTCATAAGTCGTTGGATTAAAGGTTGTTGGATTAAAAATTTTCATAAACGACACCGTAAATACAGCCCTGCTTGGCTCATCGCCATTCCCATAATTTCTAGTTCAATCAATTGCCCAGACAATGTGGCGATATCTAGCCCTGTTTTGGCAATCAAACTATCCATATCTTGCCCTACCCAATCGAGTTGGTTTAACAAAATCAATAAATGCTTGGGAATATCCTCACTCAGATTTTGCTCAAAGGTAGGGGGCTTAGTTGGGCTAATACTGTCGCTATCAATAGGGACAATCACTGGCGTTGGGTTTTCTAAAATAGGCTGGGGGTTAACAGGCGGTTTTTTATCAGCATTTTTGGCTAGGTCATTGTGACTATTTTCGATAAAAGGCGTTTCGACAAAAGGCGATTTAAACATCGCCAAATCTTCCAAAATTTGCATCGGATGGTCAATCAAGGTCGCCCCTTCTCGAATCAACTGATGACAGCCTTTGGCATTGACATTGTCAATATGACTGGGAATCGCAAAAACTTGTTTGCCCTGTTCGTTGGTCAAGCGAGCGGTAATCAACGAACCACTGCCCAGACTGGCTTCCACCACCAAGGTGGCTAAACTTAGCCCTGCGACAAGGCGATTACGGTTGGGGAAAGTATATTTGGAGGCTGGGGTATCAGGTAATAACTCAGTCACCACACAGCCACCATTGGCAATGATGTGTTGCTTGAGCGTCAAATTGCGTTTGGGGTAACATTGGCGAATGCCATTGCCCAAAACCGCCACCGTGCGTCCTTGTTTGCTAGGGTCGGTTTGGCTCAATGCCCCTTGATGGGCGTAAGTATCAATCCCCTCTGCCATGCCACTGGTAATCCATAAGCCTTCATATGCCAAAAACTGAGCCATATCAAAGGCGATTTTACTGGCGTGGGCGGTATGATCACGACTACCGACAATCGCCAATTGGGGCATGGATAGGGCTTGTAAATTGCCTTGATAAAATAGCAATGGCGGTGGGTCAAAAATATCTTTTAGACTGGGGGGATACAATGGGTCATCATAAAATACCAGTTGATACTCACCTTGCAATAATTGGTATCGCATCGTATCAACCACAGCCGATTGTCGTCCTTGCTCAATAAACGCCCCAAAGCGTGTCAGATGACTGGTGTGTAACGACAACGCTTGCCAATCACTGACCACCATACCAAGGGCGTGTTCGGCACTGCCAAACTGGGCAATCAGTTTGGCATAACTACTGACCGACATGTTCACCAAATACCATAAGGTAAGGACAGCGTGTTGGGGGTGGGTTAAAGGCATTATTATTCGTCATCCATAAAAAATGGGCTGAATCACAACCCATTTTTTGATAATAGTAAGTTATTTAGGACTTACGCATTTAACCAAATCGTAAGTTGGGTTTAGTGACCCACCGCAGGCAGTAAGTAATCATCGCTATGAATGGGAGATTCAGCATCCAAGACATACGCATAGCTGATATTATCAAAGGTTTTGAATACCATCACATGACCAATCTGCTCGCTCGGTAGACGCACTGCACCGCCTTTGATTTTGGCAAAATTATCTTGTACCAATGACCCTTTTTGATAAACGGCTAGCACATCACCTGCACTCGCCCCATCTCGACTACCGAGATTAATGGCAATCACGCCATCACGTCCCACACTGCTAATCGAACTCATCAAACGAATCACACGTCCACCACGAGAAACAGTGGCTGGCTTGGGATAAAACGCAGGCGGTAAATAATGACCGACTTCAACAAACACACGGTCGCCTTCACGCACTTCTTGACCGTAAGATTTTTTTAGCTCAAGGCTAGATACGCCATTGGGTGCAACACTGGTCACCACACCTGAAGCCACTTGGGTGACTTCTAACGCCAATACTTGCTTGGTGGCTGGGTCAATGTAGGGTTCGCCTTCACGATACACGCCATAACGTTGACCGACAATCAGCGGTACGCCTTTGGTATAAATTTTATTGCCCTCACCTGTGACAATATTTTTATTTTTTGAGGCTAACACATATGGTGTGTTGTTAAAATCCGTTGGATTGACAATGATGGTGCGGTCAAGCCATACTTCAATCGCTGATAGCGGAATGGGTGGCACACTGCCTGCCATACTGACAGTTTGTTGTGCCACAGGAGGCGGTGGTGCTGTCATGGCTTTTTCTACCCCTGCACAGCCCTCACCTGTATCGACACCGACCAGTTTTTGTCCTTTAATCACGCATAAAATCAAGACATCTTTTGGATAAATCAGGTGCGGATTTTTGATTTGTTTATTGGTCGCCCAAATCTCTTTCCATCGCCAAGGGCTTTCCAAAAATTTACCAGAAATATCCCAAAGGGTATCGCCTTTTTTGACCACATAGCGATTGGGGGCATCGGCTTTGATGCGAGGCGGTGGATTATTGGCAGTGGCAACGGTGCTAATAGTTAAGGCGGTCAATGCCAGTGTGGCAGTCGCTAATTGTTTTAATGAAGTTTTAATGTTTGATTTCATAGGAAAAATGCTCTTATTGAATGAAAATAAGCACCATAAAATGATATTGTCATTTGTAGCAATATGTTGTGTAAAATTACTTATTATTTACACCATGTAAATTTTAATTAGCATAGCATAAAATCACCGATATTTTACAAGATTTGTTTATAAAAATTGGCATTTTTAGCGATAATTGGAAAGTCCAATCCCACTGATTCATCATTTGTATTGTAAAACCCATTTTTAGCCAGCATAAAGGGGTAAGACAGTAGCTAATTTGGGCGGTTTACGTTAACCTATGCTACGACTGATATTATTTTGATAATGGAATAGTAAGCCTTATTCATCCATTGTCTAAATCTCCCCCAACCCCCTGTTTATGAAAGAGGGGGCTTGCTCAAACATAAACTTGATACGAGGAGAGAAGTCCCCCTTTTCTAAAAGGTGAGGAATATATTCCGCAAGGGGGGATTAAAGCAACTATTTGATGAAAATGTTAATAACTACGGTGAAATTATGACCTTACGCACGATTTTGAGCTACCCTGACCCACGCCTTCGCACGATTGCTAAACCTGTGACCGTCTTTGATGAATCGCTCCACCAATTAATTGATGATATGTTTGCCACCATGTATGCCTCGAAAGGTATCGGCTTGGCTGCCACCCAAATTGATGAACATATTCAGCTGATTGTCATGGATTTATCCGAAGAAGGCAACCAACCTCGAGTATTTATCAACCCAAAAATCACGCCTTTAGTAGAAGATTTATTCACCTATGAAGAAGGCTGTCTATCTGTGCCAGATTTTTATGACAAAGTTGACCGCCCAAAACGTGTCAAAATCGAGGCGATGGATAAAGACGGCAAGGCATTTGAAGAAGAAGCCGAAGGAATGCTGGCGGTGTGTATTCAGCACGAAATGGATCATTTAAATGGTAAATTATTTGTGGATTATTTATCCAAGCTCAAACAAGACCGAGCCAGAGATAAAGTACGAAAAGTCATCAAACAACGTGAAAAAGATGCAGAACATACCAAAATGTAATTGTTTGTAGGGGCGTATTGATAGTGAATTCAAATACGTAGGACTTACGCAAAAGACACTGGATTCCTGCATTCGCAGGAATGACGACCAAATTTAAATTACTCGTCACCCCTGCGTATGCAGGGGTCTAGCGTCTTTGTAAAGAAACGATATTTTAAAATTGCGTAAGTCCTAATACGAAGCATACTTTGCCATTTTGGGCGTATGCAATACGCCCCTACAAACTTCGTCTTATTTCTAAGTTGAAACAACCATTTACGCCCACCTCTATCAACATACCAATGTTAAAGGACAAACCATGACGCTTACCCCTCGCCCACCACGCACCGCCACAGTCGAACGTAACACCGCCGAAACCCAAATTACGGTTTCTATCAACCTTGATGGGACAGGCGTTGGCACGATTGACACAGGTGTGCCATTTCTTGACCATATGCTCGACCAAATCAAACGCCACGGCTTGATTGACCTTGATATCAAGTGTCACGGCGATACACACATTGACGACCATCACAGCGTTGAAGATGTCGGTATTACGCTAGGGCAAGCCTTTAAACAAGCGATTAGCGACAAAAAAGGCATTGTTCGTTATGGGCATTTTTATGCCCCACTTGATGAGAGCTTGAGCCGTGCGGTGGTGGATATTTCGGGTCGCCCTGGTTTGCACATGGATATTCCGTTTACTCGTGCGATGATTGGTTCGTTTGATGTGGATTTGTTTAGTGAGTTTTTTTATGGCTTTGTCAATCATGCGATGGTGACGGTGCATTTGGATAATTTGAAAGGCAAAAACAGCCATCATCAAATTGAAAGCACCTTTAAGGCGTTTGCAAGGGCATTACGTATGGCGGTGGAATATGATGAAAGGGCGTTAGATAGATTGCCAAGTACAAAAGAAAGCTTATAAAATCCAACAAAAAAGGCTTTATCATGTGATAAAGCCTTTCTTATTGGGAAAAATTTAGTCTTTAAAATTATTAAATTGCAAAGGCACACCAAACTGTTTTTCTTTCAAAAACGCCATCGCCTGCTGAAGCGTATCTCGTTTCTTATCGGTCACTCGCACTTTGTCACCTTGAATACTAGCAGATACCTTCAAATCCGACTCTTTTAACGCCTTGCTGATTTTCTTGGCAGTATCACCGTCCAAGCCGTCTTTTAAATCAACGACTTTTTTCATTTGCTTGCCTGAGCCTTGATTTTCTTTTGGGTCAAGCGACTGCAAATCCACACCACGCTTGATTAAATTTTTCTCTAACATGGCATACACGTTTTCCATTTGCAAATCATTGTCTGCGGTGATGGTAATTTTTTTGTCTTTTTCATTGAGTTCAACCTTGATATCACTGCCTTTAAAATCAAAGCGAGTGGCGATTTCTTTTTCGGTATTTTGTACAGCGTGTTTGACTTCAAAAGTCTGAAGTTCTGAAACAATATCAAATGACGGCATGATTTTTCCTTATAAAATAGGACTTACGACTTTGCATATAATGTAGGTTGGGTTGAGTTTGCGAAACCCAACATTATCAATAATTTATGTTGGGTGTCATACTTCCACCCAACCTACACGTTATATATTGGCGTTAGTCTTAATGAATTTAACAAATGAAAATGTAAAAATTTCGCCTATCATAACTGATTTTGGCAAATTTTTAAAAGTGTGCGAATGTTATGGGCTTATTTTTTATAAAACAAATCGAGAATATACTATCAATGAGAAAAATAAATATTAATCATTAACGATTTGATAAGTCAACTTACATTCTTTTACCGATTTTATTTGTATAATGATGAAGCAATAAAACCTAATTACACAACAATCACATTAAAAAAGGAAAAACAACATGGCTTTTAACGATATGACTGGCAAATCTGTGCCGAATGTAACCTTTCAAACCCAAAAAAATGGCGAATGGAAAGCCATTACCACAGACGACTTATTTAAAGGCAAAAAAGTGGTGCTATTTGCCCTACCTGGAGCGTTTACCCCAACTTGTTCATCATTCCATTTACCACGCTACAATGAGTTGGCAGGCGAGTTCAAAAAGCAAGGCATTGATGACATCATCTGCGTATCGGTGAATGATACTTTTGTGATGAACGCATGGGCGAAAGACCAAGCGTGTGCCAACGTGACCGTGATTCCTGATGGCAATGGCGAGTTTACCGAGGCAATGGGACGCTTGATTGATGATTCGGCGATTGGCTTTGGCAAACGCTCATGGCGTTATTCGATGCTTGTGGATGACGGTAAAATCGTGAAAATCTTTGACGAACCACAAGACAGTGACAGCGATGACCCGTTTGAAGTGTCGGATGCGGATACCATGATTAAGCATATCGACCCAAATTGGCAAGATAAACCGTCAGTGACGATTTTTACCAAAACGGGCTGTCCGCATTGTGCGAATGCTAAAAAGACATTGCAAGAAAAAGGCTTTAATTTTGAAGAAATCGTGTTGGGTGGTAATGTGACGATGACTTCAATTCGTGCGATTACAGGGCGTGAAACCGTGCCACAGGTGTTTATCGGTGGTAAATATATCGGTGGCAATGATGATTTGCAAAAATATTTTGCTTAAGTGAAATGATTGTTGGTTGAGTAAAAAAGACAGTTTCGGCTGTCTTTTTTATTTTATACGTTGGCAAGTATCTATTGTATTTCCTTGAGCATCTTGTTGGGCTTGCTCACTTAACGTAACCACAAACTTATCTTTTGAAAATTCTTTAAGGATAAATTGTGAAAACTTATGGTCATTCATTAAACTTTCTTTTAAATCATTGGTATTTGTATAAAATGGTTTATCAGTTGTTAATGTTAAAATATCTTCAGTGTTCATGTTTAAGATATTATCTTTGATATACCAGTTACCCTTACCTTTTGACTTAATTGTTTCATCAAGATTTTGATTATAAATTAAATCTTCACTTGTATAAGTGCCATTTTTATAAAATCTTTGCTTGGCAGTTTGAGTATAGTGTGTAGCACTATTATCAAAACTTGATTCTGATTTACATTGCCACTCCCCAATCAATAAATCCGCATTAAAATCTTTGGCAAAAGTCATGGGTGAGATAGCAATTAAAGCGGTTAAAAGTAGTTTTTTCATGCCATAAACTCCTTTTCCATTTCTTCCAACGTCATCATATTTTCCATCAATTTTTCCTCAATTACCGCAATGTCCACTTTTACACTGGTCTGCCCATCCAACAACGTTAACAACTCCGCCTTTCGGCTATCCTCATACAGCCCAGTATCGCCCAATTTTTCCTCAATTACCGCCAATTTTTCGCCCAATTTTTCAAGCTGTTTTTCATCATTTTCAATTTGCTTACGAATCGGAGCGGTCAATTTACGTTGTTCGGCAGAGCGTTTGCGTTGTTCTTCTTTGGATAAATTGGACGTATTCGGCTGATTGGTTGTCGGTGTGGCTTTATTTTCTGAAATGCTATTTGCCAAAATTGTTTCACGTGAAACATCAGCAGACACTTCGAAACTATTTTTCTCTAGGCTATTTTTCTTGCTTTCGCTTTGAGCCTTTGCCTGTTTTTTGCGAGTTTCTGACAGCCATTGGCTATAATAGGCAATGTCTTGCTCAAACAATTCACAACGCCCATCATGCACCAAATACAGCTCATCGCAGACGGTGGCAATCATTTCACGGTCGTGCGACACCAAAATCACCGCCCCCTCAAACTCCTGCAAGGCAAAACTTAACGCTTGCCTCATTTCTAGGTCTAAATGGTTGGTCGGTTCATCCAGTACCAACACGTTGGGGCGTTGCCACACTATCAAAGCGAGAGTCAATCTTGCCCGCTCACCGCCCGAAAACAGCTTGCTCGGCGTGTCGATACGGTCACCACGAAAGTCAAAACTGCCCAAAAACGCCCTCAGGTCGGCATCGGAAGTCTTGCCTGCCAAGCGTTGTAGCATCAGCATGGGTGAGGCATCGCTATCAAGGCTGTCCATTTGGTGCTGATTAAAATAGCCCAGCACAAGGCTATCTGCCACTTTGCGAGTGCCACTCAAAGTCGGCAATTCACCGACCAAGCCCTTAATTACGGTGGATTTCCCTGCCCCATTCATACCGAGTAGCCCAATTCGGCTATCTGGGGTGATTTGTAGGCGGATTTTTTCGATAAGCGGAACGCCATTGTAGCCGACACTGGCGTTATCCAGCACCATCAAGGGCGAGGTGAGTTGCACAGGCGGTTTAAAGCGAAACTGGAACGGATTATCCGCCATCACAGGGGCAAGTTCGGTCATGCGTTCAAGCTGTTTGACACGGCTTTGGGCTTGTTTGGCTTTACTGGCTTTGGCTTTAAAACGGCGGATAAAATCCTCAAGGTGGGCTTTGGTCGCTTGTTGTTTTTCAAATTGCTGTTGCTGTTGGGCAAGGCGTTCGCTACGAGTGCGGACAAAGGTGCTGTAATTGCCTGTATAAAGGGTCATACGGTTGTTTTCGATGTGCAGAATATTCCCCACGACCGCATCCAAAAACGCTTGGTCATGCGAAATCATCAGCAACGTGCCGTCATACGCCTTGAGCCAGTCCTCAAGCCACAAAATCGCATCCAAATCCAAGTGATTGGTCGGCTCATCGAGTAGCAATAAATCGGCTCGGCTCATCAATGTTTTGGCAAGGTTTAACCGCATCCGCCAACCGCCCGAAAAACTGGCGACTGGTTTGTCCTCTTGCTCACGGCTAAAGCCAAGCCCTGCCATGATTTGCGAGGCTTTGGACGGAATGCTGTAGCCGTTGATATCGTCAAATTGGGCGTGGATATGGGCGAGTTCGGTTTCGCTAATGTTGTCGTGGTTGTTGATTTTGTGATTTAACTCAAACCAAACTTTGTCGCCACTTAGCACAAAATCAATGGCGGATTGCTCGGTAGATTCGATTTCTTGAGCCATGTGTCCGATATGCCACGATGACGGCAAGTTCATCTCGCCTGTGTCTAAGTGCAGTTCACCTAGCAAGACGGCAAAAAATGAGGATTTGCCTGTACCGTTGTTGCCTGTTAAGCCGATTTTCCATGTTGGGTGGATTTGTAAATTTACGTCCGCAAATAACACTCGCCCATCACGGCGGACACTGGCGTTTTTTAATTCAATCATTTTGATTTCTCTGGATTTTTATTAGGGTGTAGGGTGCGTTTTACGCACCTTTTTACTAAAGTCATCGTTTTTACATAGTGCCAAATAATTTTCACCATTTCCTCGCATTTTTTTATTGATAAAAATCTTGATAGTATAATTCAATCACCCCATAATAAAGCAAAACTATTTTGCAAAAAGTATAAAATCATACCAAGGAAAAACCATGTCTGACACCATGACCCTCACCGACAATGCCGCCAACAAAGTCCGCAAACTGCGAGAATCCGAAGGCAACAACGACCTTATGCTACGAGTGTACGTCACAGGCGGTGGCTGTTCGGGATTTTCATACAACTTCAACTTCGCAGAAAGCCTTGATGACGATGATGCCCAATTTAATAATGGCGATGTTGCACTGGTCGTGGATAGCTTAAGCTATCAATACATTAACGGCTCCACCATCGATTATGTCGAGGGGCTAGAAGGCTCACGCTTTATCGTGGATAACCCCAATGCCACCACCACTTGTGGCTGTGGCTCGTCATTTTCGATTTAATCGCCCCGTTTAGGTAAAGGCTCGACTGAAAGAATAAATACTTTTATTATTTTTTGATAAAAGTATCCTTTATCCTAGACTCACAGTCCTTAATTATATTTATCCTTTAATTACTAACGTTTATCTGAATCACTTTGCCAAAAATCATAAAATCGTTAATAATAAAACCAACAAGATTAATCTAAAACAAATAAAATGATTATCTTGTTAAATCAATAAATTGCATTAATTTATTCTTTACTAATTACTTTTTTAGTTATTAAAAAGTTTGTTAGTCAATGAATTATTAGTAAGTAATTTATTTAATAAAACTTAAATAAATGGAGCTTATCATGGCTAAATTATCATTAGACGCATTAAATAATATTGACGGTTTTATCGCTGCTGCCTTGGTTGACAGTGAGTCAGGTCTTTCTCTAGCTGCTATCGGTACTGGTCTTGACCTTGAAGTTGCTGCTGCTGGTAACACCGAAGTGGTACGTGCAAAACGTAAAACTGCTAAAGCATTGGGCTTAAAAGACCATATCGAAGATATCCTAATTACTTTAAGCGGTCAATACCACTTACTGCGTCCTTTAGTACGTAACGAAAACCTATTCTTGTACTTGGTTCTTGACCGTCAAAAATCAAATCTTGCCATGGCTCGCCATGAACTTAAATCGTTTGAAACTGAATTAGACTTCTCTTAATTCTTCACGATGCAAATAATTAGTTAAATGTTTTACCACGCCCATAGCACCTCCTTCTATGGGCGTTTTTTTATTCTCTAAATTAGCAAATTTACCCTTTACCGTATTTTGACCACCCAATCAGACGCTTTACGATTTTTAATTAGTTTTTAAAGCCATTTGATGTCATAATTTATCCTAAGTATCGCCAATGCGATATCATAATAAAAAGTGAATAGACTGTGGATAACTTATGACCTTGCACGCCCAACCTACCCCTACGCCCACATTTGGACAATTTACCCCACCTGCATGGCTATCCGCCAAGGTGTTAGACGGTATGTTGCGAGGGATTGAAAAAGAAGGGCTTCGCATGAATCCCAAAGGCTTTCTTGCTGATACCCCTCACCCTAGCAAGCTCGGCTCAAAACTGACCCACCCTTATATCACCACAGATTATGCTGAAAGCCTGCTAGAGCTGATTACCGAGCCGAAACCGACCACCAAACAAGCCCTTGCGATGTTGCGTGAGCTACATATCGTGGTACAGCAGTCATTAGAAAATGATGAATTATTGTGGGGATTGTCAATGCCCTGTATGATGTCGTCTGATGAGGAATCCATTGTTTTGGCGGATTATGGCACGTCCAATACAGGTCGCCTAAAAACTTTATATCGACATGGGCTAGGCATTCGTTATGGTCGGCGGATGCAGACGATTGCTGGATTACATTATAATTTATCGTTTGGCGATATGCTGTTTAGCACTTGGCAACAACAACTGGGGGATACCCAATCACTGACTGACTTTAAAAATGCCAAATATTTGGGGCTAATTCGTAATTTTAAGCGTCTAAATAGTTTGGTGTTATATTTATTGGGGGCAAGTCCTGCGGTATGTGCCTGTTTTTTAAGTGGTCGAAATCACCATTTACAGCCACTCAACCCCACTACCTATTACTTACCCTATGCCACGTCCTTGCGGATGGGGAAATTGGGTTACCAAAATAGCGTCCAAGATGACCTTGACATTCGTTATAACGATTTGGCTGAATATATCCAAGGCTTACGTCAAGCCATTCACACGCCGAATGCCAGCTTTCAAGCATTAGGCGTGGATGATAAAGACGGCAATCCCATTCAAATCAATGACCATATTTTACAAATCGAAAACGAATACTATAGCCCCATTCGTCCCAAACAAGTGACCCTGCCTGATGAAGCTCCGAGTGAGGCATTGGCAAATCGAGGCATTGCGTACATTGAGTTTCGAGCGATTGACCTTGACCCATATAGCGACATTGGCATTCGCTTATCCAGTGCGTGCTTTATGGAAATTGTGGCATTGTATTGCTTGCTAAGTGATAGCCCTGAGTTATTACCAGCCGAAGAAGCCTTGCTTGCCACCAATCAAGAAATCATCGTCAATCATGGTCGAGAGCCAAATATTACAATTCAAACCGCCTCAGGCGATGTTCGCTTGAACGACTGGCTGACCACCCATTTGAGCCAAATGCGTCCGTTAGCAGATGTGTTAGATGAAGTTTATGGTGGCAATGATTACCGCACCGCTTTGACGCTGATGCTAGGTAAAGCCCAAAACCCTAACTTCACCCTATCCGCTCAAGTATTGGCAGATACGGAGCGTTATGGCAGTGCATGGAAATTAGGTAAAGCATTGGCAGAACAACACGCCAATTTATTACGCAATCAAGCATTAAGCGAAGAAAAACAGGCGTTTTATCAATCCCTTGCCGAAAATTCCATAACGGAGCAGACCACCTTAGAGCAACAAGACAGCATGGACTTTTATCAATTCGTGCAACAATATCGCTAACAAAAAATGATTAAAAAGTCTAAAAAATAGCATTATACTAATAAGAATGAATTGTTAAATTAGGTATATTATGAATCCATCTGTATTTCAACGTCTGACCAGTTTTCGTGGACTGGCAGGACTGTTAAGCCTTGGTAGCATTATCGGTATGGCATTTGCGTATTTTTATTTACAAGGGGTAGAAAAGCTTGACCCTTGCCCACTATGTATTTTTCAGCGTGTGGGCTTGATTATCATGGGAATTTTCGCCCTTATTGCGTTTATTTTTAACCCCAAAAATATCAAAGCCAGACTTGCTTTGATGGGTGGTGCGATGCTCGGTATGCTGTGGTCGATTGGGGTGGCGATTCGCCATATTTGGATTCAGCATTTACCACCCGACCAAGTACCCTCTTGTGGGCCGGGCTTAGATTATTGGATGGATACTTTGCCGATTGCTCAAGTATTTACCGAAGTATTCCGTGGTTCTGGGGAATGTGCGGTGATTGACTGGACATTTTTAGGTTTTAGTATTCCACAGTTGAGCTTGGCATTTTTTAGCGTGTTGTTTGCGATGATTATCATGGCAATGCTAAAAGCAAAACAGTGATAATTGCTTAAATTAAATAAAACAGATTTGTAGGGGCGTATTGCATACGCCCAACATAACAAAGCGTAACTGATGATATCATTCAAGTAATTATTTTTAACACAAACACTATCTAAAGTTACATATTCATCACATTATTTTTCAAAAAAGATATCTAATATAATTCTTAGTATAATATATGTTCAAATAATAATAACAGTTTCATAAAAACTACATGGTATGTAGCGTATTATAGTGGTTTAAACTACAAATAAGATACTAGGGACGTAGTGTATACGCCTAAAAATTTAAAGTCTTGTTTTTGATTTAACTCACTATATCTGTTACCACATACGATAACGATAGTTAGAATAAAAACTAAGCACTAAGGGCATTCGCATGAAAAATAAATTATTCATCACCTTATTACTATCCAGCCTTGCTTTGGTAGGGTGTGATAAACAACCCCAAAGCCAAGCCACTGCCCCTCCAACGACAGATACCGCCACACCTTCAAAACTCCCTGCCGATGCCCAAACCTATGTTGTCGGAGTCGATGCCAATTATGCTCCTTTTGCTCTCAATGATGAAAAAGGCAATGTGATTGGTTTTGATAAAGATATTTTAGATGCCATTGGTGAAAACCAAGGCTTTCGTGTCAATGCGGTTGGGAGTATTTGGGATAATATCTTTACCAATTTAAATGTTAACAAATTTGACTTGGTTGGCTCTGCAGTGACCATTACCCCAGAACGCCAAACCACCATGGATTTTAGCAAACCTTATATCGAGTCTTATATCGCCATCGCTTATAAAAACCCTGCCATTACTTCATTTGTTCAGCTTAAAACCAAAAAAATTGCTGTACAAAAAGGAGCGTACTCGATTGATATTCTCAAAAAAAATGGTATCAACCCTGAAAACATGATTGAGTTTAAAACAGGCTTTTTGGCGTATCAAGCCATGCTAACTGGCAAGACAGATGCCGTGTGTGATGATGTGAACGTGATTGATTATTCAACCAAACAATTAAAAAGCCTTGCAGACACCTCACAAGTCAAGCATATCCGACCACCCGTTACCGAAACAGACCTCGTTGGCTTTGCCATCAAAAAAGGTAGGAAAGACTTGGTAGATAAGGTCAATAAAGGCTTAGATAATATCAAGCAAAATGGCATGTATGATAAAATTTATGCCAAATGGTTTGGTAATAATGCGGTGATTATATCTGCGTCTAGCAGTGCCTCGACTGCAAAAAACTAAATTAGGACTTACGCAAAAATATCATTGGTAGGTTGGGTAGAAGAATGACACCCAATATAAACCATCCAAATTGTTGGGTATCGCAAGTGGGTTTGGTCTAATATTCCTTTTAGGCAATTTTTGGACAATTTTATCCATTTATTGCTAAAATTGTTGCTGAATGATTGGCTTATTGTGTCAATTTGCATTATGATTAAACAACAATATTAAATAAAATAATAATCCTTATTTACCAAACAAAAACAAATTATTTTATTTAGTATATCAATAACTTAATCCCCATTCATTAAAAGGGAATAGCAATGGAATTAAAACTTCTTAGCACCATGATGTGCATATCTTTAGCAATGGTCGGCTGTGATAAATCATCACAAACATCTGCCCCAACTACAACGGGCAGTACGGTCGCCAGTACCACTTCAACAAACAATGCAACAGTTACTGCTTCAAAACTTCCTGCAAATGCACAAACCTATGTTGTCGCAGTAGATGCTAATTTTGCACCCTTTGCCTTTAAGGATGAAAAAGGTAATATTATTGGTTTTGACAAAGATATCTTAGATGCCATTGGCGAAAACCAAGGTTTTCGTATCAATATCATTGGCGATCGTTGGGATAATATTTTTGATGATTTAAATGCTGGTAAATTTGATTTGGTTGGCTCTGCTGTCAGCATCAATGCAGAACGCCAAGCAACCATGGATTTTAGCAAACCCTATATTGAATCCTCCATTGTTATTGCTTATAAAGACCCTGATATCACCTCATTTGACCAGCTTAAAGCCAAAAAAATTGCTGTACAAACAGGGTCATACGCCAGTGACGTTCTCAAAGAAAATGGCATTGCCCCTGAAAATATTATTGAGTTTAAAAGTAACTTTTTAGCCTATCAAGCCGTAGTCAATGGTAAAGCTGATGCCGTTTGTGAAGACCTCAATGTATTAAACTATTTGGGTAAGCAGTTGAAAAGTGTTACTGACACCTCAAAAATCAAGCAAATGAAACTACCAACTACCGAATCAGATATGGTGGGCTTTGCAATCAAAAAAGGTAGGAAAGATTTGGTAGATAAAGTCAATCAGGGCTTAGATAACATCAAGCAAGATGGGACTTATGATAAAATTTATGCCAAATGGTTTGGTGATAAAACGATAAGTACATCAGCGTCTAGCAGTGCCTCAACCACGAAAAACTAGATAATTCATTACCAAACTTATTCTTATAAGTAATGAAACAAAATTAAATACCAATACTTATGACCCCACCCCAGCCCTCCCCTTAGCAGGGGAGGGAGCGGTTCTCCCCCTGTTAAAGGGGAGTTAGAGGGGGTTAATGAAATTATAATTTAATATTGTTCAGTTACTTATAAGTATTAGCCAATTTTTCGTCTTTATTTATAAAATTGTTACCGAATTGTTGGCTTAATGTATTTATTTATACTATGATTAATATAAACTAGCAGACCAAATGTTGTTATAGGTTATGAATAAAATAATAATCTAATGGTCTTATTTTAAATATAAGCAAATATTTGTGGGCTATTTTTATTAGTTTTAGTTAATCATAAGGTGTAGATGAAAATGATGAAATTAAGTTTTTTTGGCACAATATTATGTTTGGGTATGGTGATTATAGGCTGTGATAGACAAAATCAAACAAATACCCTCAACCAGTCTGAAGTAACAGCTACCACACCAGTTGCTTCCAAATCCGATACAACTGTAGCACCCTTACAGACTTATACAATGGCAGTTGACGCTACTTACCCACCCTTTGCATTCAAGGACGAAAAAGGTCAAGCCACAGGATTTAATATTGATATATTAAAAGCTATTGGGAAAAAACAAGGGTTTGACGTTAATGTCATTCCTCGTGACTGGAATGGTATTTTTGATGGTTTAAATAGTGATAGTTATGATATTGTTGGCTCAGGTGTTGGTATAAACAAAGAACGCAAACAAAAATTTACCATGTCGGATAGTTTTGTTATTTCTTCAATGGTTATAGTAGTCCTAACACAAACCCCAATAGAAACTTTAGCAGATATCAAGGGTCAAAAAATAGGCATCATTAAAGGTTCAACATGGAAAGCTGAGTTAGAGAAACATACAACTAATACTCAAGATGTCATTGAATATGAATCTACTTACTTAGCAATTAAAGGTTTATTATCAGGTGAAGTTATAGGTGTGTTAGACGATAAATTAGTGCTTAACTACCATTTACAGCAAATAATTAAGCAAACTACGAAGACCTTTAAAGAGATTGAATTTCCTGTGAATAACACCCCTACTGAAACAGGTAATGACGGCATCGGGTATGCGATGAAAAAAGGCAATAGTGAACTCAGTGGTAAGATTAACAAAGGTCTAGCGGATATCAAGGCAGATGGCACTTATGATAAAATCTATAGTCATTGGTTTGGTAACAGCCCAAAAAAATAACTTCACTGTGAATTTTGATATAACTCATGTTATAAGTAACTGAATAAATTCAAATTACAATCTGATTTTCCGTGGGTTACGCTTCGATAACCCACGCTATAAGATTGAATATTGTAAGATAATTTTGTTTCGTTACTTATAGCCATTTAAATTAGCAATAATCTTTCGACATTCTGAGTGTATACAATACGCCCTTACAAAATCAGTCTGATTTCTAATTTGAACTACGATAATTGACTGTTTAAACACTAATCTTTATATTTTTATATCTTATTAAAGGATGCTTATTATGGCTTTCCCTAGTCTGTCAAAAAAAAACGTGTCGCCTACTGACACCAAAACAACAACATTGGCGACCCAAAAAACTTCGACTAAAGCCAATGATAAAACCAACAATATGGGTGGTCGCTATCGCTCACTGATTATTTCAATTGCATTATTCTTATCATTGATTGGTGCATTGTTGGCTTATACCTTCTATGCTTCCAATATTTTGCAACAAAATACCGCCTTGATTAATACATCGAATAGGGTTGCAAACGATGCTCAATTAGTCATTAAAGATATCTTCGACATGCAAAACAGCTATGGTGAAGATATTACATCGCCCCACATGACAACGGTACTTAAACGCCTAAAAGAAAATAGCCAAAGCATTGATGAAGTAATTAAAGGTCTAGAAACTGATGGTAAGATTGTGGATAAAGATGGGCATACCATCTACACAGGGGCGGTAAGTGACCCTAGTATTTTACCTCACTTAAAAGAAACCAAAGACCAATGGCTTCAACTAAAACCCAAGGTTGAAGATTACCTAAAAGTGGCTAATAACATCGAAGCAGACTCATCGACTGCCCTATCAGTCGCAGGGGAGCAAGCCAAAACCTCCAGTTTGGCAATGAATGATTCACTAGCAAAATTAACAGACTCTGTTTATGAGAAAGCCGAAAACCAAGCCAACAGCATCCGTATGGTACAGTTGATTGGGGTGGCTGCGATTTTGGGCTACTTTGCGATTTTCATCTTCTTCTTCCTACGCCGTTTACGTGATGCTGACGCCCAAGCCATTGCCGCCCAACAAGAAACCGCTGATATTATGGCAAACGTTGGCACAGGTCTGTTCCTTCTC
The DNA here is from genome assembly GCF_048551375.1 of Moraxella sp. TY6. Lineage (NCBI taxonomy): Bacteria > Pseudomonadati > Pseudomonadota > Gammaproteobacteria > Moraxellales > Moraxellaceae > Moraxella > Moraxella sp. TY6. Next base: position 33,088 of record NZ_JBLYZJ010000015.1, on the reverse strand, counting down.
GATAAAGAATTAAATATCGGTAACCAATACTCAGCCCAGCTTGCTAAAATCTTAGGGGATAATAAAATTGCTGGTCAAAACTTGACCCGTGTCCTCAAAAACCGTGTATCCGACAAAGACCTTGAAACCACCGAAGGCTTTGTTAAACAGCTGTACAACCCACGTGTAAAAGAAAAATTGGTGGATGACTTAAATCCGCTGAAAAAAGTTATGCTCCATGATGAAGAGCAAGGCATTAGTAATAACCGCTACCTTGACTTTAAGTTTTCACGTGTTTATCAAGATAGTCAAATTGATAAAATCTTGGTCAACGTACAAGACGTCACCCACCAAGTTCGCCTTGAACAACGTCTTGAACACGAACGGGCTCAAAATGACTTGCAGATTGAGATGTTAACCACTATCTTAAATGTAAGCCCAGCTATCATTCAAGACTTTATCACTAACACCAAACAAAACATCACTAAAATCAATGACGTTTTAAAAACATCAGGTAGTTCGCAAGGTGAGCTTGAAGATAAACTGACTCGCATGTATCGCATCATGCACAGCCTAAAAGGTGAGGCATCGGCACTGAACTTACATAGCTTTACCTCAATCGCCTCAAACTTTGAAGAAAAACTCAAAGGGCTACAAGGTAAAGGCAAACTATCAGGCAATGACTTCTTACCACTGACCATTCACTTGGATGAACTGCTAAACCTATCTAATACCATTGAAGCATTGGGTCGCCGTATCAACCAAAATACCGCAGGTCTAGCAGGTGTTGCACCGCTTGCTCCTGCCAGTACAGGTGCTACCATTCAGCCAATAAACCTGATAACACCACAACAAACAGGACTCAATGAATTTTATGAGCAGTTTGCCCAAAATATCGCCACTCGCCAACAAAAGCAAGTCAGCCTAAAAGCGACTGGTTTTAATGAAATCCCATTACCGCACCAGCTTGAAACCACACTTAAAGAAATCGTCATTCAACTAGTGCGAAATGCTGTGGTTCATGGTATCGAAACGCCAGAACAACGCATCAGCCAAGGGAAACCTGCTGAAGGTCGTGTTGGCTTGAGCTTAATTGAATTGGGTGAATCTTATAAACTAACCATTGAAGATGATGGGCGTGGCTTAGATTTTGGGGCAATTCAGAAAAAAGCCATTGAAATGGGCTTTGATGCCAATGATGTTGCTAACTGGAGCAAACAAAAACTGACTGGCTTATTATTCAAATCAGGATTTAGTACCCAAACTCATGCAGATGAAGACTCGGGGCGAGGTGTTGGAATGGATATTGTTAAAGAGCATATTCAATCACTACAAGGACATTTGGGCGTAGATACCAAAGAAGGGTTATTCACTCGCTTTACCCTAAAAATCCCAAAAGATCCAAATGCCGAATAATAACTGTTTAATTTATAAGGATAATGACATCTATGCACCGTTTAATGATTGTTGACGACTCTAATATTATTCGTAATCGCATTCAGCGTATTTATAACTCTGATCAGTTTATCTTGGTTGCCACTGCCAGTAACGGCGAAGAAGCCCTCGAAAAATTTGATTTGCATCGCCCATCGGTTGTTACCATGGATTTGACCATGCCTCAGATGGATGGTTTGGAATGTATCGAAAAGTTGGTCGAGAAAGACCCCAATGTCTTGATTCTAGTGGTATCTGCACTGTCAGATAAAGCCACAGGTATCAAAGCCCTAGAGCTAGGTGCAAGTGGATTTTTGACCAAACCTTTCTCAGAGGAAGAACTTGGTGATGCGTTGAGCGAATTGGTGAGTGACTTATGATACCCGAAAAAAAATTCCAAGTATTCATTGATGGTGTCGCCCGATATTTTAGTCAACTTCACGATGAAGAAATCACCATCGCCACACCTTATCTAAAAGAAACCCATGACCCTTTAATCAGTGATTATACTGGGGTAATTGGCATCACAGGTAATAATAAAGGGTTGGTCTACTTCACTGCCCCGAGCGATTTACTTAAGCAAATGCTGACAACCATGCAAGAGTCTGATGATAGTGAACGCAACTTGGTAGATTTGGTCGGTGAAGTCGCTAATACCGTGGCAGGTAACGCTCGTAGTGAGTTTGGGCAGGAGTTTAATATCTCTGTACCCTTTGTATTTAAGGGTCAGCCAGACAGTGTGATGTTGCCCAGTGATAGCCATGCGTTTGTGATTCCACTGGAATGGAAAAGCAAGCAAGCAGCCATTGTTGTATATTTACAAAAATCTTAATGATATTGCGTATCATGGGATACGCATAGACGACTTAACCCATATAAAATATCACCACGTATTTCATAAAATGCAGTGGTGTAGATGTGATTTTTTTCGTAATATTATATAATTTGCTTATATTTCCTAAAAAGTCTAAATAAATCGAGAATATTCATGAAAGCTGAAAGACTACAGGTATTTATTGATTCGGTGACTAATTTTTTTAAACAAATCAATAGCAACGATGCCATGGTGGATACGCCTTATATCCACGATAATGAACGCCCCTTAGCCTATGATTTTAGTGGGATTATCAGTATTACAGGCCCACTTGAGGGCTGTGTATATGTTAGCTCCGAAACCCCAATGCTTCGTAATATTTTGCATACCATGGGTGAGCCTGATAACTCCATTCGTTTATTAAAGGATTTGGTTGGTGAAATTGCCAATACCATCGCTGGTAATGCTCGCCGTGAGTTTGGTTCGGAATTTATCATTTCGCCACCCATCATTGTCGATGGTGCGCCCTCTACGACTTATTTGCCGAGAGATAAACGTTCGTATGTGATTCCTGTCACTTGGGATAAATACAAGACCATTATTGGTATTTGTTTAAGCTAATGACTGGCTGTATCAATGTTAATCTCCCCCAACCCCCTCTTTAATAAAGAAGGGGCTTTGTTTGATAGGGGTTGTAAAACTTTTATTCCCACTCAATCGTTGCAGGTGGTTTGCTCGATACATCGTAGGTCACACGAGATACATCTTTGATTTCGTTCATAATACGGTTTGATACGGTTTCAATCAAATCATACGGCAAATGGGCAAAACGTGCGGTCATAAAGTCAATGGTTTCTACCGCACGCAACGCAATCACCCACGCATAGCGTCTGCCATCACCGACCACACCCACAGACTTGATAGGTTGGAATACCGCAAAGGCTTGGGCAGTTTTGTCATACCAGCCTGATTTTTCTAACTCTTGCATAAAGATAGCATCGGCAAGACGCAAAATATCGGCATATTCTTTTTTGACTTCACCCAAGATACGCACGCCCAACCCCGGACCGGGGAACGGATGGCGATAAATCATTTTATGTGGTAGACCTAATGTCGTACCAAGTTTTCGCACTTCATCTTTAAACAAATCACGTAATGGCTCAACCAACTTAAACTGTAAATCATCTGGCAACCCACCAACATTGTGGTGCGACTTGATAACATGGGCTTTACCTTGGTGGCTTTTGGCAGATTCAATCACGTCTGGATAAATCGTACCTTGTGCCAAAAATTGAATACCTTTGCCATCACTACCTTGTTCGGTAAGTTCACGAGCGGTATCGGAAAATACATCAATAAAGGTTTTGCCAATGATTTTGCGTTTGGCTTCTGGGTCGCTGACACCTGCCAAAGCGGTCAAAAAGCGGTCTTCGGCATCGACACGAATCACTTTGACACCCATATTTTCGGCAAAAATCTGCATCACTTGGTCGCCTTCATGCAAGCGGAGCAAGCCATTATCGACAAACACACAGGTCAGTTGGTCGCCAATGGCTTTATGCAATAACGCCGCCACCACTGAGCTATCCACACCGCCAGATAAGCCAAGCAATACTTGCTCATCACCGATTTGCTCTTTGAGTTGAGCGACACGCATATCAATGATGTTGTCTGGTGTCCACACATTGCCACAGCCACAGATTTGATGGACAAAACGCCCCAAAATCGCTTCACCTTGTAGACTATGAGTGACTTCTGGGTGAAATTGTAAGCCATAGTATTTTTTATCATCATTTGCCATACCCGCAATCGGACAGCTTGGCGTACTGGCAGTGGTGATAAAGCCTTCAGGTAATTTGACGACTTTATCACCGTGGCTCATCCAAACGTGGAGTTTACTTGGCTCATCTTCGATATTGTTAAGCAATTGGCTGGCATTGTCGGCTACATTCACTGTTGCCGAACCAAACTCTTGATGGTCGCTTGATTCGACTTTGCCACCAAAACGTTCTGCCATCGCCTGCATACCATAGCAAATGCCCAATACAGGCACGTTTAGTTCAAACACCGCTTCGTTAATTTTGGGGCTATTTTCGGCATGCACGCTTTCTGGCCCGCCTGACAAAATCACGCCTTTTGCTCCAAATGCCTTGATACGCTCGGCATCAATGTCATACGGATACATTTCGCAGAATACCCCTGCTTCACGCACACGGCGAGCGATAAGTTGGCTATATTGCGAGCCGAAATCCAAGATTAATACCCTATCTTGTTTAATCACACTGGTTGGCTCTGATATATTGTTTTGCTGTGACATAACACCCTCTGACGTTGGATAATTAGATAAAGAATGATAAAAAATAATGGTGATTATTGTAGCAATTTCTAGCGACAATTACCCTATTTTGTTTTGAGGGCATATCAATCCATGCTCAATCAAATCAAAACACGGTTGCAAAGTGTACCAATTTTTTCACAGAACCCATCAGCTTGTTACTTAACAAGCAAATTGGTGATGACTTTTTTACTAAATACAACATAACGATGCTCAATCGCTAACAGACTGAGAAATTTTTTTGGGTATTATGGAAAAACATTCAGCAATAACAGTCAAAAACGTATAACAAGGAAAATTTTAGTTTGCGTATGTTATTGTTAAATTTGATATTTTTATACAAACCCAGCTAAATTTTAACATCAAATATAAAGTTAAAATTTAGTTTTTATTAACAATTTATGAGGAAATAATCATGGTAGATTCAATTAACAACGAAAATCTAAATCTTGACCCAATTACTGGTGAACCAGGCTCACATCCAGTGGGTACAGCATTAGGTGGGATGGGTGGTGCAGCTGCAGGGGCAGCAATTGGTGCAATTGGTGGTCCATTAGGAATGCTGATTGGTGGAGCGATTGGGGCGATTGCAGGCGGTGCAGCAGGTCATGCAGCAGGTGAAGCAATTGACCCAACCGTGGAAGATACCTACTGGCACGATACTTATTCTCAAACCACTTATTATAAAGATGGCTATGACTATAACACAGACTATCAACCTGCGTATGCAGTGGGCTATGCCAATCGTGCCAAATACCCAGTAGGTACAACGTTTGACAGCGTTGAAGCAGAGCTTGAGCGTAGTTGGAATGAAGTTAAAGGTGGCTCACGCCTTGCATGGGAGGAAGCCAAAGAAGCGATTCGTGATGGTTGGGATAAAACTGATGCCAAATTGTCTGGTCGTCACTATACCCCTCGCACTCGTGTATATGCGGAAGGCGAAGAAAAAGGTCATCCAATTGCCACAGGTACAGGGGCTTTGGGTGGTGCGGCAGCAGGTGCAGCCGTGGGTTCAGTCGCAGGTCCAGTCGGTACATTGGTTGGTGGTGCAATCGGTGCAGTGGCTGGTAGTAAAGCAGGTCATGAAGCAGGCGAAATGGTGAACCCAACCACATCCGAAGATGCTTATGAAAAACCACACCCAGTGGCTAGTGGCACAGGGGCGTTAGGCGGTGCAGCAGCAGGTGCAGCGATTGGTTCAGTCGCAGGTCCAGTCGGTACACTGGTCGGCGGTGCTATCGGTGCAGTTACTGGCGGTGCAGCAGGACATGAAGTCGGCGAAGCGGTCAACCCAACTCAAGCAGGCGAACAACGCAAAGAAGCCAACCCAGTCGCTAGTGGTACAGGTATGACAGCAGGTGCAGTAACAGGTGCAACCATCGGTGCAGTGGGTGGTCCAGTTGGTTCATTGGTCGGTGGTGCAATCGGTGCGGTTGCAGGGGCTGCTACAGGCAATGCCATTGCTAATACCCTTGAGGGCAACACTGAAGAAGACAACTACTGGCGTAGCAACTACACTACCACGACTTACTACAATAAAACTTACGACTATGACACAGATTATCGCTCAGCGTATGACTATGGCTATCGTGCAAAAAACCACTTCACCACTGCCAATGACTTTGAAAGTGTTGAAACTGAATTACGCAACGATTGGGAACGCTTTAAAGGCAACTCACGTTTGACTTGGGATGAAGCTCGCCTAGCCGCTCGTGATGCGTGGTATCGTATTCAACGTTAGTTCATTGAACAAGCACTAATTGAGCAATTAATAAAAAGGCTTTTCAGTAACGAAAAGCCTTTTTTGTTTGTGGGTAAAGTTTTAAAACAATACCATTTTTATCCCAATACCCATCAGCACCAATCCGCCAAAAATCTCGGCTTTGCTTTCAAGCCATGTTCCTGATTGTTTGCCCAAATATACCCCTGCAAAGCTAAAAATCCCTGTTACCACCGCAATCACGGCACAGGATAAAAAGGCATTAACTTCAATTAAATTCAAGGTAAACCCTGCCGCCATCGCATCAATACTGGTGGCAATCGCAAGGGTGGTCATGGTTTTTTGGGTTAATGTTAATTCTGCTGTATTGGCAATGTCTAACGCATCGCTGTGAGGCGTATTTTCTCCCTCATCCTCGTCATCATATTGTAGGGCTTCATACAGCATTTTACCGCCCAAGCCCAATAAAATTACACAAGCAATATAAGGTGCTAAGTGTTCAATAAAGCCCAATACCGAGCGTCCACCAAGATAGCCGATGAGAGGCATTACCCCTTGAAACACCCCAAAATATAGCCCTGCCATCAAGGCAATTTTGAAGGTATATTGACGGTGTTTTGCCCCTAGCCCAATGGATACCGCAAAGGCGTCCATGGATAAAGCCAATGCTAAAAGCAATAAAGATATCATTATAAAGTACCGTTTTTAAAGAAAATTTTTTAATAAGGAAGCTACAGCAATTTTTTTATTGAAGCGTATCATCAACTTCCACTGGCAAACGTTTTAGCATTTTATCATACACACTTTGACGTTTATCTACACCAATCACAATGATAATTAACCTGTCATCTTTAACTTGATAAACCAGCCGATAGCCAGAAGCCCGCAGTTTGATTTTATAGCACCCTGCCAACTCATCGGATAACCGTGCTGAATCAACGTGAGGATTTGCCTGTAAAGATTTTAGCTTTTTTTTGAATTGTTCTTTAACGGTCGCCCCAAGTTTTTGAAATTCCTTGAGTGAGGTTTTGGTAAAATGGATTTTATAACAAACTGATTCATCACAAGGCATCTAAATCCACCTCAAAGCTCGGCTCGGGATTTTTTAGACGATGCTTAACCATATCAATCAAATCATCATCATTATCAACCACCAATGTTTTAATTGGTAATTGGCGATAGGTTGCAATATATTCAAAAAACACACGAACTGCATCACTTTGACTAACATTCATTTCATCAAGCACCAAACAAGCTTTATGTTTAATGTCATCGTCAATACGGATATTTAACGTTGCCATCGCTCACCTTTTATATCAAATAGTTAATGATATTATAATGCGATTTTGCATTACACTCAATTCGCAATATCTGCCTGTTTTTTTTAGGCAAAATAATGCTAAAAAATAAGGGACGTATGCCATACGCCCCTATAAAATCATCTTCTGACGATAGCCTGCTTAAATATCCAAATTCGTCACACTTAACGCATTTTCTTCGATAAAGGCACGTCTTGGCTCAACGTCATCCCCCATCAAACAAGTGAATAAATGGTCAGCCGCAATCGCATCTTCAATGGTCACTTGTAGCATATGGCGGTTTTCTGGGTCCATCGTGGTTTCCCATAATTGGTCGGCATTCATCTCGCCCAACCCTTTATAACGCTGAATCGCCAAGCCACGGCGTGCATCACTCATAATAAATTGCCATAAATAATCCATGTCAGGAATTGGCAGTTTTTTGTCCCCTTTGGCAATATAAGCACTGTCAGAGAATACATCTTTCCACTGCCCTGTCAAACGGTGCAAGCGAGCATATTCGCCAGAATTAACAAAGGCGGTATCTAGCAAATACGAATGCGGTAACTGATGTACATGAATAGTCACTCGTGGCAAATAATAATCCACCGACTTATCACCCTCTTGGCGTTGCAAGGTTTCTAACTCAACGGTGGGCTTAAGGGCTTTGGCAGTGGCGAGCAGTTGCGTAGATAGCTTGTCCGTCCATGCTTGCATTTGGGCATGGTCGCCAAGATTATCCATGCTGAGTTTGTCAATGCGTGCCAATGCGTCAAGCACACTGGCTGGGTACTTGATTTGCAAGCGATTTTTTACCACTTGGGTTTGGTTATAGTCATTGAGCAAAGTTTCTAGGGCTTTGCCTGTCACCGCTGGTGTGCCTTCGGACAAGTGTAATTGGGTTTCGTCAATGGTAGAAGACAATAGATAAGCTTTTAATGCCTCATCGTCTTTGACATACAATTCTTGACGACCTTTTTTGACTTTATACAGCGGTGGCTGGGCGATATAAATATGCCCACGTTCCAACAATTCTGGGGTTTGACGGAAGAAAAACGTCAACAACAAAGTACGAATATGCGAGCCATCCACGTCCGCATCGGTCATAATGATGATTTTGTGATAACGGAGTTTATCTGGGTTATACTCATCTTTCCCAATGCCTGTACCAAGGGCGGTAATCAGCGTGCCGACCTCTTGTGACGATAACATTTTGTCAAATCTGGCACGTTCCACATTCAAGATTTTACCTTTGAGTGGTAAAATCGCTTGGGTTTTACGGCTACGCCCTTGTTTGGCAGAACCGCCTGCTGAGTCCCCTTCCACAATGTATAACTCTGATAAAGCAGGGTCTTTTTCTTGGCAATCCGCCAATTTACCGGGTAAACCTGCGATATCGAGTGAAGTTTTACGGCGTGTTAATTCACGGGCTTTGCGAGCCGCCTCTCTAGCACGAGCGGCATCAATGATTTTGCCTGCGATGGCTTTGGCTGCGTTGGGGTTTTCCAGTAAATAATCGTTAAATTTATCGTGCATCGCAGATTCGACTGCCGATTTGACTTCACTTGACACCAATTTATCTTTGGTTTGGCTTGAAAATTTAGGGTCTGGCACTTTCACCGATACAATCGCCGTCAACCCTTCACGAGCATCATCGCCCGATACTTGGATTTTTTCTTTTTTGGCAATATTTTCGCTATCCATATAGCTATTTAACGCACGAGTCAACGCCGAGCGAAAGCCCGATAAATGCGTACCGCCATCCCGTTGTGGAATGTTATTGGTAAAGGTCAATACCTTTTCGTTATAGCTGTCAGTCCATTGCAATGCCACTTCCACGCCAATGCCATCAGCCTGTTCACTGCTAAAATGGAACACTTCGTTTAAGCCTGTTTTGCCTGCATTGATATAGCTAACAAACTCGGACAAGCCCCCTGCGTGTTCAAATTCATGGCGTTTGTCTTCACGCTCATCGGTCAACACAATGCGGACACCTGAGTTCAAAAATGACAATTCACGCAAGCGTTTGGCTAAAATTTCATAATCAAAAATTGTCACGCCTTTAAAAATAGCACTACTACCTTCTTCGCCCACACTGGGATAAAAGCGAACTTGCGTGCCTGTTTTGTCGGTTGGCTCAAGTTTGACCACATCGGTCTGTGGCTCACCATTGGCATAGGTTTGTTGATAATGAAACCCTTGTCGCCAAATATCTAGCACCAATTTTTCGGACAAGGCATTCACCACCGACACGCCCACGCCATGCAGACCGCCTGATACTTTATAGCTATTGGCATCAAATTTACCGCCTGCATGAAGTACAGTCATAATGACTTCGGCAGCCGATACGCCTTCTTCTGGGTGAATATCGACAGGAATACCACGACCATTATCACGCACGCTGACCGACTCATCTTCGTGAATCACGATGTTGATTTCGTCACAATGCCCTGCCAGTGCCTCGTCAATCGAGTTATCCACCACTTCAAATACCATGTGGTGCAAGCCTGTTCCATCATCGGTGTCGCCGATGTACATACCAGGACGCACACGCACGGCTTCCAAGCCTTTGAGTACACGAATACTGTCTGAGCCATATTCTTGTGGGTTGGCGGTGGTGTCCAAAGGTTTTTCTAATTGGGTATCTGACATGACAACTCCATGAGTTTAACAAGCGTTTTTTGCCAAAAAACTATTCAATGAATGTAAAAAATCTTGCTAAAAATCGCAATAATTTGCGAGAATTTTTTGGCAAAATGAAAGGGGCTATTTTAACAAATTTTGGCTAAAAAGTCATGTATTGCGTGCTTTTAGCATCAACTTATTAAACAGTTAAAACCTTCTTTTGATAATGCTTTTTTAGGCGATAAATATAACTTAATGCCATAAGATAAGCTAAAGGGTAGCCAATTAATCGTAAGGGATTTAACCAAATCATTATTTTTGACCTAGTTTCCCATTGTTGTATTTTCTCAGTTAAATAATCTTTGTTATAACCCCAATCTGGAATCATCGGAAAGAAGGCAAACATTAATGGTATTTGTGGAGCAAAACACAGTAAAACATCATTGATAATTGGCTTAATGTCTTGCCAACTGGGATAGTATTGTTCAATTTTTTGTAGATAACTTGAAAATTCATCTTTACCGATACCAATTTCTGACCAAGATAAGCTGACATAATCCCAAATAAGCCATTGTTTCTCAATATTATCAGCTATCATTACTTTTGACCTCGCCTTGTTCCACGTGAAACAATTTAACTTCTTGTTGCCAAATTGCCTCAAGCTTCGGCACAATATCCGCCGATAAACTGGTAATAAACAACTGCGAATCCACCTGTTTTAATCCACTCAATAACAACCCCAATGCCCTATCATCCAACTCAGCCGTGATATCATCAATCAATACCAACGGCACTTTACCCACCGAATTTAATAATGGCAATTGCGATAACCGAAGTGATAACATCAATAGCTTTTTTTCACCTCGAGATAGCACATCAGTGGCAGGAAAGCTGTGTTTATGCGAATGTCCATTTTCATCAATGGACGTATTATCAAGCATCACATTAATATCAGCACGGTGACAGCCCATGCGAGTATAACCCAACTCCAAATCTTGCCCCAACCGCTCTGCCAATGTCGCAGTTAGCCCTACAGCAGAATCAAACCCCACGGTATAACGCAAGCGTAATTTATCGGCATATTGGGGCAAAAATACTGCCAACTGCTCGCTAAAATGGCGTTGCCAAGCCTCTATCGTGGGTTGACGTAGCTGATGGATTTGTTCGGCATACTGCCCCAACTCTTTATCCCATGCTTGAATTTCTTGGTGTTGCCATTGGCTGATTTGGGCGAAATGCGGTATTTGCTTGAGCAGGCTATTACGTTGCTTGAGGATTTTTTGGTACTTGAGCCAAGTGGGATGAAAGTTTTGTTCCACGTGAAACAATAACCAATCCAAAATTTCACGCCGTGCTTGACTACCTGTTTCTAGGCTATTGAGGGTTATCGGCTCAAATAATAACGTGGGCAATAGCTTGGCAAGCGGACTTTGGGTAAGGACGCTATTTTGATTCAGGCGAAGTTGGGTACTGGCATCTTGGGCTTTTTCGATGGCGATGGTTTGGCTATCGGTATTGGGGTCGGTGAGTTTGGCAAATACCGTGGTGCGGTCAAAGCCGTATTGAATATAGTGTTTTGGCTGATGATGGCGAAAACTTTTGCCACGAGATAATAAATAGATGCTTTCTAAAATAGACGTTTTACCACTGCCGTTCTGCCCCAAAAAAACATTGCAACCACCAAGCGGTAGTTGCAATTGGGTAAGATTGCGAAAATGGTGAATTTGTAGGTCTGTCAGTTGCATAAACGAGCCAGCGTCTAAATTCGCATTGGCATGACCACAAATTGATATTGTGGTTCGAGTGGTTTTTCGAGCAATACCGAGCCATTGGCTTGCCCCATTTTAAACACCACATCAAAGCTATTTTCGGCATTGATAAAGGTCGGTACAACTTGGCTAGGGTCAAACGCCTCATCAGCATCAGCACGCACAGGCGGTAATTCCCCACCTTCAAAGGCTTCTTCATCGTCTTTATCTTGGGATTTCTTACGGTTCATTGCTTCTAGCACATCGAGCAAATACGCCACATTAAACGAAATTTCTAGGGCTTCACCTGCGTATTGAATCGGCAAACGTTCGGTAGCTTCATCACGGTCAGCATTATGGGCTTTGACAATTAATTCAGCTTGAATGGGGTCAAAATTAAAAATAATGCCACGGGTTTTTTCATCACTCAAAATCGCCACACGGCGTAGCACCTCTTGCAGTCCTGCATGGTCAAGGGTGGCAACGTTGGATTGATTGGTTGGGATTACTCGGCGATAATCGGGGAATTTTCCGTCAATCAGCTTGGTGGTAATCGCTACCCAAATTGGTGGGGCAAGTTGGGCGGTATCTTGTACCACTTGGGTAAAAGGTAACACAATTTGAAAAAATTCTTTTCCAATATTAAGGTTAAATTGACTGGCTAAATTGGCAAACACAGGATTTTGTTTTTTGAATTTACGTGCCAATTTATCATTTTCACCCAACAAACGTTGTAACAAACGCTGTAATTCTTTTACCCCTTTTCTTGGCACAATCATACTACCCTCAAATTGGGTGGGATTTTGAATGGGGGCGGTTGCCAATGCCAAACGGTGTCCATCGGTCGCCACCGTGGTCAATTGGTCGGCACTAAATTCACACAGCATCCCTGTCAGATAATACCGCACATCTTGCACCGCCACGGCAAACTCGGTTTTATCCAATAGGTTAATCAAATCTTTATCGCTAATTTGGACTTGGCTAGGGGCGTCCACTGCACCCAAATGCGGAAAATCTTCGGCAGGTAAAGTGTTAAGTTTAAAACGGCTAGTGCCTGCACTGATATGTAATTGGTTATTTTCCACCACCAAATTTACCTTATCCGCTTTGGATGGCAAAAATTTGATAATATCGTGGAAACGATCAGCAGGCACAGTGATTTGCCCTGCTTGTTGGCACACGCCTTCAGGTAATGTTACCTTGGCATACACCTCCACTTCCAAATCTGAAGCCGTCAATTCCAATGCCGTGGGGCTGGCAACAATTTTGAGATTGCCCAAAATCGCCATATTGTGGCGTTTATCAGCGGCCTTAAAAATCAGCTCAATGGCTGGAAACAACAAACGGCGAGAAATGGTTAATTGCATGAGCTTACCTCAACGTGATTCCTTTAGCGAATAGGAAAATTCAATAAAATAAAAAATTAGGTTTGAAGCATTAATTTTAGCGTGCGAAAATCTTTATCAAACATCGCATCGGTCAAACACAATTCTTGCACTTTTTCACAAGCGTGCATCACCGTGGTATGGTCACGACCGCCAAATGACTGCCCAATATCAGTAAAACTGTGATTGGTCAATTCTCGTGCCAACATCATCGCCACTTGGCGAGGGCGTGCGATATGTCGTAAGCGTTTTTTACCCATCAAATCCTTCACCGACACATCATAAAATTCTGCAACCACTTTGCGGATATTGTCCATGCTCACCGCTTGCACACGAATCGCCACCACATCTTTGAGAGCCATCTGCACCAACTCCAAATGTACAGGCTGATTGAGTAAGCGTGACATAGCAAATACTTTGTTCAATGCCCCCTCAAGCTCTCGCACATTGGCAACGATATGTTGGGCAATAAAAATCGCACAATCTTTGGGCAAACTCATGCCCTGTGACTTGGATTTTTTTTGTAAAATCTGAATCCGAGTATCTAACTCTGGCGACTCTAATGCCACCGACACTCCCCAAGAAAAACGGGATTTGGTACGCTCATCAAACTCAGTCAATGCACTGGGATGACGGTCAGACGCCAAAATAACTTGCTTATTTTTACTGATAAAATCATTAAACAACACCAAAAACTCAGCACTGCTTTTGGGCTTACTGGCAATCACATGAATATCATCAATGATTAACAAATCTGCCTTTTTGATTTTATCCTTAAAATCATCAATCTTATTTTGCTTAATCGAATACACCAACTGATTGACGAATTTATCCGAGGTAAAATAATAAAAACTCTTACCTTGTTTTAAAATTTCATGTGCCACTGCCTGCATCAAATGGGTTTTACCCAACCCAGTTGACCCATACAAAAACAAGGGATTATTCTTCGACTCACCTAGCGTTTGGGCGGTTTCTTTGCAGATACTATACGCAATTTGATTGGATTTACCCATGACAAATTGGTCAAACGTAAAACTGGGGTCAAGATACTGAAATGACGAAGCCCGATCAGCTTTCGCACTACCTTCTACCCCAGCAACTGGATAACCCGTGGTTGAGCTACCGACATCTTTGAGTAGGGTTGGGGCTTTATCAATCTGAATCTGCACCTCAATCGCACGTGTGGGTTCAATTTGGCTGACCACCGACTGGATTTGGGCGAGATGGTTTTTCTCGATATAGGTGGCAAAATATTGATTGGGTACCATAATGACCAGCATATCTTGCTGTTCAACGGCGGATAATGGTCGTATCCACATGGTAAAGATATTATCAGGTACGTGATATTTAAGTTCATCAACACACCGTTGCCACAATGAGCTTGCCATAATGCTTAGACCCTCCAAAAAGTGCGGTTACTTTAGCATAAATCCGACTAATAACAAAGCAAATTTTTATGTGGAAAACCCTGTGGATAACATTGTGGATAACTTAAAAGAAAGCTTTACACACAAATTACACACAGGTTTTCAACAGGGTTATCAACAATTCAAATTATTGAATTAAAATAAAAATATTGACTTATCCACCAAAAAACGGCTTACTAATAATAATAATATCTATATATTATAATATACTATTAGCAAAAACCATTTTGTGGATAACTTTTTCAATCCATTCAAATGTTTTATGCTAAAAAACTTGTATTCTTAGCGATAAAACCAGATTGATTTTAGAAAGTGAATAACCAAAATAACCGAATGCTATCAAATCGAGTCATCTCATTAGGTTAACGTAATAACAATTGTCAATGATAAACGCTATTAAAATATAAAAATTAGTGCAATGAAATCTTGACGTGATTGATAAAAACAAGGATAATATTGGATTAACTGTTTTTAGAAGTTTAAAAGTTTTAACCGCTATCGGTTAAATATTAACTGACATTTAGCCAAGGTGAATACCCATGAAACGTACTTTCCAACCTAGCGTCATCAAACGCAAACGCACCCACGGTTTCCGTGCTCGTATGGCAACCAAAAATGGTCGTCAAGTATTAGCACGTCGTCGTGCCAAAGGTCGTCATCGTTTGACCGTGTAATTCAATGATGATTTGACAGCTTAACGCCTTGTTAGTACCCATTGGGTGTTAATCATAAAAAAGCGATGTAAGTAATTATATCGCTTTTTTTATGCCAATTGATTTTATCTCCTGCCCTCCCCCACCCATATTGTGTGGTCATTTGGTTAGGGGTAAATTGTGGATAAGTAGAGAAATAGTGTGGATATGATGGTGCAAGTGACTGGTTTGGGGTTTGATAAGCAACAACGTTTATTAACCCCCAAAGATTTTAGCCCTGTGTTTAATCAAGGCGGTATGAAGATTCATCAGTCACATTTGTTATTTTTTGTCAAAGTGCGTACTGAGGGAGCAGTTTCTCGGTTAGGGTTGGCAGTGACTAAGAAAAAAGTCAAACGGGCCC
The DNA here is from genome assembly GCF_048551375.1 of Moraxella sp. TY6. Taxonomy (NCBI): domain Bacteria; kingdom Pseudomonadati; phylum Pseudomonadota; class Gammaproteobacteria; order Moraxellales; family Moraxellaceae; genus Moraxella; species Moraxella sp. TY6. The sequence goes on along the minus strand of NZ_JBLYZJ010000015.1, from coordinate 17,267 downwards.
ATGAGCGTAATCGGATTAAGCGGTTAACTCGAGAGTATTTTCGCTTGCATCAGCATGAGTTGGGCATGGCGGTGGATATGGTATTGACGGTGAAGCAATCACCAGAGCCATTAACCAATGCAGAAATTTATCAGCAGTTGGCATTGGCATTTGGGGTGATGAAGCGTAAGTTAGGTGTCGCTTCCGCCAAAGCGGTGTAAGCCAGTTATATGAACTATGGTAAGTTAGGTATAGGGCATTGGCTGAATCAAGGCTTGGCACGGTTATTATTGGGTGTGATTCAATTCTATCGCTATGCCATCAGCCCGCTATTGCCTGCTCGTTGTCGATTTTATCCAACGTGTTCAAGTTATGGGATAGAAGCGGTGCGTTTACATGGTGGGTGGTTGGGCGGTTGGTTGACGATTAAACGTGTATGCCGTTGTCATCCGTGGGGTGGTTCTGGTGTGGATTTTGTGCCGTTGCCCTTATATCGCTATCAGTATCATTATGTGATGAGGCGTGATAATGCCAATGGATGGGGCATGTTGCCTCATGGTTTTGGGGTTTGGTATTGGCGTGTGCGATGAGTTTTAGCGAGGTGTGTTTGTTGGCGGATGGTATTTCGGCAATATCTTTTTTTTGGTTTTTTTAGTAAAATACGGGCTATTTTGTTGGTATTTTTGTTTTTTTAGCGACTGATAATGGCTATCACGATGGTGATGGCGATTATCAGCTAGGATAGCTATATGCAGAAAATTTTACGGACGTTAATCATTATTGCCATGCTGATTACAGGATATCTGTTGATCTTAGCATGGGGGCGTGATTATGCCAATGTGAACAATCCTAATGTGACGACCGCTGTCACCACGACAGGCAGTCAAGATGTGCCTATGACAGGTCAAGCGGGCGATGTACCGACCACGGCTACGCATGCTACGCCTGCCCCTACCGTGGCGAAGGCTGATAATCTTATACAGGTGACGACCGATAAGTATGATATTCGGATTAATCCTGTGGGTGGGGATGTGGTTTATGCTGCTTTGCGTGAGCATACCGCACGTCTTAATAGCCCAGATCCTTTTGTATTATTGCAAGAGGACAGCAGTCGAGTGTATGTTGCTCAGTCAGGGTTGATTGGTGCTAACGGCATTGATAATGCCCAAGGGCGTGCCAATTACACCACCACTAGCACGAATTTTGTGATGCAACCCAATCAGCAGACTTTGAGTGTGCCGTTGGTGTATCAAAAAGATGGTGTGACCGTCACCAAGACCTATACCTTTACCAAAGGGCAATACCCGATTAACATCAGTTATAATATCAATAACACCAGTAATCAGCCTTGGCAAGGTCAAATGTATGCCCAAATTAAGCGTGACAATAGCAAAGACCCTGGATTAGAAAACAAGGGTGCGATGAGTATGTCGACCTATTTGGGTGGGGCATGGGGTACACCTGCTAGTTCATACAATAAACTTAAATTTGGTAATTTTGACAGTGATGCTATTAAAGCCAGCAGTGATAAAGGTTGGGTGGCAATTGTTCAGCATTACTTTGTTTCTGCCTTAACACCAAAAGACTATACGGCGAATTTTTATAGCCGTGAATCAGGCAAAGACCATATCATTGGCTTTACCAGTAACCCTGTGGCGATTGCCCCTGCCAAACAAGCGACCCTAAATACCACGCTATATGCTGGCCCTAAACAACCCGATGTGCTAAAACCCATCGCTGAAGGGCTAGATAAAACCGTGGATTATGGGATTTTATGGCCGATTTCAAAATTCCTATTTTGGGTATTGGACAGCGTGCATAAAATTTTGGGTAACTGGGGTTGGTCAATTATCGCTTTGACCTTGTTAGTCAAAATTGCGTTAATGCCAATTGCCAACAAAAGCTATTACTCAATGGCAAAAATGCGTGCCGTTGCTCCTCGTTTGCAAGCCCTCAAAGACGAGTTTGGCGATGACCGTATGCGTATGAGCCAAGAAATGATGAAGCTGTACAAAGAAGAGAAAGTCAATCCAATGGCAGGTTGTTTGCCAGTAATTCTACAAATGCCGATTTTCTTGGCATTGTATTGGGTGTTGGTCGAATCGGTGCAACTACGTCATGCCCCTTGGATTTTGTGGATTAAAGATTTGTCATCCATGGATCCGTTGTTTATTTTGCCATTGTTGATGGGTGGGGCGATGTTCTTCCAACAACATCTAAATCCACAACCACAAGACCCGATGCAAGCCAAAATGATGAAGTTTATGCCAATTATTTTCACCGTATTTATGCTATTTTTCCCAGCAGGTTTGGTGTTATATTGGACAGTGAATAACTTGTTTAGCATGGCACAGCAATATCTTATCAATAAAAAAGTTGAAAAAGATCAAGCTATGAAAGATGCTGTGAGAAACGTGGTTTAATTCACATTTTGATTGTTGCAAAACCCTTTAAGCAGACTGTTTAAAGGGTTTTTTATTGCTTGAAATTTTAACTGTAGGACTTACGCAAATTTTGTAAGCCCCTACAATACAATATTTATTGGGGGTGGTTAAAACATCTTTACGATTGAAAAATATGACGTTTAATTTATCAAAAATAACTTTATTGAAATTGCCATAGCGGTGTTAAAATAATTGGCAATAGAATTACGTTGTAGATATTATGTTAAATAATTTTTCGTCTATTCAAGCTGATAATAACAGCTTACCCACCATTTGTGCGATTGCCACCCCCATCGGTCGAGGTGGTGTTGGCGTGATTCGGCTATCAGGTAGCCAAGCCTACGCCATCGCCCAAGCCTTGACCCATAAAGAGCATTTTCGCCCACGCTATGCCCATTTTGCCCGTTTTTATGATACGGATAACAGCGTGATTGACGAGGGCTTGGTGTTGTATTTTCCTGCCCCCCACTCGTTTACAGGTGAAGATGTCGTTGAAATTCAAGGGCATGGCGGTATGATTTTGCAACAGCAGTTGTTGGCTAGATTATATGCGTTGGGGGCAAAACAAGCGGTGGCAGGTGAGTTTTCAGCAAGGGCATTTGACAATGATAAATTGGATTTGGTGCAAGCCGAAGCAATTGCTGATGCCATTGATGCCACCAGTGTGGCGGCCGCCAAAAGTGCCATACGCTCATTGACAGGTGAGTTTTCTGCCAAAATTCATCAGTTATTGTCACAGTTGATTCATCTGCGTTTGCACGTTGAGGCGGCGATTGACTTTCCTGATGAAGAAGATGTGGACTTTTTGGCAGACCGTCAAATTGCCGACCAACTCACTGCCATTCGTGCCAAAGTCGCTGAGGTACTCGATACCGCCAAACAAGGGCAATTATTGCGTGATGGCGTATCTGTGGTGATTGCAGGGCGACCCAACGCAGGCAAATCGAGCCTACTCAACCGCTTGGCTGGGCAAGAGCGAGCCATCGTCACTGATATCGCAGGTACGACCCGAGATGTGTTGCATGAAACCATTGTGTTAAATGGTCTGACACTAAACTTGACCGACACCGCAGGGCTACGCCACACCGAAGATGTGGTGGAAAAATTCGGTATTGAGCGAGCTAAACAAGCCATTGAACAGGCGGATTTATTGTTGATGGTGTACGATGTCAATAGTGAAACTGAGCCATTAGCCCTTGCTCAAGCGTTATTTGGTGAACTACCCTCACCCAATGCCATGCTGATGATTGGCAATAAAACCGATTTATCTCAAGCTACCGATAAGTTGTCCACAAGTTTTACCCATCAGCAAGCACACTATCAACCGATTTATGTATCCTGTAAATCTGGACAAGGGTTGGACGCATTAACAGCGAAAGTCTGTGAAAAAGTTGGTTTCCATCCCCCAGAAAATAGCTTGATTGCCCGTACTCGGCATTTGGATGCCCTACGCCGTACTGCTGAGGCGTTGAGCGAGGCGGATGAGCAATTGCATACTTACCATGCAGGGGAATTGGTGGCGGAGAGTTTACGCCAAGCTCAGTTAAGCTTATCCGAAATTACAGGCGAATTTACCGCCGATGATTTATTGGGTAAGATTTTTGGTAGTTTTTGTATTGGGAAATAAGGAATCACTATGCACTGCCCCTTTTGTAATGCTGAAGACACTAAAGTCATGGACTCACGCCTCGCTGCCGAAGGCTCACAAGTCCGCCGCCGCCGTCAATGCACCGTTTGCCAAGAACGCTTTACCACCTTTGAAATTGTCGAAGCCGTCATGCCTCGTATCATCAAATCCAGTGGACGTATCGAACCCTACGATAGCCAAAAACTACGCCGTTCCATTCAACTACCCCTGCAAAAACGTCCCATCGACAGTGACCGCATTGAAGCCCTAATCAGCCGTATCGAAAAAGCCCTGCGTCAAATGGGCGAGCGTGAGGTGGGGAGTAAAGTGGTGGGAGAAACGGTAATGAACGAGCTTAAAGCCCTTGATGACGTGGCGTATGTACGTTTTGCCAGTGTATACCGTGATTTTCAAGACATTGAAGCCTTTCAGCAAGCCTTATCCAGCCTATCGGATAACCCCAATAAAGCTGAAATTAGCGAAAAAATTCACGACTTGACCCAACGCCGTAAACGTAAAAAAAGCGATTAGACTGCCATGACTGCCCCTTATACTTGTCAAAACCCTCCATTATCCGACCTACCAGCATCAGCCGACAACCAGCAACACCGCTACTACATGAAGCAAGCCATCGCCCTTGCCAAACGAGGGCTGTTCACCACACGACCCAACCCCCATGTTGGCTGTGTGATTGTCAAAGATGGGCGAGTGATTGGCGAAGGCTATCATTACCAAGTAGGACAACCCCATGCCGAAGTATTTGCCCTACGCCAAGCCAAAGCCAGCCTAGGCGATGACTTAGCAGGGGCGACTGCTTATGTCACCCTTGAGCCGTGTAGCCATCACGGACGCACGCCCCCTTGCGCTGATGCCTTAATTCAAGCCAATATCAGCCGTGTGGTCATCGCTGTCACCGACCCCAATCCCAAAGTCGCAGGTGGCGGTATCGCCAAGCTCAAACAAGCAGGCATTGACGTAATAACAGACATCTGTCACGATGAAGCCCATGCGTTAAATCGTGGATTTTTTCGCACCATGTTGGGCGGTCTGCCGTATGTTCGACTAAAAACCGCCTGTAGCCTAGATGGTCGCATTAGCATGGCAAATGGTGAGTCCAAGTGGATTACAGGTGAATCTGCTCGTGAGGACGTACAAGCCTTACGAGCGATGTCTGGGGCGATTATCACAGGCAGTCAGACGGTGTTGGCGGATAACCCTAGCCTTAATGTCAGAAGTGAGCGATTGGGTGTGCCAATTACCGATATACCACAGCCTTTATTGGTGGTCTTGGACAGACGTGGCAGAATTGACAAGCAATCAGCATGGTATCAACACCAACTAGCTACTCGACCCATCTTATTGGTGCAACAGCCAACGATTGATTTGTCAAATTTATTACAGACGCTTGTAATCGAACATCACATTCAAGATGTGCTGATTGAAGCGGGGGCATGCGTTAGCACGGCATTTTTGCAGGCAGGACTGGTGGATGAATGGATAGTGTATCAAGCTCCTTGTATATTGGGGGCGACTGCCCAAGCCATGACGACCTTGGATTTTAGCCAAATGTCACAACAATTACGCATGACCCTTGTTTCACATGAAACATTGGATAATGACCTCAAATTGCGTTTTTGCTTTGATTAGGCTAGATTGATAATAAAAATACGCAATAATACGAGTTAAGCTATATGTAGAAAGGTTGTGATTAAGTTATCCACCGCCTTGATTTAACAAGATTGACCGTTAGGAAATTTTAAAATTGTACTGTGGATAAAAGTTCCACATGAAACATTCTTAGGTGGTTTTAAAAATTTTTCACGTGGAATACCTTTAAAATAGTGTGTTCCACATGAAACACTTTAGACTGTTTAAAAAACGACCAGTAGTTTAATGATGTGGATAACTTTTTAAAATGGGTGGTTTTTACCTTGCTTAATAAAAGTTATCCACCGTTAAAGTGTACGACTGGTGATAATCACAATGATTTAACCAGTAATAGGATTAAGGGGTTATTAAATTCTTATATTATTTAGGTGTTTTTAATAATAAAATTGACGCAATTTGCATGGCATGTAGGTTGAATTGAGCATGTGAAATCCAACATTATCAAATATCATTAGGAAAAAAATTATGTTTACAGGTATTATCGAAGCCACAGGGCAACTCAAACGCATTGAACATAAACAAGGCGATGTTCGCTTAACTATTCAGTCTAATCAGCTAGATTTTGGGGATGTGAAACTCGGTGATTCTATTGCCAGTAATGGCATTTGCCTTACTGTGGTGGAGCAAGGTAGTGATTGGTATGCAGTGGATGTTTCACGTGAAACATTAAGTAAAACCGCCCTTCAACATTGGCAAGTGGGTGACACACTAAATCTCGAAAAAGCCATGCTTCCTACTACTCGCTTTGGGGGGCATATCGTGTCAGGTCATGTTGATACTACAGGCACGGTGAGTTTGATACGTCAAGATTCACGCTCGATTTATATTGAAATCAGCATGCCTAGTGATTTTGCCAAATATGTCGCTACCAAAGGCTCAGTCACGGTGGATGGTATTAGTTTGACTACCAATTTGGTCAAGGATAATGTCATTAGCCTTAATATTATTCCTCACACCGCCCAAGTGACCAATATCGCCAAACACTGGAAAATTGGGCATTTGGTGAATGTTGAGGTGGATGTATTGGCACGTTATCTAGAGCGGTTATTACTGGGTTCACAAGGGCAAGCAAATATACGTGATAGCCATGTAAGTGGACAAACTGGGCAGGGTATTAGCGTGGATTTTTTGGTCGAAAACGGGTTTGGGCGGTAAGTTGAGGCCGGGTAAAAAGCCAAGCAGATGAATACGATTTTTGTTGATTTGATAGCGTGAAAAACATACCATTTATCTGAAGGTGTTTATTTTTAGTAACAATTTGTCATATTATGAGCGTGTATTCTAACTATAATACAATCAACAACCTATCTTCTTTTATTGACTACAAAAGGAATGATTTATGACTGCATCTATTGGCTTTACCCTATCCCCTCGCTCTCATTTGGCAATGGCAGTCATGACTGCATTAACCATGACGTTAACTGCTTGCGGTGGTGGCGGTGGTGGTTCATCATCGACACCAACACCAACACCAACACCAACACCAACCTCTCAACCAGCGACCACTACACAAACCACGGCTGAGATGCAAACAGCTAGTAATGCGATGGTGGATTTACTCAATCAACAACGTAGTCAATGTGGCTTTGGCTCTTTAAAAGCGAATGCTGAACTGGGCAAATCTGCGATGAATCATGCCAATTATATGGCAGAGGTTAGTCGCCAAAATAAAACCATGTTTATTAACCATGAGGAATCGGTAAAAACAGGGTTAGTCGCAACAGGCACAACCAATCCTTATTTTAGTGGCGTATTGAATACGGATCGCATTAATACTACGGGTGTCAAGTTACAGTTGGCTCAACCAGTTAATTACCAAAAAATGATTTTGTCAGAGAATATGGGGGTTGCACAAGCCATTACAGCGAGTGATACAAAATTAAATGCCAGCACGCAAGCTCAAGCTCAATTAAGAAAATTATTAGCAGCCCCCTATCATATGCGTGGTTTGGTGATACCTTATTTGACTGAAGTGGGCGGTGCTTATCAAGAGGCAAAATGGACAAGTTCGTCTTGGTATTACACCACCAGTTTTATTGAGCTGATGTCTGCTTCACCCAGTAGTTATGAGCTAGCCAGTATTGATAAAGTGCTGACTTATCCTTGTGATGGGGTGACAGGTACTGCCTACAGCATCAACCATGAAGAGCCAAATCCACTACCCAATCGAGATTTAAAAGCCTTTCCTATTGGTCAACCAACTTATGTGATTGCCCCTGCTGATAAAACCATTGTCAGTGCAGAGGCAAGTTATCAAGCGACCAATAGCAATTTACCATTGACTAAGGTGCATACGTTGTTGACAGCGAATGACCCACATCCGAATATTGATAGTCGCTTAAAACCTTATGAAGCGATTTTTATCCCTGATGTGGCACTTGCACCTAGCACCGCTTATAAAGTGAATTATACGTTGACATTTGCTGATAAGACTCAGCAAACAGGGCAGTTTAGTTTTACCACCCAAGCCAAAACAGCATCTTAAAAATCTCAAATCTTTAGTCATTCGTAGCATAGCAAAGCCCTTTATCTCTTTGAGGTAAAGGGCTTTTAATGCAGTATCATTTTTTCAATTAAATAAAATAATGCCGAATTAAATTTTGCAGTTTTTCTTTATTTAAAGGTTTGGTCAAGAAGTTATCCATCCCTGCTTCGATACAGATATTGCGGTCTTCATCGGTGTCATTGGCGGTGAGGGCAACAATCGGAATGCTATCTTTATTGGCACGAATCTGACGAGTTGCCTCGATGCCGTCAACGATTGGCATACGGCAATCCATCAATATCAAGCCAATTTTTGAGCGGTGTTGCTTTAATAATGCCAAGGCTTCTTGTCCATCATTGGCAATAATGACATCATAACCCAAATTTAATAGGTGTTTTTTGGCAATCTTTTGATTCACAGGGTTGTCTTCAGCGACCAAAATGCCTTTTTGTTCATAGGTGGTGGTTGGGTTTACTGGCACAAAATCAGTGTGAGTAAGTCCATCTTGTGTCACCATTGTGGCGGAATAATTTAGGGGCGATATGATGGTAAGATGTTGATTGTCATTGTGTTTTTTTAGGAAGGCTTCAAAGGCTTTTTGTGCGGATAAGCTGGGTGTATATTGTTCGTTGACAGGTTGAGTTTGTTGTTGGTGGATGATTTCGGCAATGATATTGCTGACCGTCACGGGTTTTTGGATAATGCCATCAAAGCTTTGGCTCAAGCTCGTATCAAGGGTGCGTTCAGACTCTAAGCTCATCAAAAATTTGATATGGTTATTAAAGGCTGGTATTTGTGCGTAAAGTGACTCTTTGCCAATATACGCCACGTCATCAACCAAAAATACAGGGGTACGTTCCCCAAAACTCAAGGTGTTGACACGGCTGACTAAATTTTCATCGGTATCATGGATGACCGCATGCGGGATATCAATGGCATCAAAGATTGTCCCAATACGCTCCGTGACATCATAGGGTGATATAAATACAATAAAAATTTTGATGTTTTCTAGATTAAATTGGTACATCGGTTGAATACCGAATTTTAACATCGGTAAATATACCTGAAATTCACTCCCTTTGCCGACTTCACTTTCTAAATGGATAAACCCACCCAATAACTGGGAGAAGTTATTAGAGATGGCAAGCCCCAGTCCTGTACCGCCAAATTGTCGGCTAATCGAATCATTGGCTTGGTTAAAGTAGGAAAATAGGCGTTTTTTATCCTGTTCAGCGATACCAATACCTGTATCTTTGATAGTGATACGTAACCAGTTTTTATTTGCTCGTGAGGTTTCGGTGGCTTTTTGTTGGATGATGGGATGTTCGTCATTGAGTTTATCCAATAAAATTGCCACATAGCCTGATTTGGTAAATTTCACTGCATTATTGACCAAATTCATCAAAATTTGACGCAATCGCCCATCATCGGTTTCAAAGGTGCGAGGGACATTGGGGGCGGTAAATACATACAAACTAATTCCATGACGGCGAGCATTTCCTGCCATTAAATCTGCCACTTGGCGAATACTTTGGGATAGGTCGGTCATGGATAGGTTTGTTTGTAGTTTCCCTGCTTCCAGTTTTGCCACATCTAGCATATCATTGAGCAGTTGAAGCATGGTCTTACTGGATTGCTGTAAGGTGGATAAAACGTCTTGTTGTTCTTCATCTAATTGGTTGGTATCTTCTACCAATAAGTCAATCATGCCAATCATGCCACTCAAGGGCGTGCGTAGCTCATGTCCCAATACCGCCCAAAGCTTATTAAAACTTTCTAGTTTCTCGGTAATTTGCTTGTCTTCTAGCCATGCGTTTTGTAGTCTTTCATAATAGTTGGTCACAATTTCCAAACTACCGCTAAACCCTTGCAACTGCCCAAAGCGATTATAATAAGGTTTAACACGCATATCAAAATACATATCACGCTGTAAATTAGTAACGGCAAAAGTCGATAGTGCATGGGTATCAGCGATTTGGGTAATTAACTGTTGGGTCGCTTTATCCGTTCCTGTTATAAAATCCGTGAGCATATACACCACGTCTTTATTAAAGGGGGTGATAAAGGTATGGGCAAATTGCTCGTTAAAATATACCAACCGTCCTTTACGATTAATCAAAAATAACAAGGTTGGTGAATTGTCGATTAAGGTGTTTTGGCGAAGATTTAGCTCATGTAATTGCTGAAAATATTGGTACATCTTAAAACTAAGACGATTGATAATTTGAGCCAATTGTTGTACTTCGGCATGGCTTGAGCCACGGTTGATATGAATGGGGTGATAGCCAGCCAACATCATTTGCTGGATATTTTGTCCATAATCAATGATTTGTTGCCATATTTCATAGCGTTTACGTAGTTGGATAATACTTAATAAAAAAATACAAATCGCAATCAAAATCGGTAATGCATATAGCGGATTGGCAAAGCCGTGCCACAGTGGGGTATAAGTCAGTTTTATATAAATACGGTAATTATTATTTAGTGATTGCCAAACTTCCACTCCAGTAAAACTATACACCGTTTGTTGGTATCGGCTTTCAATCGACCAACTGGGCAAATCATTAGTGGATTTTTCTGGATTATCACTTAAATTAATCGTGCGACCATTTGGCTCAAAAATAAAGATTTGATAGTTTTGGACAGCCAATGGCTTCGCATAATGAGGTTTTAAGTTACTTGTTTGATTGGTTTCAATCATAAAATTAACATCATTTAGCACCTGATCAATAAAGAAACTTGATGCTGCATGCTGTTTTTGGGTAGCGTGAAACCACAACAATCCATAACCCGATAATATTAAGCTCCCCATTGCAATGACTAAAACCAGTAAGGCATGACGAGCGGCAGGTTTATTGAAAACGGAAGGCGGTGAGTTAGACACGATGGTTGACTACCTTATCAAGCAATGATCCACAAATTGCCCAAACCAACCTATAAAGTATGGTTTAGTATTATCACAAACCATACTATAATAGCAGAAATTCTACAAAAAATGCCGAAAATTACCATGTCAAACACCCCTTTACGTCTTATCTTCGCAGGTACACCCGAATTTGCCAAGATTGCCTTACAAGCCCTTATTGATAATACCGAAAAACTCAATATTGAGATTGTCGCCGTCTATACCCAACCCGACCGCAAAGCAGGGCGAGGGCAAAAACTCTCTGCCAGCCCTGTTAAAGAACTTGCCCTAGCCCATAATATCCCTGTCGAACAACCAGAAAGTTTTAGCTTAAAGTGGGAAAATGGAAAAGTTTCACGTGAAACATTTGCTAATTATCGCCCTGATGTGATGGTGGTTGTGGCGTATGGTTTGATTTTACCACTCGGTATCTTAAATGCTCCGACTTTTGGTTGCCTCAATGTGCATGGCTCACTGCTCCCTCGTTGGCGTGGGGCTGCTCCGATTCAGCGAGCGATTTTGGCAGGCGATAGCGAAACAGGTATCACCATCATGCAAATGGCTCAAGGCTTAGATACAGGTGATATGCTATATAAAATCGCTTGCCCGATTGAAGAAACCGACACCACCCAAACTTTGCATGATAAACTGGCGATATTGGGCGGTGAAGCGATAGTGACTGTTTTATCTGATTTAGCAGGTTATCAATCTAAAGCTGAAAAACAAGATGACGCATTGGCAAACTATGCTGAAAAAATCACCACAGCAGAAGGTGAAATCAACTGGAAAGATGATGCCTTTACCATTCAACGTCAAATTCGAGCATTAAATGCCTTCACCTATTTATCCGCCCAAAAAGACCCGAATCAACGTATTAAAGTATTAGAAGCCAAACCCATCAAAACTGATCAAATCACAAGCGAACCAGCAGGTAAAGTCGTTAGTGTTGGCAAAAATGCAATTTTGGTTGCTTGTGGTAAAAATGGCTTAAATGAAAAAGAAGGGGGCATTCAACACCTTATCAATATCACCAAAATGCAATGGGCAGGGGGAAAACCACTCACCGCTGAACAGATTGCCAATGGGGATAAACTCAATGATGGTGATAATTTTTATTGATGCGTAGGGTGCGTTTTACGCACCAGTTGAAGATTGATAAAGGTGCGTGGAACAGACCCTACATCGTAAAAATATCTTGCAAACGCCCAAAATCCAATTTTATAAAAAGGCAACCCATGACCCAATTAAGTACACGAGCCAAAATCATCTCAACGCTTGAGCGAATCCAACAAGGTGAGTCGCTCTCAAGCCTACTTGACCCATTGCTAAATAGTGTGAATGAAGCCGACAAAGGCTTTACCCACGAACTGCTACTCGGTACATTGCGTCAATGGTGGGCGTTATCTCGGATTGGCGAGAGCCTAATCGAGCGAGAAGTCACCGACAAAGGCGTATGGGCAGGGCTAAATATCGGACTCTACCAACTCTTATACATGGACACGCCAGACTATGCCAGTATTGGCGAAACGGTCGAAGCGGTGAAACAACTGGATAAAGGCTATGGGGCAGGCTTGATAAACGCCATCTTGCGAAAAGTGCAAAAAAACCCTGCCAAATTTATCAAAAAAATCGAAAAAAACCACAGCCTACCCAACTGGCTTGCCAAACAACTCAAAGCCGACTGGAACGACCACTATGCCAAATTGGGGCAAGCATTACGTCTGCCTGCACCGATTTTTTTGCGAGTGAATGCCAAGTTCTGCACCTTGAATGAGTATACCAAATTGCTGGATGAAACAGGCGTTGGCTATGCTATCGAGCCGTTGGGCGTGGGTGATGAGGCAACGATTCGCTTGACTGACAATGTCAAAATCACAGCGTTACCGCACTTCGCTGATGGTTGGGTCAGTGTACAAGACCGCCACGCCCAACTATCCGCCCATATTTTGGCAAGTTTGGCACTCGATAAACCCATCAATCTACTCGATGCTTGTACTGCCCCAGGAGGAAAGCTTGCTCATTTTCTCGAAGTGTTTCACGTGGAACAGCTGACTCATGTCACCGCCTTGGATAATGATGCCAAACGCTTGAGCCGTGTTAGCGAAAATTTGCAACGCTTGCAGTTGATGAGTGATAAAGTACAGGATAAAGTCACGCTGATTTGTGATGATGCGACAAGCGTTAAAGCCGACAAGCCGTTTGATGTGATAGTCCTTGATGCTCCCTGTACAGCTACAGGCGTGATTCGCCGTCACCCAGATATTGCGTTATTGCGTAGCGAAAATGACGTGGTGCAAACGGTTGAGTTACAGGGTAAGATTTTGGCAAATTGTTGGGCGAATTTGGCAGAGGGTGGGTATTTATTGTATGTGACTTGTTCGTTGTTAAAGGCGGAAAATGAACAGCAAATTGAGCGGTTTTTGGCAAATCATTCAAACGCTCAAACGATAGATTTTACCCTTGATTTACCCAATCAATTAAAGCGTCCAGTTGGTTATCAATGTTTGCCATTAAATAAAAATGATGGCGATGGGTTCTTTTATTCATTATTGAAAAAAGCTTAGGTGACAACTTGAGAGAAGTTTATCATGTACCACCACTGGTATTAGATTATGATATGTATGATAGTTTTTGGGAACTGTTATCTATTTTAACCTTTCCTATTAATCAGCAGGTAGAAGTTATCGGTGGATTACCAAATGCTAAACTCTCACCACATCCTTATATCACGAATGCTTTTTTGTTTAAGGAAGCATTAGACAGCTATTCAAAAGTATGGATAGAAGAATTTGATGAATTATATGATGTTGAAAAAGGCTGTGTGATAGAAATTTATCAGCAGTTTATAGATACATTAAAAGCAATGGATGAATCAGATTGTTATAGTATCAGCGAATTTTACAATCACCATTGGCAAAAATTACGACAACTATCACCCATGATTCTGCAAATAGTTGGTCTATCCATTATAAGTTTTGAAGACATTTCAAAACCTGTGGATTGGTCTGGACTTGTGCGTGTTTTTATCAATGGCGATGGTAATATACAAGTGGATTAAATAATGCTATGTTACCCAAACGATTTTAATTTTGATGAGTAAAGGAATAAATATGCAATATATCAGCACTCGTGGCAACACCGCCCCCATGCAATTTAGCGATGTATTATTGATGGGACTTGCCCCAGATGGTGGCTTAATGCTACCCGAAACCTATCCACAGATTGGCGATGCGACCTTAACCAAATGGCGTGCATTAAGCTATCCAGCCCTTGCCTTTGAAATCATGCAATTATTCGCCACCGACATCCCAAAAGATGACTTAAAAGCGTTAGTTGATAAAACCTATACCGTAGAAGCATTCGGTCACAGCGATATCACGCCTGTGCGTACCCTCAAAGACGGCATTAAAATCCTCGAATTATCCAACGGCCCTACGCTTGCCTTTAAAGATATTGCCATGCAGTTTTTGGGCAATGCCTTTGAATATGTGCTGGAGCATAAAAACGAACGCCTGACTATCATCGGTGCGACCAGTGGCGACACAGGCTCGGCGGCGGAATATGCGTTGCGTGGAAAGCACAATATTGAAGTGTTTATGATGTCGCCACACGGCAAAATGAGCGAATTCCAACGGGCTCAAATGTATAGCCTTGCCGATAAAAACATCCATAATATCGCCATCAAAGGCATGTTTGATGATTGTCAAGATATCGTCAAAGCCTTGCAACAAGACGCTGATTTTAAAGCCAAATACAGCCTTGGTACGGTCAATTCCATCAACTGGGGACGTATTCTTGCCCAAATCGTGTATTATTTTAAAGGCTACTTTGCCAGCACCACCGACAATAGCGAAAAAGTGAGTTTTTGCGTACCGTCTGGTAACTTTGGCAACGTGTGTGCAGGGCATATCGCACGTGAAATGGGCTTGCCGATAGACCGCCTGATTGTCGCTACCAACGAAAATGATGTCTTGAACGACTTCTTTAACATTGGGAAATATGTTCCACGTGGAACAGATAAAACCTACGTTACCTCTAGCCCTTCGATGGATATTTCTAAAGCCTCAAACTTTGAACGCTTTATATATCTATTGGTCGGTAAAGACAGCCAAAAATTGAGCCAACTTTGGCAAGATGTGAATACTGGCAAAGGCTTTGACTTGGCGGATTTATTGGACAATGTACAGGACAAATACGGCTTTGTGTCTGGCAAATCCACCCATGCCGACCGTCTCGCCACCATTAAAGCAGTATATGAAGCAGGTGACGGCTTGATTGACCCACATACCGCCGATGGTATCAAAGTCGCTCGCACGCTACGCAAAGACGGTGAAACCATCGTATGTGCCGAAACCGCCCTACCTGCCAAATTCGCTGAAACCATCACCGAAGCGGTCGGTACAGTGGACATCCCACGCCCTGCCAGTACCCAAGGTATTGAGGCATTACCGCAGTTTGTCACGGTATTGGATAATGATGCTAAATTGGTACGTGAGCAAATCGAAAATCATGTTTCGCCAAAAAATTAACCACTTATCATCATTTCATCATTAATCGTAGAAATACGATAGCTGTTGTAGGGGCGTAATGCTTACGCCCTTTTATCAAGCGTGTGGTGTTAATTGAATGGATATTTGACAAAAAAACAACCCCAAATCCTACAATTTGGGGTTGTTTTTATCAGCGTTATGTTAAGTTTTCACTTAACCAATTTTACGCTTACCTGTGGCAAGTTCATAAACAAACAGTACGATAATCGCACCAATGACGGATAGAATCAGACCTGTAAAACCACCGTTGGCATTCATACCAAGCATACCTGCAATGAAACCACCAACCATCGCACCGACAATACCCAATACAATGGTCAAAATCCAGCCCATTGAATCCGCACCTGGTTTAATCGCACGAGCAATCACACCTGTGATTAGACCAATAAATAACATATATAAAAATGACATCATAATAGCAATCCTTTAAATTTTTGGTTAAGAGATAATTTTCAATGCAATCATCTTGTTGTGTTAATGGGTGCATTGTAGAGCGGATTACTCATAAAAAATAATGTCACTTTGTTAATTGTGTAACATTATTATGTAAATTTAACCATGTTTTATAAAGGCTGTAAGGCTATGTCAATATGCAAAGGATTTTTGGGGAGTTGGGTAAGCGATTAATTGTCCGCTTCCAACTCATCAAATACCGCCACAAACTGTTGGGTGAGCTTGTGTTTGGCATCAAAATATACCAATGGCGTGTTGGCATGGTGCGATTCTTTCATAATGACGGACGGACTTAGCTTGGCGTTTAGCACAGGGTAGCCCTCATCCACCAACGACTGCACCACCTCTCTAGGCAGGTTGGCACGAGGGTCGTATTGATTGACAATAATACCTTCAATTAACAGCTCGCTATTGTGGTCTTGGCGAGTTTCGATGATGTTTTGCAGTAGCACTTGCAAGGCTCGCTTCGAGAAAATATCGCAGTCAAACGGCACAACCACAAAATTGGCACTGATTAAAGCGGATAGGGTAAAAAAATTAAATGCAGGAGGCGTGTCGATATACACACGGTCAAACTGCTCGCTTAGGCGTTTTAGCCCCTCTCGCAATTTGTAGATTTTGTGTTTGCTTTCAAGTTGGTGCAAAATCTCGCCCAACACTGGGCTGGCAGGAATGATGGATAAATTGTCAAATGGTGTGGCGTGAATGCACTCGCTCAAAGCGGTATCGGCAGAGCCACTGATTCCCCCAAATGGCATGGCAAAGAGCATGGCAGAGGTCGAGGGGGCAGTTTGTAGGGTTTGGGCAAAAAAGGTTTCGATGTTGGGGGTGATGATGGGGTTTTGGAGGGTGCTGTCATTGACCACTTGCTCGCCGAGTAGGTATTGGGTGGCGTTACATTGGGGGTCGAGGTCAATCAGTAGGGTGCGAAAGCCTTTTGAGGCACTGATACTGGCGAGATTGACGGCAATGCTGGATTTACCAACACCGCCTTTTTGGTTGAAAATTACTCTAGTTAGCATGAGTTACCTTTGTTATTTTTAATGTAAATCATAGCTAACTGTAGCAAATTTTTTATAATAACTGAAGTTACGCAGTCTTCAACAGCTTTAATTCGGCAAAAGCCGACTGAGAAGCTGAGAGTAATAACCGATAT
>NZ_JBLYZJ010000014.1:0-63422 GCF_048551375.1 Moraxella sp. TY6 | reverse complement strand
TCGCCCATGTGAGAGTAGGTCATCGTCAACACCCTCTTAAGTAAACCCCCACTCAGTCGAGTGGGGGTTTTTGCTTTGCTCGTTATTTTATAAATTGATTTTATACGACAAATAATGTCGTATGGTTTTGTTCTAGCCATTGCCAAAGTCCTTTTTTTCGGCTTTAATAGGGAAATTCGCCAACCATAAAATCAAACACAAAACCTCACGATAAAAGGGAACATCATGAGCTTGACCCTTGAAGCCATCCAAACGCTTGCCCCTGACCAATCCTCATACGATTCTGCCAAAAAACTGCTAAAACCTGCCAAATGGTCTGCCCAAGGCGGTGCAGATAATTTAAACCTTATTTGGGCAAATTGCCAAGGCTCTGGCTCAAACCCCTATTACACGGTCGTTGATGTCAATGACCACGGCTACAAATGCACCTGCCCCTCTCGCAAATTCCCCTGTAAACACGCTTTAGCCCTCATGCTGATGTATGTCAATGATGCCAGTCAATTTACCCAAACCACCCCACCGACTTGGGTCAGTGATTGGCTTGGCAGACGGCGAAAAACCAGCAAAACGGCTACTACCCAAGCCGAAGCAACCAGTAGCAACAGTAATAGCAAAGCGAAAGTCACCGATTCGCCAATCATTGACAGCGAGCCGACTTTATCCGCCGAAGAACTTGCCAAAAAACAAGCCACACAAGTCAAACGAGCCGAGAAACTCAAAGCTGACACCGATTCCGCCATTCAAGCAGGGCTTACCGAGTTTGAACAGTGGTTACAAGACCAATGCCGTATGGGATTTGGGGCGTTGATTGACAATGCCAGTAGCAAATGCCGTCAAATCTCCGCTCGCCTCAATGATGCCAAAGCCACAGGATTTGCCAGTCGCATTGATGAAATCCCTGCAACCCTTGCCAACTGCCCCAAAGCCGAACAAGTGCATTATCTGGTACAAGCATTTGGGCGGTTGGTGCTACTATCGCAAGCGTGGCAAACCAACCCCAACGACCCAGATGCTCGCAGGGCAATGACCAGTGGTGAAAGCAAAGATAAAGTATTAGAAAATCCAAACGCCCTAAAATTACAAGGCATTTGGCAAAATATTGGCGAAATCAGCGAAGTACGAAAAGACGGTTTAATTAGCTATGCTACTTGGCTAGTGCGGTTAGCCGACCCAAATAACCTTGAACCCAATATTCCCCAATTTGCGTTGTTGCTCGACTACCAACACCCCAGTGCAGGCAAACGCCAAACAGGGCTAGGCTTTGGTAATTATATGGTGGGTGAGTTGTGTTTTTATCCCAGTCGTATCCCCTTGCGTGGCTTTTTTTTACAGCAAGAAACTATCAGCACTTTGGTAGATGAAGCATTTAACACAACGACTGACAATCAAGCAACCCCAAATAATACGTCAAATGCTGTCGCTTTATCAGCGATTGAGCCTTTAATTTATCCGTCATCTGCTTTATCATTTAATCAATCGCCAACACAAGCTTTGGCAACCCAGCCACTAATAACACAATATCAGGCATGGCTTGGCAAAATGCCTTGGTTAGAGGTGATGCCGTATGCCCTACCCAAAGGACGAGTGGTGAAAGTCGCCAAAGGCGAATATTGGTGGCTGACGGTGGAAAGTGAAATGGATGAGCAAAAGCATTGGCTACGACTAAGTAACGATAACATTGCCGATTTGGTATTAGGCAGTGAGCTTGCCACAGGGTTTGTGTTGTGGGATGGGTTAAAAGGGCAGTTGTTAAGCGTAGTGAGTGAGCAATGGGGGTTGTTGTCATGTCAGAACTAAATACAATACAAACAACCGTGACGGACGATTTTAACAAACTTGAGCGTCTGTATAGCCGTTGGTTAGTGGGCGATGGCGGTTTGTTGAATATCAATGATGTGCCGAGTGATTTTGCCCCTGTTTTGACAAATGTGGCTGAACCTAAAAAATCGCTGGTTGCCCTTGCGATTGCCAGTCAATATCAAGCGATGATGCTACAACATCCATTATCAACTAATGAGAATAACAGTGCATTGGCAATAGACCCCAATTCAATGCAACCGTTACCTATTTTACCGAGCCTTGACTTGCCATTTATCCCGAGCAAATTTAGCTATCTCAACAGGGAGATAGTCGCACGATTTAAAAAACAGCGTGGGCAGATGTATGTGCTAAGAAAAGAGCAATTATTTTTACAATTCTTGGCGTATCGAGGATTTGTATTATTGCCACAACATGGCTTGGAAATAATTAATCAGTTTAGAGATACGACCAGTATTCATGTGGTGTATTCACCGTGGATTCAATGGCTAGGTAAAGAGGTTTCATCGAGTACCAATAACGCTACACAAGCGGTTAAGTCAGTGAAGTCTGCCAAAAAAAACAAGTTATCCAATAGCAGTCAAGACAATGAAGCAGATGACAGCCTAACACTTGCCCAAGAATTAAAAGATTATTTTCATCTAAAAACCAAAAGAGAAGATAAAAGCCAATCTTTAATCCCAAAAAAGTTGGCGAGTGATAAATTAATGGCTTTGCGAGGCGAGCGATTAAAGCAAGTAGATTTAAATGATTTTGCCGAAGTATTTGGCTTGAGTTTGGCACAACTCATTGAAGTGTGGCATTTTGAGAACTTTGAGAACCTACACACGAGTATCGATTTGAATACTATTTTAATCGAAAATATGGCGGTTAATTTGCCAGATGTGTATTTACCAGCGATTACCAACAAGCTGTGTGACTATATCATTAGCATGGAAAATGGGGCAAGATTGTACTATCTATCCTATCTTTGGTCACGATTTGATGAGCAAACAATCCAAGCGATAATAGCTCGGTTATTTTATGAAGCTGATATTGCGTATGAAAAACTGGCTTCATTATTAAACGGCAAGCCTTTATTGGTTACAGATAAGGAAAAAATCCAACAATCCGCTCGTTGGCAGGCAATCATCCAATATATCAAAGAATCTACTGATGATGATGCAAGATATCAATGGAGAACGGATGATTTGGAATATTTGGGTATGATGTTGCCACAGCCATTGGCAGAGTGGGCATATCAAACATTGGTTGATAAAGGGATACCAAAATTTGACCCTGTTTTGTCTGTATTAGACCTTAATCGACAATTAAAATAAAAGGAAGCATAAAATGGCGAAATTAAAAAAGACCTTGCCGAAGAATTTTAGGGATTTAATTGTTGCTCAAGATTGGGATACGTTAAAACAAGAACTTTTACAATGCGAAGTTAATGCTTATGAACGTGGCGGTATTGAGCATATTTTATTCGCCACAGCTAAAGACTTCGGTACACATCATTTATCAACTGACATGATTCAATGGATTTTAGAACAAAATAACTATGATTTTAGTAATGAATTTTGGCAAAAGTTATTTAAATTTTATCTTTATGGAACTGAAGATGTCGCAACTGTTGAGCTGATTTTAAATGCTAAGAAGGATTTAATTCGCAATAAAGCGTTATCGACATTCTCATACTACAATATTTTAACAAATCCTAAACTTTTAGCGTGCTTATTAGAATATGGGGCAAAAGTACAATTGGATGATGAGCCTTATTCTGAACCACTTTATAATATGCTAAGTGGAGCAGATTTTATGGATAGTGAAAAAGATGGTATTACGCTAATGAATATCATCGTTGTATTGGATGAAAGTGAAAATATTTTTACAGCGATTAAAACCCTAATTGCAAATGGGGCGAACCCAAAAGCACCCAAAATTGAAGAAAGAATGCTAAGTATTTACCACAAGTTTTACAAAGCTCGCTCAGATAACTTCTTTTCTACACTTGCATTACAGGAACGCATGGAACAGTTTTCATCCAAACTTTATGAACTGATGCAATTTGAACCGCAATAATTTTAGCCATATTTACCAAATTCAAAAAGGAACACCCAAATGACCGACATATTACGCCAACCTGCCGAAATCATCTACCAACACGAACTTGACGCACTCAAACGAGATGACGCAGACAACCCCACCCAAAAACCCACTAACTGGCATCTCTCCCCCCAAGCAGTCGTCAAATACCTGATGGGCGGTACAACCAGCGATGGCACAGTCATCAGCGAAAAATATGTCGGCAACCGCAGACTCATCGAAACCGCAGTCGCCACCCTCGCCACCGACCGAGCCTTGCTACTGCTAGGCGTACCTGGCACGGCAAAGTCATGGGTATCCGAACACCTGTCCGCAGGGATTTCAGGCGATAGCACCCGAGTGATTCAATGTACCGCAGGCACGGATGAAAACCAAGTCCGCTACGGCTGGAACTACGCCCAACTGCTCGCCAAAGGTCCTAGCCGTGAGGCACTTGTGCCGACCCCCTTATACCGTGCGATGGAGCAAGGCACGCTATGTCGGCTAGAGGAACTCACTCGCATGGGGTCGGATGTGCAGGATACTTTGATTACCATTTTGTCCGAAAAAATGCTCCCAATTCCAGAGCTAAACGATGCCGTATTTGCCAAAAAAGGCTTTAACATCATCGCCACCGCCAACAACCGTGACAAAGGCGTGAATGAACTGTCTTCCGCTCTCAAACGCCGTTTTAACGTGGTGGTGTTGCCATTGCCTGATGACATGAGCGAAGAAATCCGCATTGTCGCTCGCCGTGTCAGCGAAATGGGCGAAAACTTGCAATTGCCTGTACCGACCAATGCCATTAGCGAAATCGAAAAAGTCGTTACCATGTTCCGAGAATTGCGTGGGGGCGAAACCTTAGACGGCAAAATCGCTCTAAAATCCCCCACAGGCAACCTGTCCACCGCCGAAGCAATCGCCGTGATGGTGGGTAGTTTGAGCCAAGCCAATTGGTTTGGTAATGGGGAATTGTCTGCCGAAACTATTAGCAGTAACCTTGTGGGGGCGATTGTCAAAGACCCTGTGCAAGACAAAGCGGTACTTGAAGAATACCTCGAAACGGTACTCAAAAAACGCAAAGACTACGCCCAATTTTATCATCATTTGAATGATGTTTTATAAATTGGATTGCATAATCGTAGGGGCGTATTGTATACGCCCAAATTACCAGTTTTTTCTATAGGGCGTATGCAATACGCCTCTACAACAAATTTTAGAAAAAATAAAAAAGGGATAACTGTGTCATCCACCAAAACCCCCACTTCCAAGACCTATTACCTCGGTATTCGTCATCATGGCGTTGGTTCAGCCACTCGTCTGCTTTCGGTACTCGATGCCCTCAAGCCCACCAAAGTGCTGATTGAAGGGGCGAGTGATTGTAGCGACTTATTGCCCCTACTCGCTCACCATCAGATGAAACCGCCTGTCGCATTGTTGGCGTATGCCACCGAATCGCCCGATTTGCATTTTTATTATCCATTTACCGAATTTTCGCCAGAATACCAAGCCACGCTATGGGCGGTGAAGCATCATGTGGAAGTGGCGTTTATTGATTTGCCTGTGTCGGTCAAATTGGCAAAAAATCTGCTTGAAATTGAGCAATTTAAAGAACAACAAGCCTTAAAACATGATAAACAAAATGACCAGCAAAACGACAAGCAAGGTAAAAGCGAAACTGAACAGCAAATTGGACAAACAAACGATACTCCCCACGATGTCGGCTTTGACGAATCGCCCCAACTAGCGGAACAACAGCCGTTAAGCGATGATGATAAATTTGCGTTGCAACTGTCGCATGACCCCATTGGCATTTTGGCGAATTTGGCAGGTTATGAAGACGGCGAAGACTGGTGGAATGATATTATTGAACAAACTTATCCAAACTCATCTAATAGCCATTTGAGACCAAACCCAAAAGACCCAAAAGACTTAGTAGCGAGGAAAACGAGCGAAGATAGTACATCTAGTACAGCAAGCGAGTTTGACGAAGCTAATGTGACTTTTGGGGAAGGTATCAGACAGGATTTAGCCGTGTTTAACGCTGTCGCCAACGCCATGTTATCGCTACGCCAACGCCTTATCGACTATGGCGACATCACCGAATCGGACAACGAACGTGAAGCCTATATGCGTCAGCAAATCGCCAGTGTTCAAAAGTCCGCCAATGATGATGAGGTGATTGTGGTGGTGTGTGGGGCGTGGCACGTGCCTGCGTTAGACCCCACTTTGGCAAAACAATTAACCGACAAAGATGGCAAGGCTATCAATTTCACCGCCAAAACCGACACCGCCATTATCAAAAATTTACCCAAAAAACTTGCACCGTCCAAGGTCAAAACCACATGGATTCCGTGGACATCGCCCCGTTTGGCAAGTCAATCTGGCTATGGGGCAGGCGTGAAGTCGCCGATGTGGTATTTGCACCTATGGCAAAGCCGTGACCGCCACGACCACGCCGAACATTGGCTTGCCAAAGTCGCCCAAGCGTTGCGAGAGCAAGGGCAGGTCATCTCTACCGCCTCCGTCATCGAAGCGGTACGCCTTAGCCAAAGCCTTGCCAGTGTGCGACAGCGTCCGTCTGTGGGCTTTGAAGAATTGACCGAAAGTGCCATTGCTTGCCTGTGTTTTGGTGAGCCGATTTTGTGGCGACAAATCGAAGCGTCATTGTTATTGGGTAATCAAGTGGGGCAAATCCCAGACGATATGCCGTTAGCCCCTTTGCTTGAAGACTTGCAACGCCTACAAAAGCAAACCAAACTCGCCCCAGAAAGCCTTGCCAAAGAAATTTCGCTCGATTTACGCAGTGACGCAGGGCTAAAAAAATCGCAGTTATTGCACCGTTTGCGGATTTTGGGGGTAAATTGGGGCAAGTTACTCGATAGCGGTAGCAGTCGTGGCACGTTCCGAGAAAAATGGCTATTAGAATGGCAACCTGAATTTTCCGTTGAACTGGTGGAAAACCTTGTGTATGGCAACACCATTGAGCAAGCGTCTAACAACAAACTTGCCGAAACCATGACCAACACCCAGCAGTTAAGCCGACTGGTGAGCGATGTGCAACTGGCACTGCAAGCCAATTTGCCCCATGCCACCGACACAGGGCTTGGGCGACTGGGCGTACTTGCCAACCAAACCGATAGCACCGATGAGTTATTAAGCAGTTTATCGCCCTTGATTCACCTAGAACGCTACGGCACAGCTCGCACGATGGCATTGGAGCAAGTGGGCGAATTGGTACGCCAACTCACTATCAAAGTCGCTATCGCCTTGCCGTATGCCATTCGCCAAATTGACAATGACATCGCCGAACGCTATCACACGCTCATCAAAGACACGCACCACGCCTTGCTATTGGGCGAGTTGGATGACGATGTGATGGCTGTGTGGTGGCAAGCGATGGGCGATATTGCACATGGTTTGTTGGGTAAAAACCAAGCTACGCACACGCATAGTCTGTTAATTGGGCTGTGTAATCGTCTGCTATATCAAGCCGAAAAAATCGATAATCAATCGCTTGAAGACACTTTGCAAAGGGCGTTATCCCCTGCCATTGCCACCGCAGAATCGGCTCAGTTTTTTGCAGGGTTTTTTCAAGGGGCAACGCAAACTTTACTGTTTGATGAAGTGTTACTGGGCGTAGTCAAGCAATGGCTGATTGGGTTAAATGGTGAGGAATTTGTTGAGTATTTGCCATTATTCCGCCGTGTGTTTGCAGGTCTGGATGCCCTTGAACGCAAGCATTTGTTAGAGCGAGTGACGCAAGGCAAACAACGCCAAACAGGCTATACGCCAAATGCTGAGGCTTATCCGCTATGGCAAAAGCAATTGGGCGTGCTTGAAAAACTGTTCAATGGGGAACAAAATTGGGTGGATGGTTAAGTAATAGCTTATGGCGTATAACGTAGGTTGGGTTGAGCTTGCGAAACCCAACATTAGAAATATGGATGTTGGTTAATGTTGAGTTTTATCCTTTGCCCGAACCCACAATGATTGTGACAATAAAATTTGGTGAACAATGAAATAATGGTTTGTAGGTTGGGTTGAGCTTGCGAAACCCAACTTCATCAATAACTTACGTTGGGTCTCATACTTCGACCCAACCTACAGCAACCCCATTACACTTAACCAAACCAATCGATTGGCAAATCACCACGAGCGACAAATAGATGAAACGAAGAAAATTCCCAGTCTTTAACTTGCGTGACTAGCCCATGTTTGACAGGGTTAAGATGAATATAATTGATGTGAGCAAGATAGTCTTGCTCATTACGAATACAATGTTCCCAAAAACGGCGTTGCCATATACCACGTTCTTGTTTTCTTTGGCGACTTTTGGAAATTACCTCATGTTCTTGTATTTCTAAAGCATGAGAAAAGTAATATTTTATCAGACGAATGCGAATTGAATAATCCGCATTGTCCGCTGGCAACGTCCATAATGTATGGATATGGTCTGGCAAAACCACGATGGCATCAATGTGAAAAGGGTGATTATCTTTTACCGTTTTGAAAGCCGTGCGTAAAAGGTCAATGTTTTGAACGAGCAAATCACTGCGTCTATCAGCTAGATTAATGGTGAAAAAATAGGTTGCTCCATGCTGATAGAATCTACGATATTGCATATCTTTCAAAATTTGATGTTTGATTGATGATTATAGTGGCAATGAGAAAATTTACCAATTTAATTTTATTGGAAATGTAATAACCGTAGGTTGGGTTGAGCCTGCGAAACCCAACATTAAAAATATGGATATTGGTTAAACTGTTGGGTCTCATACTTCGACCCAACCTACCATGATTATGATAAGAAAGAACAATGGAACTATGTTTAATAACGTAGGTTGGGTTGAGCCTGCGAAACCCAACATCAAAAATATGGATATTGGTTAAATTTGTTGGGTCTCATACTTCGACCCAACCTACGACCTAAAACAACAAGCGATATTTTTGCTTAAATCTGAATGAGAAAAACAATGCAAACGACTGACATAAATGACCCTAACGAACAATCTCGCCGATGGCAATTGGTGCTAGGGGTCGATGACGACAACCAAAGCCTTGGTGAACGTGACCAACGCCTATCCCAAGCCCTATCCGCCCTTTACGGTGACGGACAGGACGATAAAAAAGGGCGTGGAGGCTTAGGTCGCTCCGCCCCCAAAGTTGCCAAATGGCTCGGTGATATCCGTGAGTTTTTTCCAAGCTCAGTCGTCCAAGTCGTGCAGAAAGATGCCTTTGACCGCTTGGGTCTTAAGCAAATGCTCCTTGAACCTGAGTTTTTGGCAGTGATGGAAGCCGATGTGCATCTCGTTGCCGACCTTGTCAGCCTACGTTCCGCCATGCCAGAAAAAACCCTTGATACCGCTCGTGAGGTCATCAAAAAGGTGGTGGATGAACTGATGAAACGCCTTGAGCAAAAAACCACCGAAGCCATTCGTGGGGCAGTCAATAAATCCAAACGTACCTTTCGCCCACGCTTTAATGATATCGACTGGTCACGCACCATTGGGGCGAATTTACGCCATTATCAAGCCGAGCATCAGACCATTGTCCCCGAAAAATTGGTGGGATTTTTACGCCAAAACCGCCGTATGACCGACCTTGACGAAGTGATTTTGTGCGTTGACCAATCGGGCAGTATGGCAAGCTCGGTGGTGTATAGTGCGATTTTTGGGGCAGTGATGGCATCCATTCCTAGCGTCAAAACCAAACTGGTATGCTTTGATACCGCCATTGTTGATTTGACGGAAGATTTAAAAGACCCTGTCAGCGTGCTGTTTGGGGTGCGGTTGGGCGGTGGTACGGACATCAATCAAGCAGTCGCCTACTGTGCCAATAAAATCGAACAGCCGTCCAAGACGCATTTGATTTTGATTACAGATTTATATGAGGGTGGTAATCAGCAAGAATTGATAGGGCGAATTGCAACGCTTAAAAAACAAGGCGTGAATGTGATTACGCTACTGGCATTGAGCGATGATGGCAAACCTGCGTATGATGCGAATTTGGCAGGGATTTTTGCCAGTATGGAATGCCCTGTGTTTGCCTGTACGCCTGACCAATTCCCAGACCTGATGGCAACAGCATTGAAGCGAGAAGATATTTTGGCATGGGCATCCGACCAAGGCATTAAGGCGGTGAGGGATAACCAATTAGCTTGAAAAACGTTCAATATGATATAGCCATAGAAATTATTTTTTGGTACGCAAACCGCTCGCCCTGAGCCTGTCGAAGGGTCGGTTTCCGCTATGGTTCGACAAGCTCACCACGAACGGAAATGTGCCAATTTTAATATAGATGTTGGCTTTACATGGTACTTTTAACTCACCTTACAAAAGGGGCGTATACAATACGCCCCTACCAAAATACCTTATTGTGAATTTGATGTTTGTGCCAATCAAGCCAATTTTGCTTTGACCAATTTAGAAATTAACGCTGGGTCAGCACGTCCTGCGGTTTGGGCTTTTAGGGCATTCATTACGCTACCCATTTGTTGCATGCCTGTCGCCCCTTGCTTGGCGATTTCGGCTTCTACCAACACCACCACTTCATCTTCGCTCATGGCTTGGGGTAAAAATTCGCTGATGATATCAATTTCAAATTGTTCTTTTTGAGCCAAGTCTTCACGCCCATTGGCGGTAAAAATTGCCAATGACTCTTGACGTTGTTTGGTTTGTTTTTGCAAAATTTCTAATACACCTGCATCGTCAAGCTCGATTTGGCGGTCGATTTCGATTTGTTTGATGACCGCTTGCACATTGCGTAGCACTTTGACTTTTTCAAGTTCACGGGCTTTCATGGCGGTTTTGACGGTTTCGGTTAAGGTGTTTTTTAAGGCACTCATGGGTTACTCCTTGTTATTGATATGATGATAAAAAAGCCACTTAAAAAAGTGGCTTTATTCGTCTTAATAGGTCATATTTCACAAAAGGAATAATAGACCTTGATTATATTAGTAAAGACGAGTGGTGCGGACTGAATCACGTGACATTTTCTTTTTGTAACGTTTTACCGCAGCCGCTTTTTTGCGTTTACGTTCTTGGGTTGGTTTTTCATAAAACTCGTGTTTACGTACGTCTGCCAAGATGCCTGCTTTTTCACAAGCACGTTTGAAACGGCGGATAGCGATATCAACTGGTTCGTTCTCTTTTACCTTTACTGCTGGCATGAAGACTCCTTAAGTCTAGCTGTTAGTTCAGCGAATTTAATGGGCAAGGGACATTAATCTGGCTGTATAGGTCGTTATTAGCCTTGCTGACCCACGCAAGACATCAGCTCAGATTAGGAAAACAAAAATAGGCGTGAATTTTATCCAAAAACCATATTAAAGTCAAGATTTTTATGCACAATTCGTATAAAATTGTTCGTTATCCATACTGCCCAACCAATACCCTTACTTAGATAAATGATATTGTGTGAAAACCTGTGTTAGAATACTGTCACAATACCAAGAAAGTGCTATAATGCACGTAAGTAAGTAACAAACGTACAGTTGCAGGTAGCCAAATACTTGCCGATTGTTGATGCCAACCATTTATTGTGAGTGGTTTTTGTTAGTATTAACAATCTGTTGGGCTAGTAACATCGCTGACCAAGCAATAGCATATTTGAATAGATTCAAACATTTGAGGAATAGATGATGGCACTGTTAAACACCAAATCTGCCGTTTTATTGGCAAGCGTATTGATGAGCATGACGGCTTGTAGCAAGCACGAATCTGCCGAACATAAACCTACCGAAGAAATCGCCGCCGAACAAGGCGAAATCGCTCGTGCCAATAACCCAGCCCCTGTATCAAAAGAAAAAGCGACCCCAACCGCTCAAATGACCACCGCTCCAGCAAGTAGTGCCATGACAGCCACTGCGACTGCAGGTGGGGCAAATGCAGGCGAGGCATTATATGCTAGCACTTGTAAAACGTGCCATGAAACAGGCTTGATGGGGGCTCCGAAATTTGGCGATAAAGCATCATGGTCACCTCGTATCGCTCAAGGCAAAGATACCCTATATAAGCACGCTATTGAAGGTTTTACAGGTAAAAACGGTGTTATGCCACCAAAAGGTGGTAGCACGGCTTCAGATGCGGATGTTAAATCAGCCGTGGATTACATGGTATCTAAAAATAGCTAATAATTGGCATCGCAATTTTTTAACAATGTTTTAAATTGTAATGTTATCGACCAGTCGCCCTGTGCTGACTGGTTTTTTTTGGCAAAAATTTGCATAATGGGTAGGATTTTAGGTTTGTTTGCTATTGAGAAAATACCATGACCCCTGCCATTAATATTGCCAAAAAATTAAAGCTAAATTTCCAAATCCATGAGTATCAACACGACCCCAACAGCGACAGCTATGGACTAGAGGCTGCCGAAAAAATGGGCGTTGACCCTGCAAGGGTGTTTAAGACCTTGGTGGTGGCAGATGAGCATGGCAAATTGGCAGTGGCAGTGGCAGTCGTGCCTGTCGAGCATCGGCTCAATCTCAAAAAAATCGCCAAAGCCGTAGGGCTAAAAAAGA
Source organism: Moraxella sp. TY6 (assembly GCF_048551375.1). Taxonomy (NCBI): domain Bacteria; kingdom Pseudomonadati; phylum Pseudomonadota; class Gammaproteobacteria; order Moraxellales; family Moraxellaceae; genus Moraxella; species Moraxella sp. TY6. The sequence continues at coordinate 51,016 of NZ_JBLYZJ010000014.1, read as the reverse complement.
TGGACATGGCAGACCCAAAACTGGTGGAGCGTACTACTGGCTATGTGTTGGGCGGTGTCAGTCCGTTGGGTCAGAAAAAACGCTTGCCCACGGTGATTGATATCACTGCCAAAGATTTGGTGACCATGTTTTGTAGTGCAGGACGGCGAGGGCTAGAGATTGAATTAAGTCCGCAGGATTTGGCAAATGCCCTTGGGGCGAGTTTTGTCGAGATTACGCAGGATTGATGATGCACCTTATAATATAATCGAATTTGTTTATCATGTGGTTGAGGAAAAATTAGCTGAAACAAAAGCAAATGATTAACTAAAAATCCCCCTAAATCCCCCTTTTCCAAAGGGGGACTTTTGCCTAAAAATAAATTGGTGAATAGGGCGAAATCTAATCTTTTTTAGAGAGAGGTTTTTACCCTTAAACCAAATCTATGCACAGGACAAAGCCCCCTCTTTTGCAAAGAGGGGGTTGGGGGAGATTTCACAATCTACAATAGGAATAAAGTCATGCCCCATCTTATCATTGAAACCAGTCGAAATATTGAGTTAAAACAACCAACTGCCTTATTGTCCACGCTGAATCAAGCCTTATTTGATACAGGACATTTTACCCCTGCAACTGCCATCAAGGCTCGTTGGCACAAAGCGGACGCTGAGTGTATTGGGTTAGAGCCACACAGCCATCAGGCTTTTATTGCTGTGACTTTGTATTTGGTCAAAGGGCGAAGCGAGGCGTTAAAGAGCCAATTTTGCCAATTGATAGCAGATAATATTGCTCAACATTTGATGCAGGTCGAAAGCCACATTCATTTGACAGGGCAACTACAAATCACCGTCAATGCGATAGAATTGGCGGATAGTTATGTCAAACGAATCGTTTAACCCAATCGGCTGACACATGATGGCTGGCAAGATTATGACTAGATAGTCATTTGAGTTTGGCAAAATCGCCCTCAATCATAACCTATAAGTATAGTAAACTAGCCACGATTGAAATTAACCACTCAACCGCTTTGTTTTTTGTTGTTTTAAAGATGCTTTTGCGTATTTTTTAAGGCAGTTGCTTTGCACATGGACTTAGGTATCTTTATACAATTCCATAAATCTTTTCACAAATCAAGGAGTTATCCATGATATACCAAGGAAATAACATTAGCGTCACTTTGCTTGAAGATGGCATTGCGAAGCTAAATTACGATAATAAAACCGACAGCGTCAATAAATTTGACCAAGCGACTGTCAAAGAGTTTGGCGAAGCGGTCACATCCCTAGAAAATGCCAAAGATGTAAAAGGTGTTATCGTCACTTCTGGCAAAAAAGTCTTTATCGCAGGGGCGGATATCACTGAATTTGTTGAGTCGTTCAAAAAAGACGAAGCTGACATCGCCAAATGGGTGTTGGATATCAACCAAATTTTTAACCGTTTTGAAGATTTACCCTTCCCTAAAGTCGCTGCCATCAATGGGGCTGCGATGGGTGGCGGTTGTGAGATGACCTTGGTGTGTGACTACCGTGTGATGAGCGACAAAGCCGTGATTGCGTTGCCAGAAACCCAATTGGGTATTTTCCCTGGCTTCGGTGGTTCGGTGCGTTTGCCTCGTATCATTGGTGTGGACAATGCCCTTGAAATCATCGCTGGCGGTGCGACACAAAAACCTGATGCAGCATTGAAAGTAGGTATGGTCGATGCAGTGGTATCAGCAGATAGCCTTGAACAATCAGCGATTGATTTGGTCAAAAAAGCTATCAAAGGCGACCTAAACTGGAAAGCTCGCCATGCTGAAAAAATCAACCCAATTACCCTTAATCAACTTGAACAAGCGATGGCGTTCAATTCTGCCAAAGGCGTATTGTTCTCAAAAGCCAATCCTGCTCAATACCCAGCCCCAAAAATTGCGTTAGAAGCGATTGAAAAACACGTGAATTTACCACGTGATAAAGCCATCGAAGTGGAGTCTTCTGCCTTTGCTAAAGCTGCCAAAACCCCACAAGCTGCCAGCCTTGTTGGTCTATTCTTAAACGACCAAGCCGTCAAAAAAATGGCAAAACAACACAGTGCCAAAGCTCACGAAATCAAAGAAGCTGCCGTATTGGGAGCAGGTATCATGGGCGGTGGTATCGCTTATCAATCCGCCTCAAAAGGCTTGCCAATCATCATGAAAGACATCAAGTCAGAACAGCTTGATTTGGGTATGTCGGAAGCCACCAAACACCTAGCCAGCGGTATGGCTCGTGGTAAAGTGACAGGCGAGCAAATGGGCAAAACCTTAAGCCTAATTCGCCCAACCTTGAACTATGGCGACTTTGGTGCAACGGACATTGTCATTGAAGCCGTTGTCGAAAATCCAAAAGTCAAACATGCTGTGTTAAAAGAAGTCGAAGGTTTGGTGAAAAAAGATGCCATCTTAGCATCAAATACTTCAACTATTTCAATTACTTACTTGGCTTCTGTACTAGAACGCCCAGAAAACTTCGTGGGTATGCACTTTTTTAACCCAGTGCATAAAATGCCATTGGTTGAAGTTATCCGTGGCGAAAAATCATCTGATGAAGCGATTGCCACCACCGTTGCTCTAGCAGAACGTATGGGTAAAGTGCCAGTTGTCGTCAATGATTGCCCTGGTTTCTTGGTAAACCGTGTGTTATTCCCTTATTTTGGGGCGTTTGACTTGTTGCTAAAACAAGGGGCAGACTTCCAACAAATCGATAAAGTCATGGAAAAATTCGGCTGGCCGATGGGCCCTGCTTACCTCATTGACGTGGTTGGCTTAGATACAGGGGTACACGGTGCAGAAGTGATGGCAGATGGCTTCCCAGACCGCATGAAACCTGACTACAAAGGCAGTATTCAAGCCTTGTTTGAAGCCAACCGTTTGGGTCAAAAAAATGGCGTGGGCTTCTATAAATATGAAGTCGACAAAAAAGGTAAACCTGCCAAAAAAGCTGACCCAGCGACCCTAGACGTGCTAAAAGCAGTCGTTGACGCACCAAAAGCCTTTGACGACCAAGAAATCGTTGACCGTATGATGGTTGCCTTGTGTAATGAAACGGTACGTTGCCTAGAAGATAACATCGTAGCCACCCCTGCCGAAGCGGATATGGCGATGATTATGGGTATTGGTTTCCCACCGTTCCGTGGTGGCCCATGCCGTTATATCGACCAAGTTGGCGTGGCTGAATACGTGGCATTGTGCGATAAATATGCCCATCTTGGCAAAGCCTACGAAGCCCCACAAATGCTTCGTGACATGGCACAAAATGGCAAAACGTTTTATTAATGAAAAATCCTCCCCCAACCCCTCCTTTAGATAAAGGAGGGGAGAAGTCCCCCTTTGAAAAAGGGGGATTTAGGGGGATTAAAATTCGATTAATTCATACAAATTAATAAGTTTTTAAGGAATAAAAATGACTACACTAAGTCCAAAAGATGTGGTAATTGTCGATGGCGTGCGTACCGCCATGGGTAAATCCAAAAACGGTATGTTTCGTAACGTGCGTGCCGACAGTATGTCAGCCCAGCTTGTTAAAGCGTTGGTTGAACGCAATCCGTTTGATACCAAACTGGTTGAAGACGTGATTTGGGGCTGTGTTAACCAAACTCTAGAGCAAGGCATGAACATCGGTCGCAATATTGGTCTATTGGCTGATATTCCAAAAACCGCAGGTGGACAAACCGTTAACCGTCTATGTGGCTCATCAATGCAAGCCCTACACACCGCTGCTGCCCAAATTATGACTAATCAAGGTGATGTATTCATCATCGGTGGCGTGGAACACATGGGACACGTTGGCATGATGCACGGTATCGACCTCAACCCAGAAGCCTCAAAGCACTACGCCAAAGCCTCAAATATGATGGGCTTGACCGCAGAAATGCTCGGTCGTATGAACAATATCAGCCGTGCTGAACAAGATGCGTTTGGTGTTGAATCGCACCGCCGTGCATGGGAAGCGACCCAACAAGGTCGTTTTGACAAAGAAATCATCGGTATCGAAGGACATGACGAAGCAGGTAATTTACAGCTTTGCACCATTGACGAAGTGATTCGTCCAGATGCTAACCTTGAAGCATTCCAAGCATTACGCCCTGTATTTGACCCCAAAGGTGGTACAGTGACGGCAGCGACTTCATCTGCCCTATCTGATGGTGCGTCTGCGATGCTCATCATGTCTGCTCAAAAAGCCAAAGATTTGGGCTTGACCCCTCGTGCAAGAATCCGCTCAATGGCAGTGGCTGGTTGTGATGCCGCTATCATGGGTTATGGTCCTGTCCCTGCTACCCAAAAAGCCCTAAAACGTGCAGGCATGAGCCTTGAAGATATCCAAACCATCGAGCTAAACGAAGCCTTTGCTGCTCAAGGTTTGTCAGTGTTAAAAGGTCTAAACTTACAAGACCGTTTGGATATCGTCAACTTAAATGGTGGTGCGATTGCGTTGGGTCATCCATTGGGCTGTTCGGGTGCGAGAATTACCACTACGCTACTAAACGTCATGGAACAACAAGACACCCAAATCGGTCTTGCCACCATGTGTATCGGTCTTGGTCAAGGTATTGCGACCATTATTGAACGTGTGTAATTTGTATTATTGGGAAGATTGTTTTCATTATTATTCCCCCAAAAATCCTCAATCCTGTATTGGGGATTTTTTATGCAGTTTAAAAAAATGTTGTAAAATTTAACAGAGAATTATGCTAGATTATGCTAATGTAGTGAGATACTACGATTATTAACCAACTTTATTTTAATTTATTTTAAAAAACTATCAACACGGTGTCTCGTGGATTTATTGCAAAACATATTGATTATCACGGTTTTGATTGCTTTGGCAGGGTTTTTATCTTTGTCCGAAATCGCCCTTGCTGGGGCAAGAAAAATCAAACTCAAACTAATGGCAGAGGCAGGCGATGAGCGTGCCGATAAAGTGCTAACTTTACAAAGTCATTCTGCCGATTTTTTGGCTTCCTCACAAATTGGGCTAAATGCCATCGCCATTTTGGGTGGTATCTTGGGCGAGGGGGCGTTTCGACCCTATTTTGCCAAACTGATTGCTCCTTTTTATACAGGTGAAATGCTCGAAACCATTTCGTTTGTACTGTCGTTTACCTTTGTCACCTTGTCATTTATTTTATTTGCCGATTTGATTCCCAAACGCCTTGCCATGATTGCTCCAGAGCGTGTGGCAGTGGCGGTGATTAAGCCGATTTCATGGTTTGTTATGCTGTGTAAGCCATTGGCGTGGCTACTTAATATGCTGTCAAATATGATTTTTCGGATTTTAAAAATTAACACTATCCGAGATGATAATATCACCTTTGATGACATTTCTGCAGTGGTGGATGCAGGGGCTCAGGCGGGCGTGTTACTTAAACAAGAACATCATTTTATCGAAAATGTATTTGAGCTAGAAGAACGCAATGTACCATCGAGTATGACCACTCGTGAAGATGTGGTGTATTTTACCTTGGGGGAGTCAGCCGAAAGTATTCAACAAAAGATTGCTGATTATCCATATTCTAAATTTTTGGTGTGTAATGAAAATATTGACCATGTTATCGGTTATGTGGATACCAAAGACATTCTGGTCAAAATTTTAAGCAATAAATCCCAATTATTATTGAATGAAACCACCATTCGTAATGTGTTAATCGTGCCTGATGCGTTGACGTTGTCCGAGCTACTTGACCGCTTTCGAGCCAGTAAAGAAAAATTTGCCGTGGTGATGAACGAATATGCTCTCGTGGTGGGCGTGATTACCCTGTCGGACATTATGATGACGGTGATGGGTGATTGGGTCGCACCAATGGAAGATGAACAGCAAATCATCCAACGTGATGAGCATTCATGGCTGATTGATGGCATTACCCCCATCGAGGATGTAAAGCATGCCTTGGATATTGAAGACTTCCCAGAATGGGATAATTATGAAACCTTGGCAGGGTTTATGATGTATAAATTACGAAAAATCCCACGTCCTGCTGATTTTGTCGAGCATCATGGTTATAAATTTGAAGTGGTGGATATCGACCATCATAAAATCGACCAGTTGCTTGTGACACGTTATTTGACGGATACACCCATTCAAGTTGAGGGGTAACAATATAAATTTTGGTAGGGGTGGAATGCTTAAGTCCTATTTATCGTCATTTAATTTCAGAATAGTGCATTTCAGTTCCGTGGGTTACGCCTAACCCACGCTATGATTTGTCTTATACCAAATCCAAAAGTTAAAGTCGTAGGGGCGTAATGCTTACGCCCTGTTTAAGATTTCACATATTGGGCTTATGCAATAAGCCCCTACAATAACCTAAACTTGGGATAAGAAGTATTAACATTTTACCTATAATCCCCCTAAATCCCCCTTTTTCAAAGGGGGACTTGCCCACAGTTTTAGTCTAAGTTATGGGGGTATAGCCCCCTCTTTCGTAAAGAGGGGGTTGGGGGAGATTGAAGAAAATCATTTTGCGAGTTCTAAGTTTTACTCTTTAGGAATTTGCTTTAACAATTGCAATAAAACTTCCCATGTTTTTGCCACACTGTCGATTTCCACTCGTTCTTTGGGTGAGTGAGCCGAGCGGATATTCGGTCCAAATGAAATCATATCCAAGGCTTTATTGGGTGAACGTCCGCTTAAAATCCCACATTCTAACCCTGCATGAATGACTTCCACGGTCGGCTCTTTGCCAAAAACTTGTTGCATAATTGGTTTGGTTTGATTGAGCAAATAGGAGCTTGAGGCAGGCTTCCATCCAGGGTAATCATCGCTCGCCCGAAAACTTATCCCTGCCAAACGTGCCAAGGCGGATAGGGCTTGGCTGATGTCGTCTTTTGGTGTTTCTGCCAATGAACGCATCAAGCATTGCATCTCAAATTTGCCTGCTTCTTTATTTGCCTCAAGCGTGATAACCCCTGTACTGATAGAGCTTTCGACCACATCAAAATCATCGCTCATGCGAAAGACCCCATTTGGCACACTGCGAATCACATCCAAGACTTTTTGGGTGTCATTTAGGCTGAGGATTGAGGGGTTTTCTAATGTCACTGGCTCGATGGTGATGGCAAAATTCGGTTCGGTATGGCGATATTCTTCAGCAATGATGGCTTGTTGTTGCTCGATGAATGGGGTAATCACGGCTAAATCCGCTAATACCACGGCGGTGGCATCACGAGTGATGACATTGCGTAACTGACCGCCTTTAAACTGTTGTAAATAAAAGGCTGACTGTTCAAACGCATTTGCCAACACACGAGCCAACACCAAATTGGCATTGGCAAACCCTTTATGGATATCAATGCCTGAATGTCCGCCGTGCAAGCCACTGACGTTGATTTGGACGAGTGATAAATTGGCATTGTTAACGCTGTCGAGCGATTGGGTGGTAAAATCATGGCTAAATGTGGCATCACGACCGCCTGCACAGCCGACAAACATCGCCCCTTCGTCTTCTGAATCAAGGTTAATCAGATATGGCACATCGAGCCATGTTGGGCTTAATGCCATGACCCCACCCATGCCCGTTTCTTCTTCGGCAGTAATTACCAAACTGAGCGGTGGGTGAGCGATATCGTCACTAAACGCCACCGCAAGCCCCATCGCCAATCCAATGCCATTATCCGCCCCAAGGGTGGTGTCATTTGCCCAAACCCAGCCATCTTTGATAACGGTTTGGATGGGGTCATTGATAAAGTCGTGGGTCGAGGTCGCCCCTTTTTGGGCGACCATATCATAATGGGCTTGTAATGCTACGGTGGCGTGGTCTTGCATACCGTGCGTCCCTGCTTTTTGGATGCGTACATTGCCTTTTGCATCAATTTCTGCAGTCAATCCATAGGCTTTGCCTTCGGTGTTGGCTTTATTGACCAATAATTCACCCAATGGGCGTTCGCTAAAAGTCGGATGAGGGACATCACAAATTTGAGCAAACCATTGCCAAACACGAGTTGGTTCTAATTGGCGAATATGATTATTTATCGAAGTCATTTTATTTTCCTTTAGTCATTGAATGATTGAATAATTAAGTAATTGATGTCACCATATTAAAGTATCTGAATTTGAACATCAATGTCAAAAATACCCTTCCTAAATTTTGAATAAATACTTATGTTAGAAATACGCCATTTACAAATGTTGACTGCCTTGCGAGAACAAGGCTCACTAGCAGGGGCTGCCGAAGAACTTCACGTCACGGCTTCTGCGGTATCGCACCAACTCAAAGAAATCGAAAACTATTATGGGGTCAGCTTTGTCAACCGCCGCTCTCGTCCGATTAGCTTCACGTTAGCAGGCGATGAAATGCTTAAATTGGCGGATAGTATTTTGCCCCAATTTCAGCAGAGCATCGGTAGTATTAGACGCTTGGCAAGTGGGCAGATAGGGCAGTTACGCCTTGCTTCTGAATGTCACAGTTGTTTTGATTGGTTGATGCCGATTCTCAATCGTTATCGCAAGCAATGGCAAGAAGTCGAGCTTGACTTTGCCACCGCCTTTGAGCCAGCACCGCATCAGATGTTGTTGGATAAAGAAATTGACATCCTTGTTACCGCAAGTGCCTTGCCAATGGATGGGCTGGTGTATTTGCCGTTGTTTGAATACGAAAGTCGTCTAGTGCTTGCCCCAAGTCATCCCCTTGCCCAAAAAAAATCCCCCATCACACCCCAAGATTTGGCGACCCAAACGCTGATTGCCTATCCTGTCGAAGCCAGTCGCCTTGATGTGATTGCCCATTTTCTTGAGCCTGCCCATGTCAGTCCTGCCAAGATACGCACCACTGAGCTTACCGCCATGTTGATTCAGCTTATCGCCAGTGAGCGAGGAGTGGGGGCATTGCCTAATTGGGTGATTAGTGAATATGAGAAAAAGGGTTGGGTGGTTTCTCGTGCGTTGGGCGAGGGGGTGTTTTGTCAGTTGTATGTCGCCTTGCGTCAAAACAGCCAATCGCTTGCCTATGTGCAAGGCTTTTTACAACTGTTAAAAGAAATGGTGAAGCCTTAAAATTTATTTAAGTCCTACGTTCAAGACACTGGATTCCTGCATTCGCAGGAATGACGACAGTTTCTAATTACTCGTCACCCCTGCGTAGGCAGGGGTCTAGCGTCTTTATTGAGAAAAGTGAATTTATAGTTTTTGTAAATCCTATTTTTCTTATTTATTTTTTCACCGCTTCCACGCCATTTTCTTCCACCACCAATTCCTCATGGCGTAAGGTCACAGGGATTTGCTGTTCATGTTGCACTGCTTCAGTGGTCAAGGCGATTTGTTCAGTGACGACAGTTTGTACATTGACATGAGCCACTTGTTGACTGATAACGACTTCAAGCGGTTTATCACCCAAGGTCACTTTTTCACCATTTAACATGATACTGGCTGGCACTGCCTCAGCGGTATTAACATGAATGCGGTCATCACCAGTCGGTAAATTATCATTACCAGTATGTTCAATCACTAGCACTTCTTGAGTTAGGGTGACAGGGATATTGACGTTTTCGGTTTTAATCTGTTTGCTAAGTTTGACCGTACCTGTGATGATTTTTTCGATATCGACTTTGGCACGTTCGGCAAGCAGTTCTAAGGTGTGATGTTCTAACGATTCACCGTTTGGGGTCAGTACGTTTGGCAAGCTGACAAGTTCGGGATTGGGTTTGGTTTCATTTGTCTTTGATGGTTGTTGCATGATGTGCCTCAAATTTATAAACGCCCCTCCCATAGGGAGGGGTTGGGGGAGGGTTTAAAAAGTTTTCATAAAAAAAGGCAGATGAAAACCATCTGCCTTTTGGGTTACTAATGGTTAACCATTAGAGCTTTATCAGTGCTTATTTACGTTTTACATCAGCACCAGTTACACGTTCAACGCCATCTTTTTGTACGTCAAGTTCTTCACGGCGTACAGTTTCGTTGAAAGTTTCAGTGCGAGTTTGAGCAACTTTATCTACGTTTACTTCTTCAGTTACATAAGTTTGTTTGCTTACGTTGGCACGTTCGGCTTCAAGTTCAACATTGATGGTAGCGTTGGCACGGTCATCACCGATTGAACGGTCAGTTGGACGGTTCACTGGGGTACGCTCGATATGAGCTTGTTCTTCCATCAATTCTACGTTTACTGTGCGGTTTTCTGATACAACGTGTTTACCAACACTTAACAAACCTGCTACAATTTTGTCTTTATTAACACTTAGACGCTCTTCAAGTAGCTCAAGGGTGTTTGGTGCGGTATATTCTTTGTCGGTTAGTTGAAGTGGGGTTGTACCACGGTTAAAGACTTCACGGTCACGCACGGTTTGTTCTTCGATGCTGTAGTTGTAATTTTCGTCATACACGTCCATACCTTCGACTGTTTCTTTGCTCAAGGTGTCAAAGTACACGCTGTCGCCGTCAATACGAGCAAGACCTGCTGGTACTAACACTTCTTTTGAGCTAAACCACCCACCCACATCTACGATAAAATAACGGATACGACCTGTGGTGTCATCAACCAATGCCCCTTTGATGCTACCAACTTTATCGCTATTTAGACCAAAGGCAGTTTTGCCAGTAGGGTCAAAGTAATCTTTACCTAAAAGGTCAGCATGAGTGTCTTGAATATCACGTAAACGCATTAAACTTGCCATGAGAATTTCTCCATTTTCATCGTTATATTCTTAATTATACATTAATTTTAAATGTAATAATTATAAAATATATTATTTTCTTTAGTTAGAGTCCAATATAAATATTGGCATTATAATTAATAATTAAATCAATATCTTGTACGAATTATGGTTTAATTATTAGCTTGTTAAGCTAATATGATTTTTTACTTAAATTTCATTGTTTGCTTAACTTGAAACCAGTTTAGGGGAATTGACCTTGATACAGTAGTGGTGTTTGATAAAGTTTTGTTTATAGGGTGTAAAGGGGCGTTATGTTAAGTAAATTTGATAACAGTGTGTGGTGAAATTACCGCAGAAGTTTTGCCTATTCTTGTCGTAACGCAAAGAATGTGAGTTATGTAAATGCTATAATAGGGTTTTGACATTGATAAAAAATAACATTAGGAAGCAATCAATGGTGCAATCGACCACCCAAACCAAACAAAATCAAAAAACCCAAGGTACGATTGTGCGTTGGCAAGATGATAAAGGCTTTGGTTTTATCCAAACTGAGCATAAAGGCGATATTTTCTTTCATATCAGTGATTATCGAGCCAAAACTCGCCCTGTCATCGGTGAATCGGTGGTTTTTGAGATAGGCGTGGGTAAAAATAACCAACCTTGTGCCAAAAACGTGCAACAGTCAGCGTTCGTACAGCAACAAGTCGCTCGCAAAAATGCTCAAGCCGTGCGTCAACAACAGTACCAAGCCAGTAACCAAGTATTGCTTACTTGGGTGGGTGTGGCGGTAGGTTTTATGGGGATATTGGCGGTGTTGGTGCTGATAAAAGTATTACCGATGGTGCTATTGGGTTGGTATGGGGCAGTGGGTTTGGCGACATTTTTGCTATATGCCCATGATAAAAATTCGGCTCAAAATGGCAGTTGGCGTGTGGCGGAAGCGACTTTGCATAAGCTGGCTTTGGCAGGCGGTTGGGTAGGGGCGGTGTTTGCTCATTATTTTTTGCGACATAAATCACAAAAGCCAGAGTTTCGGAAAAACTTCTATATTACCGTGGTGGGGAATATTATTGGATTGCTGGTTATCTATTTTATAAAATTGCGTTACAGATAATTTTAGGGTAAAAATTGATGACTTACTATACATTGATAAAGCCATATCTTGAGATATTAAATCAAATAAGAAATAATGCAGAATTGCTGACTGATTTTATTTATAAAATGGGTGAGAAAGAAGATTACAGCTATGATGTGAACGCTTCAAGCCGATATGGTTTGTTTAAGGCATTGCAATATCAACAATTACAGACAGATGAGCCAATTATTGTAACGCTATTTAAGGCTGAGATAGAACGTCATACGAATGAAAGCTATCAAGGGTTATTTCCTGCGTTAGAGATTGGGGCATATCTATTAGCAACGTATCAACGCCCCCAATATGTTGAGTTGTTTTTACAAGCAAAAGATGCAAATTTTGATACATTTTGTGGATTTGATAGTTTGTATTTGATTTCAGCAGGGTTGACAGAAACATTTGATTATATTAAAAACTTGGATAGTGACACACAAGAACGATTTTATTATTTTGTTGGTGCGAGTGTTGCAAAATCAAAATTTACGCCAGCTCAATTATCAGAATGGCGAGCGGATGAAGCCAATTATTATCAGTCAGAAATACAAACTGATGATAAAGAAAAACTGATACTGTTAGCAGAGGACTTAGAGCGTTTTGATATAATTGAACAGCTAAAAATGTATTAAAAAAAGACCCTTAAAAAATTAAGGGTCTTTTTATTTCTAATCAAGCGATTAGATTAATTCAATCGCCAACGCAACGGCTTCACCACCACCGATACATAGGCTTGCAACGCCTTTTTTACCGCCAGTACGTTTCAATGAATTAATCAAAGTTACCACGATTCTTGCACCAGACGCACCCACTGGATGACCCAACGCACACGCACCGCCTTCGATATTCACTTTGGCAGGGTCAAGGTCATTGGCTTCCATCGCAAGCATCGTTACCATCGCAAAGGCTTCATTGATTTCCCATAGGTCAACGTCATCTTTTGACCAGCCCGCCTTGTCTAGCACTTTACGTACACATTCGATTGGAGCAATGGTAAATTCGCTTGGATGTTGTGAATGGGTCGCTTGAGCAACGATACGAGCCAATGGTTGTAAGCCTTTTTCTTTGGCTTTGGCTTCGGTCATCAATACCACAGCGGCCGCACCGTCAGAGATTGAGCTTGAGTTAGCAGCTGTCACTGTACCGTCTTTGGCAAACGCAGGTTTTAGGGTTGGGATTTTGTCGATGTTGGCTTTACCAGGTTGCTCATCGGTGTCAATGACCACATCGCCTTTGCGAGTTTTGACAGTCACTGGGGTAATTTCGTCTTTGAAATGACCTTCTTTGATGGCAGTATTAGCACGGTTTAGTGATTCGATAGCAAATGCGTCCATCGCTTCACGAGTGATACCACGCTCAGTCGCCATTTCTTGAGCGAATACACCCATCAATTTGCCAGTGTCAGCATCTTTTAAGCCGTCAGTAAACATGGTGTCTTTGATTTCGCCATCGCCCATACGGTAGCCACCACGAGCTTTTGGTAGCACGTAAGGTGAGTTGGTCATAGATTCCATACCACCTGCGACCACGATGTCAAACTCACCTGCTTTGATAGCATTTGCACCTAGCATGATGGCTTTCATACCAGAACCACAAAGTTTGTTGATGTTTAATGCACCAGTCGCATCTGGGATACCTGCTTTACGCATGGCTTGGCGAGCTGGGCTTTGACCAACACCTGCGGTCAAAATGCTACCCATGATAACTTCGTCAACTTCTTCTGGGGCGATACCAGCACGGCTGACCGCTTCTTTGATAACCACCGCACCAAGTTCTGGGCTAGTGACATCATTAAAATCACCTTGGAAGCCACCCATTGGGGTACGCACGCCGTTTACGATTACGATTGAGTTTTCCATGTTCCTGTCCTTGTAGTTGGGTTGGATAAAGGGCATAAATGATTAAATAAAAATTAAGAAAAGATAGTGGCTTAAATGAGAAATAAAGCAGATTTGGTAGGGGCGTATTGTATACGCCCAAAATTTTAACGAATTATTTCTGATTTAACGCACTTGATAGCCTAAAAACCAAAAGCCATTTATACTATCATAAATCTTATAATATGTTAGTGATTAGCCCAAATTTTTTTGGGTTAACCGCAGTATAACCAGTAAATTTTGCATAAATGTGACGGCAAAATTAGTGTTCATTCATAAATATAGTTAAGCTAAAAATAGCAAGTATTCTTTAGCATTTTTAAATCTCCCCCAACCCCCTCTTTACGAAAGAGGGGGCTTGCCCTATAAATAAATCTGATGTGATGGGAAAGTCCCCCTTTTTTAAAGGGGGATTTAGGGGGATTCAAATATATTTAAGCCAATTCGTCCAATTCATCAATACGAATACGCACGACTTTGGCGGTCACTGTGTCTAAGGCTTCGATTTTGGCAATCGCTTCATTCATGTTGCGTTCGACCACAGGGTCAACCATGATAATCACTGGTAAATCTGAGGTGTTGTCATGGGCAGGTTGTTGCAAAATCGCATCAATGCTAATGCGTGATTCACTCAAAATACGAGTGACCTCTGCCAATACGCCCAAATCGTCTTTGACTTGCAAGCGTAAATAATAGCCAGAAATCATTTCATCACTTGACAGCACACGAGTGGCTTGCAGGGCTTGGGGTTGGAATGCCAAATGTGGTACAGGGTAGGCATGGTTTTGGCTGTCATTGTCCAAGGCTCGCACCATGTCGATAACATCTGCCATCACCGCAGAGGCAGTCGCCCCAGCCCCAGCTCCAGCCCCATAGTATAGGGTTTGACCGACAGGTTCGGCATCGACCAACACCGCATTTTTGACCCCATTGACATTGGCAAGTAGGGCATCTTCTGGGATTAACGTTGGATGCACACGCAGTTCAATACCTTGCTCGCCATTGTCCAACACACGGCGTTTAGCAAAGCCCAAATGCTTGATACGGTAGCCGAGATTTTCGGCATATTGCACATCTTGGGTGGTGATTTTGGTGATACCTTCACAATACACTTTATCAAACTGAAGCGGAATACCAAACGCAATGGATGCAAGTAAGGTCAATTTATGGGCGGCATCAATGCCTTCAACATCAAAGGTTGGGTCAGCTTCGGCATAGCCTAAGGCTTGGGCTTCGGCAAGGACATCGGCAAAATCACGCCCTTTATCACGCATTTCGGTCATAATAAAGTTGCCTGTACCATTGATGATACCCGCTAGCCAGTCGACTTTATTGGCGGTGAGGGCTTCACGCAAGATTTTGATAATCGGAATACCCCCTGCTACGGAGGCTTCATAGGCGACTTTTACGCCTTTTTCTTCGGCTTTGGCAAAAATTTCATTGCCATGTTCGGCAAGTAGGGCTTTATTGGCGGTGACCACGTGTTTGCCATGTTCAATCGCTGATAAAATCACCTCTTTTGCAGTGGTTTTACCACCCATCAATTCAACGACAATATCCACATCATCGGCTTGTACGATGCTCATCAAATCGGCAGATTGCTTGATATCTTGGGGAATGTCGGTACGGTCACGGCGTGTACCAACGTAGGTAATTTTGATATCTCGCCCTGTACGGCGAGTCATCTCAGTTAGGTT
Organism: Moraxella sp. TY6; assembly: GCF_048551375.1. NCBI lineage: Bacteria > Pseudomonadati > Pseudomonadota > Gammaproteobacteria > Moraxellales > Moraxellaceae > Moraxella > Moraxella sp. TY6. The sequence continues at coordinate 35,734 of NZ_JBLYZJ010000014.1, read as the reverse complement.
GTTTTGTAGCAGTTGCACCACACCAGTGCCAACTGTACCTAAGCCTAAAATTGCCAATTGAATAGGACGTTTCGACATAATCATCACTCAAATATTTATCAAATTATTACTAAAATAAACCGTCTTGCAATATACCATGCTATGTCAATCTTGATAAGTCCTATTTGCCAATAAATGCAGGATTTTTTATTGATAATTTTTTCCTTTTGCTTATCAATCCAATAAGATGTCGTATTGTTCTTGGTTATAGCGATTATCCGCCACCAATTCAATCGGTCGCCCTAGCAAATACTCCATTTCTGCCACGGTATCTGCTTCGCCCATCATTAATACTTCAATGATGATTTGATTGGCAATCACGGTGAATTTTTTGGGGGCATTGTATGCCCTTGCACACCGCATCAACTCTCGGAAAATCTCCAAACACACGGTTTCTCGACTTTTAACAAACCCTTTACCCCCACAGGTCGGACACGGCTCGCAAAGCTGTTGTTGTAGGCTTTCACGTGTGCGTTTGCGAGTCATTTCCACCAAGCCAAGATTGGACACTTCGCTGATATTGGTTTTGGCATAATCACGGCTTAATTGCTCTTGTAAGCTTGCCATCACCTTATCACGGTGTTGTTGCTCCTGCATATCAATAAAATCAAGGATGATAATACCGCCCAAATTGCGTAATCGCAGTTGGCGTGCGATGGCGTGTGTGGCTTCAAGGTTGGTTTTATACACGGTGTCCTCAAGCGAACGCCCACCGACAAATGAGCCTGTATTGACATCAATGGTGGTCATGGCTTCGGTTTGGTCGATAATCAAATAACCGCCAGATTTGAGGTTTACACGGCGATTAAGGGCATCTTTGAGGTCGTCTTCGACACGATATACATCAAATAATGGCTGTTCGTTTTCGTATAAATGAATACGTGGGAAAATTAGCGGTACAAATTCTTTGGCAAATTGGCGAATATCATTAAAAATCATGGCATTGTCGATGGTGACACGTTCGGTTTTTTCGCCAATCAAATCTCGAATCGCACGCAATGGTAATGATAAATCTTGATAAATCAGCTCAAAGCGTCTGCCATTGGCACTTTGGGATTTGCGAGCTTGTACCATTCGCCACAGTTGTAATAAATAGTAGATATCTTCTTCTAGTTTATGGCGAGGGATATTTTCGGCGGCAGTGCGAGCGATTAGCCCACCTTGTAAATTGACTTGGTGGCTCAGTTCGGTCAAATCGGTTTTGAGGCGTTCACGCTCTTCGCCATCAATGCGTTGCGAAATGCCAATATTACTGCTGTACGGCAAATACACCAAATAACGTGATGGCAACGAAATATCCGTGGTTAGCCGTGAGCCTTTTGTGCCGAGTTGGTCTTTGATGACCTGTACCAATATCCGTTGCCCTTCATACAAGCGGTTTTCAATCAGCTCATGGCTGGCTGGCATGGGAGCTGGCATGGTGGTGGTGGGTGGGTTTTGGGTGGGGGTCGATGGTTCAGACGCAGGTTGGGTGACAGAGAGCGAGGCGGTCATGGGTTCAGCCACCGCAGTTGCTAAGGCGGTGGTGTCTGGGTCAAGACTGGTGAGAGTGTCATTGACCGCCGTATTTACGCTGACATTTTTTGTAGCGGTAGTGGCGACCACAGGCGATGGTTTTGGGCGAGTGCTTTGCATATCATTGACGTGCAAAAAGGCGGTGCGAGATTGCCCAATATCGACAAAGGCGGCCTGCATACCAGGTAACACACGCACGACTGTGCCAATGTAGATATTGCCCACTGAGCCAAGTTTGTTATGGCGTTCGATAAAAATTTCGTTCAACACCCCATCTTCGAGGACGGCAACTCGACTTTCCGTGGGATTGATATTAATCAGTAATTCTTCGGTCATATTGGCTACTTTTTATAAAATTTTTTGATAATAGCTATTCTACTCGAAGTGATAAGGTTTAACAAAAATAAATGGCTGATAAATTTTTTATGATAAAAATCAATAGATGTTTATTTTTACAACCTTTTACCAAAGCCTTTGCCATGCTTTATCCTAAAGTTTTTAGCAACAAGGCGGTTTTATGCTAGACTGTGGCACATTAAAGTGCTTTCCATACCCTGTTTCTGTGACTATATATTGTGGATATGCTTTGCTAACTTACGCTACTTAAACCATTCAAGTTGTTGGGTATCGCAAGCTCTACCCAACCTACGATTTGGTTAGATACGTAAGTCCTCTATTAATTGATGGATATCATAATCATGCTAAAAAAATTAAATAAATTTTCACCAAAACCACATCCAATGTGGTTGGCAGTGGCTACATTGGCTTTGAGCAGTATCGGGGCTTGTAGCAATAACACGCCTAAATCAACATCGCAAACCGCATCTAGCCCAGCCTCTACCGTGACGGCTTCTGCCCCAGCTCCAGCCCAATCACAAGCCCCTGCCTCTGCGAGTGTTACCCCACCTGCCGAAAACAACGCCCAATTACAACAAACTTTGGCGACCAATCTTACTAAATCAGGGATTAATGCCAAAATTTTATCAGTCACACCGACCAGTATGCCAAATATGTATTGGGTCAAAGCTGAGGGATTGCCTGCGTTTTTTACTGACCCCACAGGTCAATACATTGTACAAGGGGATATTATCAAAGTCGGTGGGGCAAAAGCAGAGCATATTACCGCTGACTTGATGGCAAAAGATACCAAAACAGCGTTGGCAAGTATTGATAAAAAAGACATGATTATTTTCCCTGCCAAAGGTGCGACCAAAAAAGTCATCTATGCCTTTACCGATGTGGATTGTGGCTACTGTCGTAAATTGCATGCTGAAATTGAACAAATCAATGGTTTGGGCATCGAAGTTCGCTATTTGCCGTGGCCCCGTAGTGAGCAAACTTTCCCAATTATGGAGAGCGTGTGGTGTAGCCAAGATCGCAATACCGCCCTTACCCAAGCCAAACAGGGCATCCCAGTCAATGCCCCAAGTTGTGCCAATCCAGTCCGTAAAATCCATGAATTAGGTTTAAGCCTTGGTGTCAATGGCACGCCTGCGATTTTTAGCGAAGACGGTCATCAGTTGGGTGGGTATTTACCGCCTGCGGAAATGGCAAAAGCGTTGGGTATTTAAAATTGATAATACAAATCTAAACTTGTGTTTTTGCCAAGGATTTGTAAACTAACGCTAATCTTGCATTTTAACAAAATCACTTTTAATCAAATGGGCAACAATCATGGCTGGAGCAAGTTTACTAACCTTAATTGACGATATCAGCGTTATTTTAGATGACGTATCGGTGATGACCAAAGTCGCCGCCAAAAAAACCGCAGGGGTGTTGGGGGATGATTTAGCCCTCAATGCCAACCAAGTATCTGGGGTCAAGGCTGACCGTGAACTGCCTGTGGTATGGGCGGTGGCAAAAGGTTCATTTATCAATAAGGTGATTTTAGTACCTTTAGCACTTATTATCAGTGCGATTTCACAAACCATCGTGACAGGCTTACTGATGCTGGGTGGTTTGTATCTGTGCTTTGAGGGGGCGGAAAAAATTGTTCATAAGTTTTGGCCTCATCACGAAGCCGATGATGCGGAGCTTAATGAGCGTGTCCACGCCAATGCGGATGAAACGGTGGATTTGGTCGCTCACGAAAAAGAAAAAATTAAAGGGGCGATTCGTACCGATTTTATTTTATCCGCTGAAATTATCGTGATTTCATTGGGAACACTGGCGGTCACAGCCACGCTGTTGGACAAAGCCCTTGTATTGTCATTGATTTCATTGATTATGACCGTGGGAGTGTATGGTCTGGTCGCAGGGATTGTTAAATTGGATGACTTGGGCTACCATTTAATGGAAAAACCATCCGCTTCATCTCAGTCAATGGGTAAGGCGATTTTGGCATTTGCCCCTAAGCTGATGAAGTTTTTGTCGATTGCAGGGACATTGGCGATGTTTTTGGTGGGTGGTGGTATTATCGCTCATGGCATTGGGGCGATTCATCATGGTATTGAGCATTTGGGTGATATGACTGGTGTGTTCGATGGTTTGACCACCAATGTGTTAAATGGCTTGGTAGGATTAGTCGCTGGTTTGATTGTGGTGGCAATTGTTACAGGCATCAATAAAGCACGTGGTAAATCAGCACACTAATAATTGATTGGCATAAAAAAACCGTTCTATCGCAGAACGGTTTTTTTATGGGAAAAATCATGGTTTGGTCATGTTGTATGGCGATAAGGGCGTATGCAATACGCCCCTACGTTATGCCATTACAATTTATTCTTGCGTTGGCGTGTCGATGTTGGTTTCAACAGGATTCGCTTCTACAGGGGCTTCTGCTTTAGGCTTTTTGACAATGACCACATTATCGACCTTTTTACTAGTACGAGTTTTGGGTTTGGCAGGGGCTTTTTCAGTTGCCTTTGGCTTGCGAGTGCGAGTTTTTGGCACTTTAGGGGTAGGTAGGTTTAACACCGAACCTGCCGATGGAATCAATTGTTCTGCCACGCTTTCAATCATGTTTTTATAGCTGGCAGGTGTGGTTTTGCCTTTGTTCTGCTCATCAGTCGAGGTGTCATTGGCAGGGTCGTCTGCCTTTTCAGAGTCAGCGTTATCCGCATCCACGGATGCTGGCTGTTGTGTGACTGGCTCAACATCAAGTGTGTCAGTGGTTAAGGCGTTATCTAACTCAACCTTAGCCGTGGATACCGCTGAGGTATCATGGCTCATGGGATTGGCATCGCTTGCGACAGCGGTGACCACGTCAGTGACAGTTGGGTTTTCATGGGTGTCTACCGCTACGCTGTTTTGTGAGCTGGTCTGTGAGTCGATAGGCGTGCCAGTCACTTCAACGGTTTCAGTCACAGTCGTTTTAGCCACCATTGGCATTGGGGCGATTTGCCCACGAGGGTCATTTTTGGCTCGTTGGGTCACAGGGGCAGGGGTGGCGTTGGTTTTGCCTGCCGTGACTTGGAATGTGCCAACAGGGGCAATCATGGCATGGTAGGTGTCGATGCTTTGTTGATTTAGCTCGGCATAGCCATAGTTGCTAAAGAACTGGCTAAAGTCCGTACCAAAACCATTGCCGTCTTGTGATTTGTCAGCATTGACCTCAGTCGCTGGTGCTGTGGCGGTAGGCTGTGCTTCATTTGATGCTTGGCTTACCGACTGTGCAGAGTGGGCAGTGTGAAAGCTATCCACGGCTTTGATAAAGCTCGCTACCACGCCAAATTCTGCCAGTTCACGCTCACCTTCAGCCAACTGAGCAAGGATAAAGTCCTTGACTGAGCCAGTGATTTTGCTCACTGGGGCAATCGGTGCGATGTCAGTCACTGGGGTAGGGCTTGTGACTGACGGTGAGCTGATGGGTGAGGTGGGTTTAAATTGGGCAGAAAATGCCTTATACACTTCACGAGGGTCATTTTTGGCACGCCCTTGGCTTGGGGTGACGGCTAACAGGACTGGGGTCGCTGTCGGCGTTGGGGCGATGTCCGCTTGAACGATGGCTTCCGCTTTATCCATGTTCGGCTTTTGCATCTCTATCTTTTCTACGCTTGGCTTTTCTACGCTTGGCTTCTCTGCGTTGTCCGCTGAGTTGGCTGTTGCGGTTTTTTCTTGCATGGCTTCGGCAAAGGCTTGACGGAATTTTTCATCATCAATGGCGACCACTTCGGCAACCACGCCAATGTTAGCCACATCGGTGGCAACAGGCTGGACTTGTAGCGGTGGGGCATCGCTGAGAACGTGTTTGACAATTTCCCCTTTGCTATTATCCAAGCTCAAATGGATGGTGTCATGCTCAAGTTGGTCATCGGCAATTTTTGAGCCTTTATGCACTTGCACATGGACTTGATTTGGCTCATGGGTAGCGTTGGCATGGTCTTTGCCAGCTTTCATAGGTTTTTGAGCATCAGTGGGTTTGGCTTGCGTGGCTACGTGTTCGGTAGCAGTCGGTGCGTTTGCTCTCATTTCCCCAGTTGACACAGCCTCACCAGTTGATACGGCATTGTTAGGGGTTAGGGTGTCACGGCGTTGTTTTTCACCACGAGCTTCACGGCGACTGTTTGGCTCACGTTTTGGTAAGCTGTCAGTTTTTTGTTGTTTGTTGTCTTCGCCTGTTTTTTGGGATTTATTATCCGTGTTATCGCTGTCTAATTTTTCTTCGTAGCGATTGGGTTTTTTGTATTTGGCTTTACGGTTGTCTTTGCTGTCACGATTTTCTCGGTGGTCACGGTTGTCGCTACGTCCATCACGATTGTCACGATGATTATTGCGAGGGCGGTAGTCGCCATCTTTTTGAGCGTCCGATTTTTCTGCTTTTACCACCGCTTGGGCATTGGTTGGTTGGCTGGGTGCGGTATTGGTGGCTGGTTGTTGGCTTGGGTTAATGACAGTTGGATAGCTAATTTGACCTTGTACGCCTAGACTTTTTGCCCCTGTATTGACAATGCTTTCGATAGCGGCGGCGGCATCTTGACTGCTGACGCTATGAGCCAGTTGGGCTTGTTGGGTTGGGGCAAATAGGTTGGATAGCCATGCCACGGCTGAAGGTTGGGTTTGTACAGTGGCTTGGGCTTGAGTTACTGGATTTTGCGTTGCTTGACTTTGCGTTGCTTGGCTTGGCGTTGGTTGTGGCTGTGCTTGTAGGGCAGGCTGAACGGTTGGTTGATTCGCATTGTTTTTGGCATCAGTGGATTTATTGCCTTTTTGATTTAACGTAGCGTTATCGGCATTTGACCACGCATTGTTGCCACTGGCATTGGGACGGTGAATATGGGCAGGTTCTTGCTCATCGGTGTGCCAGTTGGTGGTGTCATAGCCACGGTCAAGGTTTTCTTGCTGTTCGCTTTCGGCAATGCGTTCGTAGCTTGAAGGGGCAAAACCGTCTGGGTTATAAGTGATATGAAAATCAGGTGATTCAAGGTGGGCATGGGGTAAGATGGTGATACGTGTGCCACTTTCTTGCTCAAGGTAGACAAGGCTTTCACGTTTTTCATTGAGTAAAAAGGCGGCGATATCAGTAGGAACATCGGCTTGGATTTCGCCTCGGCGTTCTTGCAAGGCTTTTTGCTCCACTTGACGCATAATCGACAACGCTAGTGAACGCAAATCACGAATCATACCTGTGCCATGACAGCGTGGGCAAAGAAAGCCTGTGGCTTCTTCGAGGGATGGACGCAGGCGTTGACGGCTCATTTCCATTAAACCAAAGCGAGAAATCTCAGCAAACTGGATTCTTGCACGGTCATTTTTGGTGGCATCTTTTAGGCGATTTTCGACTTGTTTTTGGTGGTCGTCAGTTGCCATATCAATAAAGTCAATGACAATCAAACCACCCATATCACGCAAACGCAATTGGCGAGCGATTTCATCGGCAGCCTCAAGGTTGGTGTTAAAGGCGGTTTCGGATACGTCCGCCCCTTTGGTGGCTTTGGATGAGTTAATGTCAATCGAAACAAGGGCTTCGGTTTGGTCAATCACAATCGAACCGCCACTTGGCAACCGCACTTCACGCTGATACGCCGTTTCGATTTGTTTTTCAATACCAAAACGGCTAAACATAGGTTCATAATCGGTGTATTTACGCAATTTTTTGGCTTGTGTTGGCATCACCGCTTCAATAAAATTAAACGCTTCGTTGTAGGCGTTTTCATTATCTACCCAAATTTCGCTAATATCATCACGCAGATAATCACGCACCGCACGAGTCACTACCCCAGCTTCTTGATGAACAAGGCGAGGTGAAGGGTAGTTTTGATTTTGTTGTTGAATGTTTTGCCAAATGCTTAACAAATGGTCAAGGTCAAGCTGTAGCTCTTCGGTGGTTTTGCCAATCCCTGCAGTACGGATAATCACGCTCATGCCTTTTGGCATGGTCAAATCCGACAACGATTGCTTTAGTTCCTCACGTACTTTGCCTGTGATTTGGCGAGAAATACCGCCCCCACGAGGGTTGTTTGGCATTAACACCAAATAACGCCCTGCCAATGAAATAAAAGTCGATAACGCTGCCCCTTTATTACCACGCTCTTCCTTCTCGACCTGCACAATCAGCTCATCGCCTTCTTTAATGAGTTGCTTGATATTATTGGTCGAACGAGGGTCGCCAGAGAGATACTCATTGGCAATTTCACGAATCGGCAAAAAGCCTTGACGCTGTGAGCCATACTCGACAAACACCGCTTCAAGCGAAGGCTCGACACGGGTCACATGACCTTTATAAATATTGGCTTTTTTCTGCTCACGGGTGCGATTTTCGAGGTCAAAATCGTAGAGATGATTGCCGTTGCACAAGGCGACACGGATTTCTTCGACATGGGTGGCGTTGATAAGAATACGTTTCATGGGTTAGCTCCTAACACACAAAACATACAAGCGACAAAAACGTATTATTTAACTTGTTTAAAATAGTTATTAAAGATTTTTTATTGATTAATTCGCCAAATCTTTATGAAGTTGCCAATCTTACCTTGACCCAACTGGGGAAAAATGGTGGATTGGTCGAAAATTTTTGCCCAAATAATTGGCGAGTCACACCAAATATAATCCAAAAAATCCGTTGTAATACAGCCAAAATACGCTGAGGCGTGACTTATCTGTTTGTTCATTTATAACAGTGACCGCAGATACAAGCGTCACCAAAGGGGGTTGGTACAGGTTTTACAAACGTCTTGCTGATAGGCTGTGATAGCCAAATTTAATTCACTATCCCAAATTTGGTAGGGGATACGTCAAACAAGTAACATTTTACCACAGATTACTAAATTAAAGTTTGGTTATGTGGTTGTAAGGCACACGCCAATGTGATGATGAATTTAGCAATTTTACCCCATGATTCAACGATTAACTGACAAGCAATGACTGGTTACATTACTATTTGACAACAATGGTCTTTTACTACTGTCTTACTGCTGGTATGCGTTGTGCTGATGTGGGTGAATCAGTCTTTTTTAAAATTTTACTAGCGTCAAATGGCTGTCAATCCATCCTAATGCCACGTTTACCGTGGTGAATTTAGCATATAGCGAATGAAATCAGAAATCATACGTTGGCATTTTGGACGTATACGATACGCCCCTACAAAATATGTCTTAATTCTAATTTAACTGACTATACATGGCGACAGCGACACTAAACTGCTAAACTATAGCAAATTTTTCAGCAAACGGCTATCAAAATATGACAGACCAACCACAAAAACCCAATCGTCCACTGTATAATCCCAACAAGTCTTTTAATAAGTCGCCCTCAGCAAGCAAATCCACTCGCCCAAAATCCGACAAAAAATCCGACAAGCCTATCAGCAAACAACCGCAATCCGCTGATGAGGATATTTTAGACTTTTCTAAAGTCAATTACCTTACCGTCACACGCCAACAGCATGACCAACGTATTGATAATTTTCTACTCGCTCGACTCAAAGGCTTGCCACGCTCACACGTCTACAACATGATTCGCAGTGATGAAATCCGTGTCAACGGCAAACGCTGTAAACCACATGACAAGCTCGAACGCAACGACATCGTGCGAATTGCCCCTATCAAACTTGCCACTCGTGAACGACCTGTCATCAGCCAAGAATTTGCCCAAGGCTTGCTAGAGCGAATCGTGTATGAAGATGAGGGTTTAATCGTCCTCAACAAACCTGCTGGTATGGCGGTACATGGCGGTAGTGGTGAGGCGTTTGGCGTGATTGAGGCGATGCGAGAGGCAACTGGCAAAAAATACCTTGAGTTGGTGCATCGCATTGATAAAGATACCTCTGGCTTGTTGATGATTGCCAAAAAACGCTCGACTCTCAAAGCGTTACAAGAACATTTGCGTGAAAAAACCTTGCAAAAAACCTACCTTGCATTGGTCGATGGTTGGATAACCAAAGCCTCGCAAACCATTGATAAGCCTTTGCTAAAGTACAATTTAGCCAGTGGTGAACGCCGTGTCAAAGTGTCAGATACCGAAGATGCCAAACCAAGCCAAACTCAAGTCAAGGTATTGCAAAAGTTTGAAATCACTGATAGCGAGGGTAAAAGCAAAAAGGTGAGCTTGATTGAAGCCAAGCCATTGACAGGACGTACGCATCAAATTCGTGTGCATTTGGCGAGTGTTGGACATCCGCTGTTGGGTGATGATAAGTATAATAAAGGGGTGAAAAGTGATGAGAAGTTTGGGGTTAGACGCTTGGCATTGCACGCTTATCAGCTTGAAATTCCTGAATATGACGTGATTAAAGTTGAATTGCCAGATGATATGCAAACATTAATTAAGGTTGAATGATGAAAAATTTTAAAAACAAATCATTAATCATTTTTGACTGGGACGGCACGCTGATGGACTCAATCGGCTTAATTGTCGATGCCATGCGACACTCAGCCGAGCAGAATGGCTTAACCGTCACTGACGAAGCCACCAAATCCATCATTGGCATTGCACTGGTCGAAGCATTTCCTATTTTATTTCCTAATAATAGCGACAAATACGAGACGTTATTAGCCAGTTATTCTGATTATTACGTCCAGCATTGCGACAATGACAAACTATTTGACGGTATCAAAGCATTGATTGAGGACTTGCACGCACAGGGCAAAACCTTAGCCGTTGCCACAGGCAAAAAACGTCAAGGGCTGGCTAGGGTATTGCCAAATTCTGGTATTCAAGCCTTTTTTAGCGTCACCAAAACCGCAGACGAAACCGCAGGCAAGCCCAATCCACTGATGCTTGAGCAGATTTTAGCCGAAACAGGTAAATCCCTTGATGATGCCGTGATGATAGGGGATAGCATTCACGATATCCGTATGGCAAATGCGATAGGAATGGACAGTATTGCGGTGAGTTATGGCTGTGAAAAAGCCGATATTTTGGCAAAAGAAAATCCCAATGTTGTGGTGGGGTCGGTTGAGGAATTACGAATTTTATTATTGGTAGATGAGTGATTATTTGTAGCGCCGAGTAAAAGAGCTAATCGACATTGCCGAATTGGATTATCCACAAAAAATTCAACAGCTTCAATATCTCGTTGGGTTGGGTTAAAATAGCCGTTACCCACACCCTTAATGTTAAAATATCGTAGCAAATAGTCCCCACAATACCCTCAAATTACGGTAAAATCGTTCAACTAACCTTTTAATTTTCTATTTTTACCAAACCTACTAAATATCGCATTGTAGGTGAGAAGCACTGCTTCGCAAGGCATAAGCCCAATATTGAGAATCTCAAAATAGGGCGTAAGCATTACGCCCCTACGAATTGAAATTTTGGGTTTGGTATTACTTTACCCCTTTTTTATTTTTGCAAAAGTTGAACCCTTATGACGACACAAAACCCCATTTCCCAAGCCCTAAAATCTCTCGAAAACGCCTACAATCCCAGCGATGTCGAAAACGGACTATACCAAAACTGGGAAACCCAAGGCTACTTCAAACCCGACTACCGCAAAGCAAATCCCTTTGCCATCGCCTTGCCACCGCCCAATGTCACAGGCAGTCTGCACATGGGTCACGGCTTTAACAACACCATCATGGACACCCTCACTCGCTACCACCGCATGATAGGCGACAACACCCTGTGGCAACCGGGGACAGACCACGCAGGGATTGCCACGCAAATGGTCGTTGAACGTCAGTTGAACGCCAAAGGAATCAAACGCCATGATTTAGGGCGTGAAAAATTCCTCGAAAAAGTCTGGGAATGGAAAGCCGAGAGCGGTGGCAATATCACTCGCCAAATCCGCCGTTTGGGTAGTTCGGTCGATTGGAGTCGTGAACGCTTTACCATGGATGACGGCTTGTCAAATGCGGTCAAAGAAGTGTTTGTCCGCCTACATGAAGACGGCTTGATTTATCGAGGCAAACGCCTTGTGAACTGGGATATCAAGCTCGAAACCGCCCTGTCTGACCTCGAAGTTGAAAACCATGACGAACAAGGCTCATTGTGGCATTTCCGCTATTATTTTACCGATAAAACTTTGACCACCAATGACGGCAAAAACTATGTTGTGGTGGCGACCACTCGCCCAGAAACCTTGCTCGGTGATACCGCCGTTGCGGTCAATCCCAAAGACGAACGCTACAGCCATTTGATTGGTAAAACCGTGACCTTGCCATTGACAGGGCGTGTCGTGCCGATTGTGGCGGATGATTATGTCGAGCAGGAATTTGGTACAGGCGTGGTCAAAATCACCCCAGCCCATGACTTTAACGACTATGAATTGGGTAAACGCCACAATTTACCGATGATTAATATTTTTGATAAAAATGCCAATGTGTTGCCGTTTTTACAAATTTATACCGACCTACAGCAACGTGACCCCCATACCGAAGCCACGCCAAGCGAGTATGTCGGTTTGGCACGTTTTGACGCTCGTAAAAAACTGGTCGCTCAAGCAGAAAGCGAAGAGTGGCTAGAAAAAATCGAACCCTATGCCCTTAAAGCCCCACGAGGCGACCGTTCTGGCGAAATCGTTGAGCCGTACCTCACCGACCAATGGTATGTGGCGATTGAAAAATTGGCAAAACCTGCCATCGATGCGGTGGAAGACGGTCGCATTGAGTTTGTCCCTGCTCAATACAAAAATATGTATATGTCGTGGATGCGTGATATCCAAGACTGGTGTATCAGCCGTCAGCTATGGTGGGGACACCGTATCCCTGCGTGGTATGACAACGAGGGCAATATCTATGTCGCTCGCAATGAAGCCGAAGTCCGCCAAAAATACGCCTTGTCCGATGCGGTCGAACTTCGCCAAGATGAAGACGTTTTGGATACTTGGTTTAGCTCGGGTCTGTGGACGTTTAGCACCCTTGATTGGGGCGATAGCCAAAGTGACGGCAAAGCCCTTGCCACCTTCCACCCCACCAGCGTGTTGGTGACTGGCTTTGACATTATTTTCTTTTGGGTCGCTCGTATGATTATGCTGACCATGCACTTGGTCAAAAATGCGGACGGCACGCCTCAAGTCCCGTTCAAAACCGTGTATGTACATGGCTTGGTGCGTGACGGTCAAGGGCAAAAAATGTCAAAATCTAAAGGCAATGTACTTGACCCGATTGACTTGATTGACGGTATCGACCTTGAAACCTTGGTCGCCAAACGCACCACAGGGCTGATGAACCCCAAAGATGCCCCCAAAATCGAAAAAGCCACTCGCAAAGAATTTCCAGAGGGGATTCAAGGCTTTGGAACGGATGCGTTACGCTTTACCTTTGCCTCGCTTGCCAGTACAGGGCGTGATATCAACTTTGATATCAAACGTATGGAAGGCAACCGCAACTTTGTCAATAAAATTTGGAATGCCACTCGCTTTGTGTTGATGAACTGCGTGGATAAGGAACAAAACGCCCTAACCATCGACAAAACCGCCAAAATCGAGCTATGGGAATTGCCAGAACGCTGGATTATGAGCCGATTAAACTCGACCATTAACAGCATTCACGACCACATGAGCCAGTACCGTTTTGACCTTGTCGCCCAAGCCATCTATGAATTTGTGTGGAATGAATACTGCGACTGGTATGTCGAACTTGCCAAAGCCAGCCTCAATGACGACAGTGTCAGCGATGAGCGTAAAGCCCAACTTCGCTATGTGCTACTGCATTGCCTTGAAGTCGCCCTACGCTTTAGCCATCCTATCATGCCGTATGTGACCGAGAGCATTTGGCAGACCATCGCCCCATTGCTTGACCGTAAGACTGCCGATAGCATTATGATTGCCGACTATCCACGAGCCGAAACCGACCATATCAACCAACAAGCCGAGCAGGATATGGCGTGGCTACAAGAGCTGATTGGGGCGGTGCGAAACATTCGTGGCGAGATGAAACTGGGTAATGCGGTGAAATTGCCGTTGCTACTGCAAGGGGTGAGCGAGGGCGAAAAAGACCGTCTAAGCCGTATCGAAAATCAGTTTAAAGCCCTTGCCAAAGTCGAGAGCGTGACCATCGTGGGTGAGGCGGATGAAGTGCCGTTATCGTCATCGAGTATGGTGGGTGGTGTGAAGGTGCTTGTGCCGATGAAGGGTTTGATTGACCCAACGGCGGAGTTGGCTCGTTTGGGTAAAAATGTGGAGAAACTGCAAGGGCAGGTGGATAGTTTGGCGAAGAAGTTGTCGAATGAGGCGTTTGTGAGTAAAGCCCCTGCCAATGTGGTGGACGCTGAAAAGGCGAAATTGGCGGAAATGGAGAATCAACTGGGGGAAATGAATAAACAAATTGAGCAGTTGAAAGGTTTGTAATAGTTACCCGACTCTCAACTCTTTTTTCTAAACCATTGAAAATACTCAATGCAAAGATTTAATAAAATTTTCTATGCAATATTGAGTTTATTAAAATCAATAAGTTATAAAGAGTTGAGAGTGAGGTAATAGTTATAATTTTATTTATTTTTCACTCACGAAAAACTTTGTCGGTTTTGCGTAAGTCTTATTATTAAAAAGTGAATATATGAAACAGGTAAAGTCAAACGCAGGTACTTTTACAGACAACATGAAATTGCCAATCCATCGTTGGTTTAGGTATTCTGCGGGCTTTTCGGCTGATTGGGTAACAAAGGAGTTATTTGATTTAAAGCAGAAAGCTAACGATGAAATTGTATTAATAGAACCTTTTGCTGGCTCAGGAACAAGTAACTTAGTAGCTGACAGCTTAGGTATTTATTCGTATGGATTTGAAGGACACCCATTTATTGCAGAGATAGCGAATGCCAAAAAATTATGGCATTTATCTGAAAGTCTGGTATTAGATAGTGGAAATCAAGTTCTTGCAATAGCCAAATTAGATAGTAATTTTTATAGTTTACCTCAAGAAGAAAATTTATTGTCTAAATGTTTTACAGACATGAATTTTAATAAGTTAATGGCTTTAAGAAATGCTTATGAGAAATTCTTTTTTTCTGAAAAAGTTGGGTTAATTTTAAAATTAATTATAACCTCTATTCTTAGACCATGTAGTCATGTGGGGACTGCTCAGTGGCAGTACGTATTACCGAATAAAAGTAAGTCAAATGTTCTAGACCCATTTGAAGCTTTTGAAAATAAGCTGTTTCAGATTGTTAATGACATGAAGTTCGCAAAGGACAACAACTGGAAAAATTTGTCAAATGTAGATTTTTATGATTATAGAAATCCAAAATTATTAGACAAAATGGCAAATTGTGTAATTACCTCTCCACCTTATCCTAATAATTATGACTATGCTGATGCTACTCGCTTAGAAATGATGTTTTGGGAGGAAATTACAGGTTGGGGTGATTTGAAAAATGTAGTACGTCCAACATTGATTCGCTCTTGTTCTCAACATTCTGCCTCAGATAAAGTCATGCTAGAAGAAATTATTGATTCATCAAACTTGAAGCCTATTAGAGATGAGATTTTTTCGGTAACTAATGAACTTGGTGAGATTAGAAAAACTAAAGGTGGGAAAAAAACCTATCATACAATGGTTGGAGCCTATTTTTATGATATGTCAAAAATTTTCGCCAATTTGCGTGATAATTTGAAAGAAAATTCTATAATGACTTTTGTTATTGGTGATTCTGCTCCTTACGGAGTCTATGTACCTGCTGATAAATGGCTAGGAGAACTGGCTATTGCCAATGGGTTTGATGATTATTCATTTGAAAAATTAAGAGACAGAAATATAAAATGGGACAATAGAACTCACAAGGTACCTTTAAAAGAAGGCTTGTTAAGGATTAGAGGTTAAAATATGGCAGTTTCAGATTCTCACAGACTGGGTCAATTAATTGGTGTAATGCTTGAAAAAGCAATACAACCTAAACTTAGAGAAATATTACCAGATAACAGTTTTTATCTTGATACGGTGAATACTGATAGAAATGTAAGGGGCAAAAAGAGAAAGGTTAGTTGGGTAGATTATCAAGGAAATAAGCATGATTTGGATTTTGTTATTGAAAAAAATGGAACACTTGAAAATTATGGTACCCCTAAGGCATTCATTGAATGTGCATGGAGAAGATATACAAAACACTCTAAAAATAAAGTGCAAGAAATACAGGGAGCAATACTCCCATTAGCAAAAACTTATCATAATGAGAACCCTTTTTTAGGTGCTATCTTAGCTGGAGACTTTACTGAGCCTTCTTTAAAACAACTTACTAGTAGTGGTTTTAAGGTGCTGTATATTTCTTACAATGAAATAGTTGATGCTTACCTTTCTATAGGACTGGATATTTCATTTGATGAAAATACTAATTTGGAAGATTTGAAAATAAAAGCTGATAATCTTTCAAATCTAAATGGTAATCAACTAAATTTAGTTATTGGAAAATTATATAGCCTAATTGAAGCTAAACTTGCTACTTTTCTAAATAACTTAAAAATATCTTTAAATAGATTTTTAAAAAGAATATTAATTCAGCCAACCTATGCAAGTATTATAGATTTCACTAGTATTGAGGAAGCAAAGAACTACTTGGTCAAGTATAAGTATGATGTGGCTCCAAATAATCTAACTTTTGAAGGTTTGTTTATGTATATTGAGTATAGTAATGGAGATAATTTAAAAGCAGAGTTTAGAGAGCCAACTGATGCTTTAAATTTTTTAGAAAATATATAAGGCTTCTAGAGCAAGAGAAGTTTTTATCATTTTGAATGTGGAAAATCGCCAATACTCATTATAAGTACTAGGGATATTGGCAAAAATACTACATGGTATTTACCTTTATCACAAACCCCTACATAAACATTACACAAAATCACACCAATATTTATTATCATTTAAAACTTAAATATTAACAATTATCATTAAGATTTAATTTACCAACTAATTGATTCACATGGAATTTTTATGAAACACATCGCCCTATCCACCCTAGTCCTATCACTCGCCCTGACAGGCATCACCGCCCACGCTGACACCTACTCCATCGACCCAGCCCACACCAACGCCAACTTTAGCCTTGACCACATGGGAACAACCACCAACCGTGGTAGCTTTAGCGAACTCACAGGCACAGTCGATTTTGACCCAAAAGCCAAAACAGGCTCAGTCGATATCAGCATCCCCATGACTAGCCTACAAACCAACTTCAAACCATTTGCCGAACACCTTAAAGGCAAAGACTTCTTTAACGCCGAACAATACCCAACCGCCCAATTCAAATCAACCAAATGGGTATTCAAAGGCAACAAACCAAGCAAAATCTACGGCAATCTGACCCTACTTGGCAAAACCCAACCAGTCACCTTGACCGCCACCAAATTTAATTGCTACGACAACCCAATCCTAAAAGCCCAATCATGTGGCGGTGACTTTACCACCACCATCGACCGCACCAAATTTGGCATGAACACCTATGCCGATATGAAAAGTATGCGTAACGTTAAAATCGACATCCAAATCGAAGCCTACAAAAAATAATGGCGATATAACCCCAAAAAATAAAAAAGCCACAGTCACTGTGGCTTTTCGTTAGAACCAATCTTCAATTTTTAAACCATTCACCCTACCAAATTCACTGGTATTATGCGTCACTACAATTAAATCATTCGCAACTGCCATACCTGCAATTTGCACATCATAAAATCCTATCGGCTTGCCAATTCGCTCTAAATCTACTCGAATTTGGGCGGTTGCTTGAGCCGATTTTTCATCAAAATCAACCCAATTCACTTGCCGTTTGATATGAGCAAGTTGGGCGATACGTTTTTGTGGGTTGGTCGATTTTAAAATACCCACTTGCAACTCATAATACACCACGCTCGACAACACAATTTCGCTCGGTTGGCAAGCGAGTAAATGCTGTCCGACATTGCCTAACCCTTTGAAATAATAGATAAAGCTATTGGTATCGAGTAAATATTTCATAATGGCTCTCTTGGCGTATCTTGACCTTGCGAATGACGGATTTCTTCCAATGACGGAAAATCCTGCCATGCCCCTGCCAATTCTCGCACTTCAGACGACCATTGAGATTTGACGGTATTGGGTTTATTAAACATTCCCACGCCTTGCTTAATCAGCTTATCAAGCCAAGTCGATGATGAGATGTTTTCGGCTTTGGCTTGGTACAAAACCTGCTCCAATACATCATCATCAAGATTTAACACAATTTGAGCCATATTGTTATCCTTTTTTTGCTTTATGCTGAGTATAACGCACAAATTCGGATTGAGCCAATTTGTTGATACACATGGTTAATTGGCAAATTAGTGAGCCTCATCCCAATTATCGCCGACACCGACTTCTACCAATAACGGCACGGCAAAGTCCACCTCCCAGCCTTTTTGTTTGGCAGTCACCGACAGCACATTTTGCATGGCAGTTTTCACCGCATTGGCAATCTCATCGGCTTTGTCATTGTCCGCCTCAAGCACCAATTCATCATGCACTTGCAACAGCAATTTGGCATTGTCCGCATAGTTTTCTTTTAACACTTTATCGACCGCAATCATTGCTAATTTGATGATATCGGCAGCCGAGCCTTGCAGTGGGGCATTGATGGCGGCACGTTCGGCGGCTTGTTGTACGTTGCGATTGGGGTTTTGCAAATCTGGGGTAAACAACTTGCGACCCAAAATCGTGGTGACATAGCCCTGCTCATGGGCAGTCTTGCGAGTGGATTGCATATAGGCTTTGACATTGGGATAGCGAGCGAAGTACAGCTTGATATAGGCTTGGGCTTGCTCTCGGCTAAAGCCCAACTGCTTGGCAAGTCCAAACTCACTCATGCCATATAACAGCCCAAAGTTAATCGCCTTGGCTTGTCGGCGTTCTTCGCTCGTCACATCGGCAAACGCCTTACCCAAAATCTCACTGGCAGTGGCTCGGTGAATGTCATGCCCCTCGTTAAAGGCGTTTATCAGCACAGGGTCATTGGCAAAGTGAGCCATCAGACGCAGTTCGATTTGCGAATAGTCAGCGGATAAAATCTTGCGTGGCTGTTTGCCGTTTTGGGGAGCGATAAAGGCTTGGCGAATCAGTCGCCCTGTGTCGGTGCGAATCGGAATATTTTGCAAATTCGGCTCGGTCGAAGACAGTCGCCCAGTCGAGGTCAAAGCTTGATGATAACTGGTATGCACACGGTCGTTGCGGTCGGCGACATTGGCAAGGGCATCGGTGTAGGTGCTTTTTAGTTTGGCAAGGCTACGGTATTCAAGCACGGTTTCGACCAGCGGATGGTCGATGGTGGCAAGCACCGCCTCACTGGTAGAATACTGCCCAGTTTTGGTTTTTTTACCGCCTTTTACCCCCAATTTGTCAAATAAAATCTCGCCCAACTGCTTAGGGCTTGCCACGTTAAAGGTTTCGCCTGCTTGCTCAAAAGCGACTTTTTCTAACGCTTGGATTTTCTCGTCAAAACGTGCCGACAATTCGCCCAAAAACGCTTTGTTAATCAAAATTCCCTCATGCTCCATGTCGCAGAGAATTTGGGCGACAGGGATTTCCAGTTCGTGTAAGAGCTTGGCGTTATTGGGTTGGTCTTGGAATTTTTTGCTAAATAATTCAAACAGTTGGTAAGTGATATCGGCATCTTCACAGGCGTAATCACTGGCGATGGTGAGCGGTACTTTGTCAAAGCTGATTTGCTTTGCCCCTTTGCCTGCCACATCTTCAAAGCTGATGGTTTGGGTGTGTAAATAGTGGCGGGCGAGGTCGTCCATACCGTGACGAGTGGCAACAGCGTTAAGGACGTAGCTCCCCAACATCGTATCCATTTGCCAATTTTTTGGTTCGTTTATAAGGTTAATGCCATAATTCGCCAAAATATGAGCGTCATATTTTAAATGCTGTCCGATTTTACCAATATTTGGGTTTTCCAAAATTGGTTTTAATTGGGCTAATACATTGTCACGGTTGAGATTTTCTGCCAGTTTTTCTCCAGTTTCGTCAACATGGGCGACAGGCACATAATATGCCTCATCCGATTTTAGGCAAAACGACAAGCCGACCAGTTCAGCGGTTTGCCAGTTTAAATCGGTGGTTTCGGTATCAAGGACAAAGTAGGGGGCGGTGGTGAGCCTTTTTACCAACTCATTAAAATCATTCTCGGTGGTGACGGTATGCCATTGTTTATTAGCGTTTTTGCTTGAGGTAACAGGCTGATTGGCAGTGTCAAAATTCGCTAACCCAGCGTTTTGAGCATAGTTTTCGTCATTGGCAGAAAAATTCGCCATATTTGCAGGATGGTTGGGGTGATTGAGCGAAGTGAATTCTTTTTTAAATTCCAATTCACCAAAAATCTTGCGTTGAGCCTCGATATTAAAACTTGGGTCAGTCGGCAAGCGTAGGCTTTCCCAGTCTGGCACGATATCAAGGTCGGTGATGATGGTGGCAAGGCGTTTATCCAAGGCAATGCTGTCGTGGCTTTCGGTAAAGGTGGTTTTTTGTTTGCCTTTGAGCTTGTCAATATTCGCCAAAATACCGTCAATGCTGTCGTATTCGGTCAAGAGTTTTTGGGCGGTGACTTTGCCAATCCCTGCTACGCCTTGAATACCATCGGACGCATCGCCCATCAGCGTAAGGTAGTCGATGATTTGGCGAGGTTCAACACCAAATTTGGCTTTTACGCCCTCGATATCGTAGCGTTTGTCATCAAAGCTGTTTTCGACCACCACGCACGGATTGACCAGTTGGCACATATCCTTGTCGCCAGTCGAGATGATGACGTGATGCCCCTCAAGGCAGGCACGGTGGGCGAGTGTGCCGATGATGTCGTCCGCCTCCACGCCCTCAATCGCCAATAACGGAATCCCCAACGCCTGTATCATGGCGTGAATGTAGGGGATTTGCTCGGCAAGTTCGGCAGGCATTTCTGGGCGGTCGCCTTTGTAGATGGGCGAGAGTTCATGGCGAAAGGTGGGGGCTTTGGTGTCAAACGCCACCGCCATGTGGGTGGGTTGGTAGGTTTGCATGAGTTTGTTCAGGGCGTTTAATGTGCCTCGCACGGCGTTGGTGTGCAAGCCTTGGGTGGTCTGCATGGTCAGCGGTAGGGCGTGAAAACTGCGGAACATATAGTATGAGCCGTCCACTAAGATAAAAGGCGGTTGGCTTTGGTCAATGTGGGCGGTGTCGAGTAGGGCGGTGGGGGTTTGGTTTGTCATAATTTTAGCTATTTTAGGTTGAATATTTTGGAAAATTGGTTGATATTATACGTTAAAAGGCGAATCATTTAGGTAAGTTTTATTTAAAAGGAATGATGGGTGAAATTTTATTTTGAGCAATATTATAGCTTGTGTTTTTGGGATTGTTTGGATGATAAAATAGCCTTGTTAAAAATTATCTCAAAACCGCTTTTCGTTGGCAAAAAGGTCGGTAATGCCCGCTATCTTTTGTCGATTGGTTGGGTGTTAAGATGAAAAGTTACATAGCAATGAAAATGAGTAATTAAAAACCATAATCGCTTTTAAAAATCGAATGACGGAACATCAAATATGCTAAAAAAACTTTGTATTATCATGGTATTATTATTGCCAACAACTAGCCAAGCCAAAATAACCGTATCAGCAGATACCAGTTATCTAGCCCCTTATGGCTGTGTTGAAACCCAAACGCTGTGCTTTTTTGAAAATGAGCAGTTTTTAGCCATGCCAATGGGGTTTAGGGGTGATTTTATGCAGTCAGGAAAATTTACCATTAAAGCTATCTCACCGACACAAAGTGATATTCAACTGGCTACCAAATCGCCTTATCAACCATTTGAGCTTTATAGCCGTTATAATCGCACGCTCAAGCAAGGGCAATTTGAATTGACCTTTGACCACGATAATTATGACCGTGATGAGCAAAAAGATTATTATGATACTGTGCAACTGTTTGATAGCAATAATCAGCCTATCAAAAACCTAACCTTTGATAAAAGTGATACGGTATTGCTCAATACCCCCATGTTAAGCAAAGTTGTGTTGACAAAGTATGATAAAACCACGCAACAGCCACGCTATCAACAGCAATTTCAACTGGATGACCAAACCAATGATATAGTGATAAAAAGCACAGAAATAAATGAGATTTATTATGAAAATCGACTCAATCCATTGGTATTGACCTTAACAAAACAAGGCAAACAGGCTTATCTACAAGATAAAACGGGTAAAAAAGTCAAGTTGTTGACACCGCAACAGATGGGTAAGAATCAGTCAATATTTGCACAATTACAAGTTTTTATGAATGAAGTGATTAATAGCGATAATTTTCTGTATAAGAATGATGCAGGTAATATCCATATTTTGCCTGACATCAACGAGTCGGATAATTATGTGTATGATGAAACCACGGACATATACGCTCTCAAAGATGCCACAGAATACCGTAAAAAAGTCACCAATAAATTTGATGATAGTAGCGTTCTAAAGGTCTATGTGGTAAATTCCGCTAGCGAAGAAAACTTATATTCTGATAATCATGCTATCGGCTCAAAGTAGCCCGATAGGCGTACTTACCTACACGTGGTATTGAGATAAGCATTTTTTATAGTAAGGGATACACAATGATTAAAAAAACAATGTTCGCTATAGCACTCAGTCTTTTTGTCATAACAAGCCATGCCGAAACGCACCAGTTTAGCCTAAATTTGCATAAAGAAACCATCGAAATGGGTAAAAAATTACCCAAGCCAAAATCCCTTGGTCAGCTAAAACTTGTTAATGGCTCAATCCCTGCCTATCAAGTGTACTTTGTCGATGGTATTAGTGATAAAGACTACGAAACCATTGCTCCACAAGCCTTGGAAGTTGATAAATCACTGGATAAAAACTTGCAAAATCAACTGGTTGCCTACAGCTTTGATGGTCGTTGGATAGTCCTACCAAAAAACTGGCAATTTATTCAAGCAGGCGTTGGGGCTGACGGAAGCAGAGCCATTGCCTTTGCACCGCCAACAGGACAAAACGGACATTTTACCTACTGGACAAACAACGGTAGTTGCTATGGCTGTGGGCTTTGGGGAGCAAGTTTATTTTTCAAAGAAGCCGATAAACTGGCTCAAAAAGAATATGACAGCCAGCCCCATTTTCGTGACAGTAAACCTGCCTTTACTAGCACCCAAATTCGTCCTCATACCCAAGCCTACCGCACCACGATAAATGGACAAAATATTGATGGGTTGGCATATTTTAATAATGACGGTGATGTTTATACGGAGTTGGTTGAAGTGAGTTTACCAAAAAATCAATCACACCTTGCCACACCGATATTAAATTGGTGGATAAAGTAGCTGAAAAATCAAAAATTAGGTATAAAAAAAGCAGTGGTTATATGACCACTGCCCATTACAACCACAATCATTAAGCGTCTGGCGTAGCTTCTGGTGCTGGCTCATCTTGATGTAACGACAATCCCTCACTCGGAGCAACAGGCTGACCGCCCTCACCACGGCGACTTTTGAGCTTGATTTGCAGACGAAGCTCATTGGCAGAGTCAGCATTGCGGATGGCTTCATCATACGAAATTGCCCCCTCATCATACAAATCAAACAACGCTTGGTCAAAGGTTTGCATCCCCAGCTCACGAGATTTGGTCATCAAGGCTTTTAGCTCGTGCATATTGCCCTTTAAAATAATATCCGCTACCAATGGCGTATTAAGCATAATTTCAACCGCCGCCCTACGCCCTTGCCCATCTTCGGTACGAATCAATCGCTGTGAAATAATGGCTTTCATATTGGACGATAAATCCATCAATAACTGACCTTTACGCTCTTCTGGGAAGAAGTTGATAATACGGTCAAGGGTTTGGTTAGCATTATTAGCATGAAGCGTACCTAAGCACAAATGCCCAGTTTCCGCAAAGGCGATGGCGTGTTCCATGGTTTCAGTGTCACGGATTTCCCCAATCAAAATCACATCAGGGGCTTGGCGTAAGGTGTTTTTGAGGGCATTGTGCCATGAATGGCTATCCACGCCCACTTCACGGTGGGTAATCATGGATTTTTTGTGTTTATGGACGTATTCAACAGGGTCTTCCACTGTGATGATATGCCCTGCAGAGTTTTCATTGCGGTGGTCAATCATCGCCGCCAATGACGTGGATTTACCAGAGCCAGTCCCACCGACCACCAGTACCAAGCCACGTTTTTCCATGATGACATCTTTGAGTTTTTCGGGTAAACGTAACTTTTGGAAATTCGGAATTTCAGCGGTAATGGTACGAATCACCATGCCGACTTGAAGCTGTTGTTGAAACACATTGACACGAAAGCGAGAAACATTGGGAATATTGATGGCAAAGTTACATTCCAAACTGCTTTCAAATTCTTCTCGTTGTCGGTCATTCATCAAGCTATAGGCGAACAATTTGGTTTTTTCGGCAGTCAAAGGTTGCTTGTTAAGCGGTTTCATCATGCCATGATACTTGATACTGGCAGGAAAATCTGCCGAAATAAACAAATCCGACCCACCAATCTCCACGACTTTGGTCAGCATATTAAACATAATACGGCGAGCTTCGATAAGTGATTCTTCTGCAAACGAAATTAGGGATTCTTCTTTTAACATAGTGCCTCTTAATTATAGTGCGTGTAAAATTTAGTGGTTATCATATTTTTAACGTAAAACCTAACTTATTTTATGGTAGGGGCGTATTGAATACGCCCAGCTTGGCGACATTTAGCAATTAATGGCTTTAACTTTACCATAAATATTGATTAGATATAATTTTTTATTAATTTTATTTAAAATTATTTTT
The DNA here is from genome assembly GCF_048551375.1 of Moraxella sp. TY6. Taxonomy (NCBI): domain Bacteria; kingdom Pseudomonadati; phylum Pseudomonadota; class Gammaproteobacteria; order Moraxellales; family Moraxellaceae; genus Moraxella; species Moraxella sp. TY6. The sequence continues at coordinate 11,105 of NZ_JBLYZJ010000014.1, read as the reverse complement.
AATAAAATATCATAAAACAATTGTCCTTATTTTATCATTGTGCGTAATTTTTGCCAATCAAATCCTAGACCAGGGTCGGTTTTTCTACCACGAGCGATATCGCTATGCCCTGCAAGGTGATTGACGGTTTTGGGATAGGCTTGATAAATCGCCTTAATTATTTGTGCTAACGCCACATATTGACGCTCATCAAAGGCTTGCACATCATCGCCCTCAAGCTCAATGCCAATCGAATAATCATTGCAATTATCCACCCCCAAATAACTCGACTTGCCTGCGTGCCATGCCCGTTTGTCAAAATTCACAAACTGGGTCACTGTGCCATCACGTTCAATCAACAGATGGGCAGACACTTGCTGTTGATAAATGGTTTCAAAATACGGGTGGTCGGCAGGATTAAGGCGATTTTGAAAAAATGCCTTAACGTGATGTTCGCCTTGGGCATTGGTTTTGCCAAAGTCACTGGGGGGCAAGCTGATGTTGTGAATCACAATCAAACGGATGGCATTTGGCTGGTCAAAGGGGGCAGGGCGGTCACCAAAATTGGGGGAAGCGATAAAATCCGCCCCTTGTAATCGCCCTTGAGAAATCTGAAAATTGGACACGGTCAGCCCCTTGTGGGTGGTTGGTGAAATTGAATTGTTAATTTATCACATTCCGTCCTCAAGGTTGAGGGAAAAAACAAAAAACCACCAAGTGTTTAGCAAAAAATGTTATGCTAAAGTAAAAATTATAAACAGGTGTGGTATGGAAAATTGGATAATCCTTGGCTTAATTGTAGCTGTTATCATGGCATTTGTGCGTATCGGTCAGCAACGTGAAGCCACACTGCGACTCGAAAAACGCCTAGAAGCCTTGCAACAGCAATTAGCAGATGTGATGGCGGATGTGTATATCAAACAGAGTCAAGCGACACCGCCATCAGCCACGGTATTATCCGAACAACCCATTTTAACGACATCAGCACTGATTCACCATACGCCTAATCCTGTTGATACGGATTATGAAATTGATACGTTATCAAGCGATACTGCGTCAACCCCAATTTTCACCCCAACAACTTCCGTCCACACACCAAAAGCCCCAGCATTGGCAGTACCATTACCCAAACCCATTTCCCATGAAAAAACTGCTCAAGAAAAAATTTCCCACGAGCCATCAAATACCCCATTAACTGCCCCAATTCTTAACAAAGCCAGTGATAACAGCACCGACAGCGAAGGGGATGAAAACGCCCTTAATGTGGTGACTTCACTGTTCCAAAGTGCCAAACATTGGTTTTTTGGCGAAAATCTGGTGGTGCGAGTGGGGGCGTTGGTGCTATTGGTCGGCGTGGTGCTATTGCTAAAACTGGCGAGCCAATATATCCATGTGTCGATGCCTGTGCGTATGGCTGGCGTGGCGTTTGGGGGCTTGGTGTTGACAGCGATTGGCTACAAGACCACCGCCAAAAAACGCAATTATGGCTTGACCCTACAAGGTGCAGGTTTTGCGGTGATTTATTTGACCGTGTTTACCAGTTTTAAGCTGTATCATTTGTTGCCACCCAGTTTGACATTTGCTTTGTTGGCGGTATTGGCAGGGCTGACGGTGATGTTTTCGGTATGGCAAAACGCCTTGCCGTTGGCGGTGTTGGCGTTGGGTGGGGCGTTTTTTGCCCCCATTTTGGTCAGTCGCCCAGATGGTAGCGTGGTGCTGTTGTTTAGCTATTATTTATTGCTGAATGTGGCGGTGGCGGTGATTGCCCATTATCGCACTTGGAAATTGCTCAATGCGTTAAGTCTTGCAGTGACCTTTGGATTGGCGTATCTGTGGGGCTTTGGGCAATACCATGCGGTGAATAGTCAGGCGGTTGGCGGTGGTTGGCAGTCGGTACGGTGGCAGTTGCTTGGGCTGTTGGTGGCTCATATTGCGTTATATTTGTTTATCAGTGTGCGGTATTCACAGCAAATCGTGGCGTACAATTTAGCCAGTCAAACAGTGACTAATCAATCGTTTATTCAGCAAAAATCGCCGTTAATTTCGCTCGATTCTGGGCTGTTATTTGGTACGGCATTGTTGGGCTTTGGGTTAATCGCCAGTTTGCTCAATGATTTGCCATATCATTTGGCGTTTGCGAGTGGCGGGTTGTCAGCGATTTATTTGGGATTGGGCTATTGGTTGCTGAAACAACACCGAGCCAGTATTGCCCACAACACCATTGCCAGTGCTGATTTTAACCATAGCTATCAGTTGCTGATTGAGGCGACTTTGGCATTGGGTATGGGTTTTTTGGCGTTGGTAATTCCGTTGGCGTTGTCTGGGCAATGGCAAACGATTGGCTGGGCGGTGCAAGGGGTTGGTTTAGTATGGCTTGGCAAGCGGACACAGCGAGGGTGGTCGGTGTGGCTGGGGCTGTTGCTTCAAGCGTTGAGCATTGTGCTGTTGTTGGATTATGCCGATATCATGCAAAACTGGTATGCGTTGCTCGATGGCTTGTCGATTCCGCACCATGATAGCATAGCCCAGTTTAACAAAGCCTTGCCATTGACCGTGTTGGCGGTGGCGATGTTGCTATCGGCAGGGTTATTACGTTATGGTTTTGATTTTGATTTTGACAAAACGAAATCTGAAAGTGATTCAACCGTTGCTTTAGCAAACGATTTGAGCGTTTTACCCCAAAATTCCGAAATTTCCCAAAACTCCCAAGTTGCTCAAAATCCCAAAAAAATATTGTCAAACTTACCTACGCCCATCAGTTATATGACGGTGGTGGTCGGTTTGGTGCTATATATGATGGCGATTGGCTCAAGCGAAAATTTTTGGGGCAGTGGTGGCAGTCAGATAAGTGTCAAATTTGCGGTGGGTTTGGCAGGATTTTTGTTGGTGGGGCAGTGGCTTCATCAGCGGATACAATGGCAAGCCTTACGCCAAATCAGCCGTTTGGTGTTGCCAGTCGCTATGCTGTTATGGGTGTGGGTCTGGGGTGAGTGGTTTGAGGTGGACATTAGCCGTAGCGAAGTGGATTATCATATCACTGCCGTGACTGGGCTTGGCTGGTCGATTTTGGGGATGGTGGGTTGTTTAGCGATTGCCAAGCTGATGGGAATTTGGCTTATCAGCCGATGGCATGGCGAGGGCGTGAGAACCAATGCTGACCAGTTGGTTTGGTTGTTAACCTTGCTAGTTATACTCGCCGTGATGATTGGTAGTTTCCCATTTAGTTATTGGCAACATACTGATGAATTGCAAGCCATCGCCCAAATTTTACCAACGGTTGTCAGTGTTTTGGTGTTGATTGGATTGGTATCGGCATCGGAGCGGTGGGTTAATCGTTTGGACAAATGGCTGTATTGGCTAAACCCAGTTGCCTTGTTAAAAAATAGTGCCTATTTATTAGTGCCGATGACCGCTTTATGGTCGCTGTACGCCAACTATGCGTTAGATGGCAGATTGTTGGGCTTTTATTTCCCTGTGCTAAATCCGCTTGATTTGACCTTGATTGGTATCTTGTTATACCAAAGTTATCTTGCGTTTAAAACCAGTAAAAATAATCAACAATTTATGGTTATCATCGTGGCAAGTTTAGCATTTGTCACGTTAAGCAGTATGTTGGTACGCAGTTTTGCCAGTTTCTTGGGGACACCGATTTGGCAAGACGGGGCTTGGGACGTGAGCGAAATTCAGACAGGTTTAACAATTCTATGGACGATTTTGGCAATGGGGCTGATGTTTTTGGCAACCAAAAAAGCATGGCGAATGGTATGGTTTGCAGGGATTGGTTTGCTAACTTTGGTGGTTGCCAAACTGCTATTGGTGGATATGTCAAACACCAGTGCCATCATGCGAGTGGTATCGTTTATTGGGGCAGGGGGCTTGATGTTGGTGATTGGTTATCTTGCCCCATTACCACCAAAGAATACGATAGAAGTTGACCAAAAATTAGACGATAACTAATGAATAGCACTTTTTAACAAAAATACTATAGCGTAATAAATTTGTAAAAAATGCCAAAAAAATGGCTAAAAACTGGCTTTTTATGTACCTATTCTGTTGGGAGATATGGTAAATTTATGCCAAAAGTTTAGAATGTATCACTGACGCTAAGTCTATTATTTTAATTATAAATTATTTAAAAATCGCCATAATTATTCCATTGTTTTACCCTAAAAATTTGCTATACAAGTGTACCATGAAAAAATCCCAACGTCCCTTGCCATTGTTAGCCGATACCCCTCACTTACCCAAGGTATCAAAGCTGACTAAAATCGGTTTTTTTGTGGTGGGTGTGGGTGTTACAGCCTTATCATGGCAAGTGCAAGCCGAATTACAACCCAGTAGCAAAAGCTTGTCTGGTACTTCCACGGCAAGCAGTCTGATTGCCAGTAGCGATGATTTGCAAACCGACTATGATTTTGAGCAATTGACTCAGCCATTTGGGGCAAATATTGACTTTGCTAGCCCCAATACCCCCACGGCTCAAGCCCCTAGCATGCAACTTATCAAATTTTCTTCGTTATCTCCTGCGATTCTCGCCCTTATCAGTGATAACACCACCACGCCCACCACACAAAATTTACGCATTGTTGACAGTCAAGGGCGTATCATGCCCATTCATCTGCGTCAGCCCCAAAAGCTCACCAGTAGCGAGCATCCTGTGGCGGTGGTCAGTGTCGCCACCGATAACCCAATGGCGATGGCAAAACTGCGTCAAGTGTTACAAATGGAAGTCGAGCAAGCCGAACAAGACAATCCGCAAGCCTCCATTCAAATTAAGCTCAATCAGCTACCCAGCAATCAGCATTCGCTTGATCCTAACAACCAAATTCATACATGGTGGCTTGCCAATCCGCTAAAAGTAGAGCATCCGACCACCGACCCCAATATCAAGCTACAATTACAATTTGGTGACACCAACCCCCAACACCCTCTACAAGTCCAACTGTATGGCAGTGATGACTTGCAAAGTTGGCAAATTTTAGACCAATCCGTGATTAGCCCATTTGAGCAAAAGTCTGCCAATGCCTATAATCTGACACTCAACGCTGACCAAGCCCATTATCGCTATTGGCAAGTCATCACCAATCAGCCTGTTAAACTGAGCCAAGCCACTGTCAAACGTGATAATGTAGAAAATGGCTATTTTTTGACAAGAGCCACGTTTCAACAAGATAAAAGTCAGCCCACCCATTGGCGACTAGCATTACCCCAACCTGCGTTGGTGACTGGGGTGAATTTTTTTGTGCCAGAAAATCAACTATGGCAAGTAACCCTCAACAAACCCAACCAGCAGTCCAATGCCACAGCCTCCACTGACCAACCTGTGACATTGGCAAATGCTCAAGTGACCGCCACCCAAACCGAGCTAAAATGGCAAAACCAACTGGTGCAACAGCTCGAATTGACAGGGCAAATGAGCCAGTCGGAACTGCCTGTCAATTTGCTAACCCCTGTGTATGAGCTGTATTTTTTGGCACAAGGCACAGCCCCTTATCATTTGCTGATTAACGACCGCAAAGCCAATGCCCAACCCAATATCAGCCTGTCAAATGAACAAATCGTCCAATTCACCCAATCCGCCAAAGTCCAAGAAGGACAACTGCAAACACTGACACTACTCACCGACCCAAATAGTCGATTTGAGCAATATAAAAAATGGGCATTGTGGGGCGTGCTATTGTTAATCGTATTGGCGTTGGCTTCGTTGGCTTACCGTTTATATCAACAAATCACTATCAAAAATACCCCATAATCGGTGATAATAGGGGGATTGATTGGACAAAATTGGTAAAGGCTTTCCGTTCGCCTTGAGCTTGTCGAAAGGTCGGAAAACCGTTATGCTTCGACAAGCTCAGCACGAACGGTTTGTTATGCTTAATATTTTGTCTGTTTACTTGCTATAGTGAGTAGGAAATTATAATGAACACCGCTCGCCCTGAGCCTGTCGAAGGGTAGCGGTCGTTATGGTTCGACAAGCTCACCACGAACGACCCTGTTTACTATAATTCAGTTTTAACTATATTCTGCTAAATGGACTTCGCCATGATTGCCACCACCCCAGCCCTTACACCTGCCTTACGCACCGAAATCGCCAAGCAAGTCGCCCTTGCCCTTCAAGAAGACATTGCCACAGGCGACATCAACGCCCAACTGATTCCCAATACCCAAACCGATACCGCTACCATCATCAGCCGTGAGCCGATGGTGATGGCAGGGCAGGCGTGGGTCAATCAAGTATTTGCCATGCTCGACCCCAACATGACGCTTGACTGGACAGTGAATGATGGTGAAAAAGTCGAAGCCAACCAAATCCTTGTCACTTTGACAGGTAATGCCCAAGCCTTACTAACAGGCGAACGCACCGCACTCAACTTTTTACAGACCCTATCCGCTACCGCTACGGTAGTCGCTCATCATGCTCAAGCGATTGCCGATTTGCCGACCAAGCTACTCGACACTCGCAAGACCATCCCCATGCTTCGCTACGCCCAAAAATATGCCGTACTGTGTGGCGGTGGTACGAATCACCGCATTGGCTTGTTTGATGCGTTTTTGATTAAAGAAAATCATATCATGGCGTGTGGCGGTATCGCCCAAGCGGTTGCCAAAGCTCGCACCATCGCTGATAAGCCGATTGAGGTCGAAGTAGAAAACTTTGACGAGCTGAATCAAGCCATCGAAGCCAAAGCCGATATTGTGATGCTCGATAACTTCTCAATCGAAGATACCCAAAAAGCGGTTGAGTTAGTCGCAAGTTTGGGTAAACCATGCAAGCTTGAAGCCTCTGGTGATGTGACTTTGGCAAATCTGCGAGAAGTTGCTTTGACTGGGGTGGACTTTGTGTCGATGGGGGCTTTAACCAAACACATCAAAGCCATTGACCTATCCATGCGGTTTGTGAAATGAGTGGTTTTTTAATTATCGGTTTGGGAAAAATCGGCTTATCGGTTGCCAATACCTTAGCCGAGCAAGGTGAGCAAGTGATTGCTGTCAATCGCTCACCTCGCCCCACCTTAAATCCAAATATAGCTTTGGTACAAAAAGACGCAAGGTTACTGACCATCAATGATTTTGGCTCAAATGCTCAAGCCATTACCCATGCCTGTATTATCGTCAGCCCCACTGAATCCACTGAACAAGGCTACCGTGATAGCTACTTTGCGATTAGTGAAAACTTTGCCAAACTTGCCAATGATTTGCCAAAGTTACAGCGAGTGGTATTTATCTCATCGACTTCGGTGTATGGACAAAATACAGGCGACATCATTGATATTAATACACCATTACAGCCACCGACAGCAAAAACCGCTCAAATGCTACTGCAAACTGAAGGCTTATTACAGCAAAATTTTGGCGATAAATGCACCATCATCCGACCCAGTGGCATTTATGGGAAAGACCGCTTACGCCTTGTCAAAATCAGCGAACAACTGGCAAACAACCAAATCGAGCTACCTGTTAATAGTTGGACGAATCGGATTTTTGATACCGACTTGGTGACTGTGATTGTCAAGGTATTGCAAGCGAATCAGCCGTTACCGCTTTACCTCGCCACAGATTTTGAGCCTGTGCCGATGTTTGAGGTATTGGCATTTTTAGCTAAACAACAAAATTTGATACTGAATTTACCAACGCAGACTGCCAACACAGGCAAGCGTTTGATTAGCAATTTACCGCAAAATTGGCTACACTATCCCAATTATCAGACAGGTTATCAAAAGATTTTGTCGTATTTAACCTGAGTTCGGGTTAAGAAAAATTACAAGCCATTGATATTGCTATCATTTAAATCTCCCCCAACCCCCTCTTTACGAAAGAGGGGGCTATACCCCCCATAACTTAGACTAAAACGGTGGGCAAGTCCCCCTTTGAAAAAGGTGAGGAATATATTCCGCAAGAGGGGGATTATAGGTAAAATGTTAATACTTCTTATCCTGAGTTCAGGTTATTTATAGTTGTTTAAATTTGAAATAAAACCAAATTTGTAGGGGCGTATTGCATACGCCCTTGATAGTGGTTTGGTTTTTAATTGCATTCCTTGTATAAAGGCAATCCCAATGTTGCAAAAACCATTACGCCACCCCAACGTGATGAGCGAAGCCGAACGTCTCGCCTTACCAGACCCTTGCCGTCCGATTGATAAGCCTGTGATACCTGCTGGTAAAACTTTGACCCTACAAAACGACAATACCCCTGCACTTGATAACAACCATCGTTATAACAATAATATTGATAAAAATAACACTTGGGATGCCAATCATCCGACTTTAAATAGCAAACAATGGTCAACTGAGTCCACCCTTCGCCAATTTATCCAATCCCAACAACAACACATTCACCCCCAAGCCTGTGGCTTTTATTTACCATTAGCCTTGCTAAAACATTGGGTCGGCGAAGCAGGATTTGCGATATTGGAGCAAGCCATGAAACGCACCTTAATGCTTGACGACAATCTTATTCATCATCCTACCCATCATCACCTTAACAGCCATCCCACTAGCCCCCCAAATGCCACGAACAGCCCTTTGCCTATCGAACAACGGCTATATTTGATGGGGCAGATGTACCATACCATGCTGTGTGTGTTTTTATTGTGCCAATGCAAATCACGCAAGACCCTCAATCCACAGATTACCTTACAAGACTTGACCAATGCTATTAATGCGTATGTCCAGTCGCACCAACAAGAACTGGCGTTTTTGACTCAGCAACCCTTGATGATTGAGCCAAAGCACGTTGAATTGGCGATTTTGGCACTGGACTGGCACATGAGCAAACAAGCCGATATCGGCAAACGTACCACCAATATCAGTTCGCAAAACCCATTAACAGGGTGTTAATTATTTCATTATTTTGGAGTTTTTATGTCATTCAATCCTCAAGAATTTATTCCACAGCATTTTATTAAGATTGCTTTAGATAACAAGGTGTTACGCTTTGGCGAATTTACCCTAAAATCTGGGCGTGTCAGTCCGTATTTCTTTAATGCAGGGCTATTATCGACTGGCGAATTGCTGTCTTCATTGGCAAATGGCTATGCCGATGCCCTTGCCAAGCAAGCGGACGGTAAGCCGTTGGTGATTTTTGGGGCGGCGTATAAAGGCATTCCGTTTGTGGCGGCGACCGCTCAAGCTTTGTGGACAAATCACGGTATCAATGCCGAATGGGGCTACAACCGCAAAGAAGCCAAAACCCACGGCGAGGGTGGTAACTTGGTCGGTGCGGATTTGGCAGGTAAATCGGTGTGGGTGATTGACGATGTGATGACCGCAGGCACGGCAATGCGTGAAGTGGTAGCGATTTTGGACGGTGTGGGAGCGAGCGTGGCAGGGATTATCGTGGCACTTGACCGTAAGGAAAAAGGGCAGGGCGATAAGTCAGCGATTCAAGAATTGGGTGAAAGTCTGAATGTGCCTGTGCTTGCCTTGGTGACGATGGATGATATTACCGATTATGTGGCGAAACATGGCACAAGCGATGAACTTGCCAAAATGAATGCCTATCGTGAGCAATATGGAGTAAACTAATGAAAAAACTCAACTTTTTAATCGTAATGGACGATATCCGCACGATTAACTACAAAAAAGACACCACCCTTGCCATGCTATGGGCAATCGCCGAGCGAGGACATACTGCTCACTATTGCCAAATTCACGACCTATGGCTTGATAACGGCAAACTACAAATTGATAGCCAATCTGTTACCACGCACCATAATCCAGAACATTTTTATGACTTGGGCGAAAAAGCCACGCAACCAGTGACTGACTTTGATGTTATCCTTATGCGAAAAGACCCACCGTTTGACATGAAATTCTTGTACAGCCTGTATCTGCTCGAATATGCCAAACGTGAGGGCGTACTGGTCGTCAATGACCCTGCCAGCGTGCGTGACTGCAACGAAAAACTATTCGCCACCCAATTTCCGCACCTTATGTCACCCACCATCGTCACCAACAAACAAGCCCATATCCGTGACTTTATCACCACCCATCAAGATGTGATTGTCAAACCGCTAGACGGTATGGGCGGTACAGGGATTTTCCGTTTGACAGCGGATAACCCCAATATTGGCTCAACGCTTGAGATGCTGACCCAACTCGAAACCTTACCGATTATGGCTCAAAAGTTTATCCCTGCTATCAAGGAAGGCGACAAGCGGATTTTGATTGTCGGTGGTAAGCCTGTGGATTATTGCTTGGCTCGTATCCCCAAAGAAGGCGAAACTCGTGGCAACCTTGCCTCTGGCGGGCGTGGTGTGGCGATGCCGTTGTCCGAGCGTGAGCGTGAACTTGCCGAGGCGGTCGCCCCTGTGTTGATGGATAAAGGCTTGTGGTTTGTTGGTTTGGATGTGATTGGTGGGCAGATTACGGAGATTAATGTGACGAGTCCGACCTGCGTGCGTGAGATTGATGACCAGTGTGGTACGCATATTGCGGTAGATTTTGTGGCATTTATTGAACAACAAATTAATAAATAGTAGGTGATATCATGAGCAGGGACGCATTATTAGAACAAACCGCCAGTGAGTTAGGCTATCGTTTTGATGGTACGATTAAAATCGGTGGTAATTACACCCCAATGGTTCAAGATGGCTCGCTGTTGTATATCAGTGGACAGATTCCTCGTGTCGGTGATACCGTGATGGTCGCAGGTAAAGTAGGTCTTGATGTTGATTTGGCACAGGCACAGCTTGCCAGTAAAATCTGTACCATGCGAGCCTTGGCATTGATTAAGCAACAGTTTGGCTCATTGGACAAGATTCAGTCGGTACTAAAAATGAACGTTTATGTGAATTGTTGTGATGACTTTACTCAACAAAGTGAAGTATCGGATGGGGCTTCGGATTTGTTATTTGCCATTTTGGGTGACAGCGGTATTCACAGCCGTACCTCTGTTGGGGTGTATCAATTACCCAAAAATGCCAGTGTTGAGATTGATTTTATTATTAAAATAAAATAAACGATGGTATGTTAATTTTTATATTTTTTAAATTCCCATTTCTGATTTAATTCAAGATAAGTAACTGAACAAATTTAGATTATAATTTGATTTTCCGTGGGTTACGCTTCGCTAACCCACGCTACGAGAATTGAATCTTATACGATAATTCTGTTTCGGTACTT
>NZ_JBLYZJ010000013.1:0-63548 GCF_048551375.1 Moraxella sp. TY6 | reverse complement strand
AATTAATTAAGCCTTAATTTATCGCATTAAAGTGAAAATCCACACAAGTTGTTCTTGTGTTTGTTGTTATTTAATTTTCAGCATCATCGTCTGATGCCGTAATAAAAGAGGTTGCTATTCTAACAGCTTTTTTCTGCTTGTCAAGCACTCTTTTAAAATTTATTTTTAACCTTCCGACTGCCTTATTTTCAATCTTTTAACAATTTAAATCTATTAAGATTTAATTCTCTAACTGATTGTTTTCGCTAAGTTTTTTATGCTTAGTGCCGTTCGGTGTGTGCGTATTATACGCTTTTTATATGGGACGTCAAGAGGTTTTTTATAAGTTTTTGAGATTATTTTTATTGGTATTGCTGAAAGGTGCTTAAATAGAGGGTTTTATGTTTATGTTGAGGCGTTATAGTAAACTTTATTGTGGATTTGTTAAGATTTTTAGGGCTTTTTAGGGTCAAATGTTATATAATTAGATATAGTATCGCCAGTACTTAAGCAGGATTTGTCGGTATCACGATGTTGCAATGAACTAAAAGGGCATTTTAGTGATTGTGGTGGTATTGATTGATGTTTGTGATAAGTACCAGCTATTTTTCATCTACTTCACCTTTACATTGTCATTTTTTTAATTAATTATGCCAAGGGTGTTTCTTTTTGTTCTGTGAGGACAGAGTATGTCAGTACAGCCATCTTCTAATAATGATTTTAAATTACCAGTACATCAAATTGATGCGACAAAAAAACGGGTTCACCCTCGTTTTGTGACGGGTTTTTATCAAAATATCCGTGTATTTAGTATGTATTTTTTGCTGTTGTTGTTTTTGGTATTGCCTTGGCTTAAGTGGGATGGGCATCAAGCAATTTGGTTTGATTTCCCTGAGTCTCGAATTATTTTGTTTGGTTCAACCTTCTTGCCACAAGATGTATCTATTTTTGCGTTTTTCTTTATTATCGCCGCCTTTAGTTTATTTATGGTGACAGTATATGCAGGTCGTGTGTGGTGTGGTTATGCTTGTCCGCAAACAATTTGGACGCATTTATATCAATATACTGAAAAAATTGTCATTGGTGATAGAAATAAACAGTTTAAGCTTGATAAACAGCCTTGGAATGCTGAGAAAGTCACTAAACGAGGTATTGTTTATGTGCTATGGTTAATATTTGCCTTTATTACTGCTTTTACATTTGTTAGTTATGTGGTTGGTACAGACTATTTAATCAGTCATTTTTTTGCATGGTCAAATTTGACATGGGTGTTTTTGTTTATTTTTACCTTTGCGACTTTTGCTAACGCAGGTTATATGCGTGAACATTTTTGTACGCATATTTGCCCATATGGTCGTTTCCAAAGTGTGATGTTTGATAAAGATACGCTAATTGTATCTTACGATTATAAGCGTGGTGAGCCTCGGGGGGCAAGAAAGAAAGGTAAGGAAGAGCCAAATCTTGGTGATTGTATTAATTGTTTGATGTGTGTGCAAGTGTGTCCTACAGGGATTGATATTCGTGATGGTTTGCAGGTCGAGTGTATCCAGTGTGCCGCTTGTGTGGATGCCTGTAATGAGATTATGGATAAAGTGGGCTTGCCTCGTGGCTTGGTGCGTTATAGCACGGAGCGTCAGCTTGAGGAAGGTCAGGCAAGTAAGTTGTTACGCCCTCGTTTATTTGCGTATTCGGCGGTAATTACAATATTATTTGGGGTGGCAATTTATGCATTCAGTAGTCGTATGCCGTTGCAGATAGATATTCGGCGTGACCGTAATCAGTTGTCAAGTGTCAATGCTCAAGGGTTAATTGAAAATACATATATTATTAAGGTAACGAATAAAACTCAGCAACCTCACGAGTATGCGGTGTCGCTCACGCCTCAAAAAGGCTTGACATTGGATAGTCGCTTTAAAACTATTCCGCTAGAAGCAGGTGAAAGCTATGATATGCCTGTGAGTGTATTGGGTGACCCTAAAGTGGTCGGTCAAGGTAAAACACCGATTCAAATGCAGGTGATAAGTGTTGATGATGGTGGTCAATATAAGGCATATAAAGACAATGTGTTTACCACCGAACAATAAGCCATCATTAGTAGTTCATAAAAAGACGGTCGCACTACCGTCTTTTTTATGTCATTGAATAGGGGGAATTTTTCCGCTATTTTCTGTTATAATGGCGGTTTATGTGTGTTATAGTCAATTAGAAACAACACTTTGTTTAAAGGGCGTATGCAATACGCCCCTACAAAAACTTATTTTGTTTTTAGTTTAAATCACTATATGTTTTGGGTAAATTATGACTGATTTTCAGCAAACACCGACCACTTCTCCTGCCGTTCAAGCAACCAAATCATCAAAAGAACAACCGCCATCAAAGCTGTGGTATAAAAACTATATGGTGTGGGTTTTTGTGATTGGTTTGCCATTATTCGTGGTGATGGCGTGTATTTGGTTTGTGTTTTATTCGGTGGAAATTAAAGATAGCACGGTACGTGATGATTGGTATATGGATGGTAAGACCTTGTATGCAGATGTGTCAAAGGATAAATTGGCACATGATATGGGGTTACATGGTCAGATGAATCTTGGGCAGTCGGTCAACTTTCGCTTAACTGCCCCTGCAAATGGTAATTTTGTCGCTCCCAATGAATTAATGGTGGAAATCTCGCATGCCACTCAGCTTCAAAAAGACCGTGATTTTGTGGTGAAAAAACTGGCAGATGGTAGTTATGGTGGCACGGTAAACCTTGATACCACCAAAGGTAAGTATTATATTGTAGTGCATGACCCTGCGAATACTTGGCGATTACGCTCGGTGCTAACATTGCCAACGACCCAAATGATTGAATTTAAACCATTAAAAAGTTTTGATACAACATCATAAACTTTCCCACACGCCAATTTGCCCTTCATGCAATTTCGGCACACCGCCCAGCACACGCCACGGCATGGTTGTACCATGAAAATCACTACCAATCGACACTTTTAGTCCGTGTTCTTTAATTACCCTATCTACCATGTGGCGTGTTGACGGTGGCTCATTACTGGCAGGCAATTCCACCGCATCACCCCCTGCATTGGCAAAGTCAGCGATAAGTTTACGCACTTTATTGGCTGTCAAATTATAGCGTGTGGCATGGGCAAGCGAGGCTATGCCACCACAATCATGGATTAGTTGCACGCAGTCTTTCAGACTTAACCCATCCAATGCCACATAACAGGATTTATGGTCGGCGAGATAGCCTGTAAAGGCTTTTTGTACGTCATTGACCAAGCCTTTATCCGCCATCACTTTGGCAATATGGGTACGCCCCACTGCTTGCGGATTGCCTTTGGCTTGGGTTAAAACGTCTTGCCAAATGTCATCAATCGGTAATTTAAAGGTTTCAGCAACTTTTTGGCACATGGCAAAGCCTCGAGTTTCTCGATTGGCTTGAATGGCGGAAAGTTTTGCATTCATTTTTTCAATATTGTCAAACCCAAAGCCCAGTACATGAATGACTTTTTCGGTTTGGGCAGGTTTTTTAGAGTAACCGCCCACCACTCGATGACGACAGCTAATTTCCACCCCATTCATCAGCATCATACTCAGTTTTTGTGCCTCTGCCCTCGCCTCATCAATACCAAGTACGGTATCATGGTCGGTCAAGGATAGCAGTTTGACCCCTCTTTCATGGGCTTTTTGCACCACTTCGGTGGGGGTGAATGTGCCATCTGAACGGGTACTATGACAGTGTAAGTCAATCGGTAGTTGGGTATAAATGGGGCTTTGATTATCTAACGTATTGATATGGTTATCAATTAAATATTGAGCGATTGGGGAATTGGGTTGACTCACAAAAATACCTTTAATTAGCAAAATTTGGTTAAAAATGCGATTGCATTTTGCTTTGCGATTTTACCATATCCGTGTAAACTAACGCCTAATATTTTTAGCCAGATTATTAGAGCATTATGACTGCATTACTCGATTTTATTCCATTAATTGCATTTTTTATCATCTCAAAACAGCAAGGCATTTTGGCTGGGGCTGGGGCGTTATTGATTACCACCATTGCGGTGTATATCATTCATTTTATTAAACAAAAAGGTAAATTACAAAAACAACAATGGGTAACTTTGATTTTGACCATTGGTTTTTGTGGGTTAAGTTTGATTTTCCATGATGATACCTTTTTAAAATGGAAATCCACGGTGATTAATGGCGTATTTGCGGTGGCATTGGTGATTAGCGTGTTGATTAATAAGCCATTATTAGAAATGGCAATGAAAAATGTGTTCAAGCTCACGTTAGCAGGGTGGAATAAACTGACATTGGCATGGGCAGGTTATTTTGTGTTGATGGCAGGGCTACAGTATTATTTTGCCTTTTTTACCAGTAATGAAACGTGGATTAATTTTAAAACATGGGGCTGGATGCCTGTGATGCTGGTATTTATGGTGGGACAATTTGTGTTTCTCAAAAACCACCTTAACCCAGATATGCAACAGCAACTTAATGATAAACAAGGAAATAAATAATGGCATTATACGTGTTGGTATGTCACGATGTCCCCAATAGTTTAGAGCTACGTCAACAACATCGCCCTGCTCATTTGGCACGTTTGACGGTATTGGATGAGCAAGGTCGACTAAAATTGGGTGGTTTTACCCCAAGTTCACATGATAACGGCACGCCAACAGGTAGTGTGATTATCGCTGATTTTGACAGTGAACAAGCCGTGCAAGACTGGGTCAGCCAAGAGCCATTTTTGCTCAATGGTGTGTATAGCCATGTCGATATTAAGCCATTTGTGCAAGTATTGCCAAAAGTGTAATGGCAAGATATTTTTGTTTAAATTAGAAATAATACCTGTTTGTAGGGGTGTATTGTATACGCCCAAGATTGCAAAATATTATTTGATTTAACAAACTATAGTTTTAATTTTTATAGATAAAAGTAAGGTAATAACAATGGGTAACGTGGGTCAACAGACAGCGAATAAAACAATTTTAATGATGCTATGGGCAATGACCAGTCTGATGACAATCAGCCCCATCAGCCATGCCGAACCGCAAGTCGTGGTCACTGACCCTCGCACAGGTCAACCGCTTGCCACTCAGCCCACCCCTGCCTCCACGGTGATTCCTGCCAGTAGTATCATTCCCACGCAAAACCCTGCACAGCCGACCCTCGCCCAAATGAATAAGCCGAATGACAGTGCCTTGTCACAAGCCAATAATGAGTTGCTTGCCAAAAATGCTGAATTGCAACGCCAAGTGGATAGCTTAAATACGCAAAATAATGTGCTGGTCAATGAACATAGTGGACAGTTGTTTATCTATGGGGCGTTTACGGCATTATTAAGTGGGGTATTAGGCGTGGCGTTGGGTTGGGTGGTGTTTGGGCGTAAAAAAAGTGGGTGGTAAATTACCACGACTATCTCATCAATTATTTGGCTTGTTGCACCGCCACAGGTAAGCTCAAGCCTTTTGCATAAGGCTCACCGAATATATACACCGATTGACTGGGAATGATGTTTTGGTTGGTTAAAATGACCAATTTGGCATCCTTACCGCCTGTCAGTTGGTGCGATACATAATCCGTTCCCAACTGGTCAAGCAGTTTTGACAACACTTCATTGGATGCCATGCCCACTGTTAGCTGATAGCGTGCGGTCTGTGGGTCAACGTGATATGCCTCGGCATAGGCTTTGACAGGCTCACTGTCGAGTTTGAAAGGATAGTTAAAACTGGCTTTATCCACGGCTTTAACGCCACTATCTAACGCTTGCCAGTCGATTGCCCTTGGTTGGGTGGCTTGAGTGGTGTTTGGTTTAGTCGATGTTGCCACACTGGCAATGGCTTCATGTGGATTGAGGGTCGGCTGTGATGGGCTGGCTTGAACGATGGGTTGAGAAGCCGTTTTGGTGTCTGTGGTGGTGTTGACCTTATCAGACTGCGGTGGCTGACATGCCATCAGTCCTAGCCCCAATACACTTGGCAGTATCATACCCCATTGGCGAAAACTTGTTTTGGCAATCATGCTGTCACTTCCACTTTGCTAATCGGCGTGTAGGATAAGTGGCGATTAATTCGTTTTTCGATAAAGCGGAAAATCGCAATGAATATCCATGACAATGCCAAATAAATCAACCCTGCGGCAAAGAACATTTCTAACACCGTATAAGTTTTTGACATAATGGTGGTCGCCACCCCTGTGATGTCCATTAGGGTAATGGTAGATGCCAACGCACTGCCTTTTAGCATAAAAATCACCTCATTGCCATAGGCAGGGAGCATGATACCAAATGCACGAGGGAAAATAATACGATATAGTTTCTGCCCATAGGACATACCAATCGCATCAGCAGCTTCATTTTCGCCTTTGGGAATTGATTTAATCGCCCCTCGGATAATCTCAGCGATATAGGCAGCGGTATTGAGGGTAAAAGCAATAATAGCACACCAAAATGGGTTGGCTAATATCCCTGATGTCCAAAGTACCGACTCAGTGACCGCCTTAAATTGCGACAAACCATAATAAATCAAAAAGATTTGCACCAATAACGGCGTACCACGGAAAAAGAAAATATAGCTAAAGGGCAATACCTGCACCCACCAACGCTTGGACAAACGTGCCAATGCTAACGGCACTGCCAATAAAAACCCCAAAAAGCCAGATAGCAACACCAACTCGATGGTAATAATCCCACCTTCAAGCAATTTGGGTAAACTATCAATAATAATTTGCCAATTCCAATTCATTGATAATCCCCTACTTTGCTACATTCAATGGTGTGACTGATTGAAGTTTGCTTAAAGCATTGATTTTACTCAAGCGTTTAGCATAACGTTCTGCAGGATTATTCCACCACTCCAGCCACATAATGACCCCAGTAATAATCACCGTCAACGCCAAATAAATCAAGGCAGCCGCCATATAAAAGGTAAATGGGCTTTGGGTCGAAGTGGCAGCGGTTTTGGCATGACGCATGATGTCTTCTAACCCCACTACGGATACCAATGCCGTGTCTTTAAGCAAGACTAAAAATAAATTACCTAACCCCGGTAAAGCAATTCGCCATACTTGGGGCAAAGTCACTCGCCATAAAATCTGAAACTGCTTCATCCCAATGGCTTGCCCAGCTTCGGCTTGCCCTTTGGGAATTTCTTGGAATGCCATACGGAAGGTTTCGGTGGCATACGCCCCAAACGCAACGGATAATGCGGTCACACCTGCCCAAAACGGACTGACATCAATATACCCATCATAGCCAAACCATGACAACACTGTCCCCAACAGCAATGTACCACCAAAATAGATAAACATCACTGACAATAGCTCTGGAATACCACGGATAATCGTGGTGTAAGCGGTGGCAATGGCATTGAGTACCTTAAAGCGAGAGAGTTTAGCAATCGCTCCTAACAGCCCCAACACCAGCCCAATGACCAAACTTGTCAATGCCAGCTTAACAGTGACCCATGCACCACTCAGCAATAAACTTCCAAAACCTTGTAAATCTAACACGATATGTTGACCTTTTTTGGCAATACGTCAAAAGCGTATAGTAACTTAAATCAAAAATGATACTTTAAGATATTGGACGTATACACTACGCCCCTACAAAACGGCTGTGCTAAATTAAGCCCTATAACCATAACACGTAAACCCACTTAAAATAGCGGTGCAATTTTACGTCATAATCCAGCAGAAAACCATTAAAAATACAAAAAACTGGGTGATTTTTTCACCCAGTCTTTTGAAAAATAATGATAAAAAATTATTTGGTAACAGAGGCGACCGAAGCCGAACTTGCCACTTGGGTAGTCGTTGCCGTAGCACTGGCATTGGTCGTGGTGGTTGTACCAAAGTATTGATTATAGATTTTGTCATACACGCCATTGGCTTTGGTGGTGGCAATCGCTTTATTCAACTCTGCTTTTAGCGGGTCGCCTTTACGCACGATGATGCCCATTTTGTCATCAACATCAATCTCTTTACCTTTGACCTCAAAGCCTTTGCCATCTGGGGTATTAATCCAATAATACGCAGGGGCTTTATCCGCAATCATCATTTCAGAACGCCCTGATGCCAAGTCCATAAAGGCATTATCAAGATTTTCATAAAGATTGAGTTTAGATTTTGGGTGGTTTTTTTCCATCCACTGAGTCGATAAGGTCGAACGCTGGGCAGCAACCGCATGGCTATCAATTTGGGCAGGGTCATCTGGGTTGATTGGACTGCCTTTTTTGGTGATAAAAACCAAGGTATTGGTAAAGTATGGGTCAGTAAAGTCCACTTGGGCTTGACGCTCTGGGGTAATTGACATGGCATCAATGACCACATCATATTTTTTGGCAAGTAAACTTGGTAATAACCCATCCCAATCTTGTGGCTTGATGTCGCAGTTGGCTTGCATTTCACTGCATAAAGCCTTCATATAGTCGACATCAAAACCTGATAAGCTACCATCGGCATTGGTAATGCTAAAAGGTTTATACGTGCCTTCAGTCGCAATACGAATGGTTTTGCCTGCCATGGCACTCGGCGTAGCGGTCGCTGTCGAGCTTGGGGTACTCGCCCCAGCTTCGGCAGGTTTTGGTTCGGCAGGTTTTTGGCAAGCTGATAAAGATAGGGTCGCAAGGATTGTCGCACTGACCAAACCGAGCATTTTGCTGTTAACAACATAATTAGACATAAATTTCTCCACCCAAAATGAAAACCATTAAAGCTCTTTTCAAACCACTAAAATCATTCAAAGTCTTCATTAACCCCACCCCTACCCTCCCCTTATCAAGGGAGAGAGGTTCTCCCCCTGACAAGGGGGAGTTAGAGGGGGTATGGAAAGAAGTCTATTGAACAAAAACACCCATTATTTTGCAAAATATTTTTGGCTAATTTTATCATACGTGCCATTGGCTTTTAGGGTTGCCAAGGCGGTGTTAAACTTGCCAATCAATGGGTCATTTTGACGGAATGCGATGGCAATTTTGTCATCAATGTTAATTGGCTGTCCTTTGACTTCAAAGTTTGCCCCTTTCTCGGTTTTCAGCCATGACAAAGCAGGTGCAGAGTCCGACAGCATCAAATTGATACGCCCTGCTTCAAGGTCAAGATAAGCATTGTCTTGGGTGTCGTATAGTTTAGGGGTGGCTTTGGGGAAGTTTTTGCTTAAATAATCAGCCGAAGTGGTTGAGCGTTGAGCCCCTACCGATTTGCCTGCAAGGTCATCCGCCCCTTTGTCCACGCCTTTTTTACCCAAAAGAATCAAGTTGTTTTGGAAGTATGGCTCACTAAATGCCACCACTTGACGGCGTTCGGCGGTGTCTGACATACCTGCCATGATGGCGTGGTATTTTTGGGCTTGTAACCCCGGAATCAAGCCGTCCCAATCTTGCGAAATGACTTCACATTTGAGTTTGGCTTCTTGGCACAAGGCTTCGGCTAGGTCAATTTCAAAGCCAATCAATTTACCATTGGCATCTTTATAGCTAAATGGTACAAAGCTTGATTCCGTGGCAATGCGGATTTGTTGGGCATTGCTATCTGCGGTGGCGGTCGCTGTTGAACCTTGTCCACTGGCAGGGCTGGCAGTTGCTTCGGTTTTTTCGGCTGGTTTTTGGCAAGCGGTGACCAAAACGCTGGTCGCTAACATGGCTAATACGGTAAGTTTTTTCATGGAAACCCCTTCATTCATCTGCAAAAATTATTGTCCAAAATATTGCTTTTGCAACTTATCAAGCTCGCCTTTGCTTTGTAAGCTAGCAAGGGCTTTGTCAAAGTCAGCTTTGAGTGGGTCGCCTTTACGGACTGCCATGGCGATGTTGTCATTATTGTCCATTTCTGTACCAATAATGGCATATTTGTCGCCGTTTTGCTTGAGCCATTCGGTGGCTGTGACTTTTTCAGATAACACGCTATCAACACGCCCAGATTTTAGGTCAATGTAGGCATTGTCATAGTTGTCATATAGTTTGACTTCGTTGGTTTTACCCAATTTGTCTTGTAGGTACTGAGCCAGTGTGGTCGAGCGTTGACCGCCCAATTTTAGCCCTGAAATGGCTTGTGGGTTGTTAAATTTGCCACCTTTTGGGGCGACCCATACCATGGTATTTTTGAAATAAGGGGTTGAAAAGTCCACTTGGGCTGAACGTTCAGGGGTCACTGACATTCCAGAGGCGATGGCATCATATTTTTTTGCCATCAAGCCCGGTAAAATACCGTCCCAATCTTGGGCAACGATTTGACAATCGGCTTTCATTTCGGCACACACCGCTTTTGCCACGTCTACATCATAACCTGCTAGGCTACCATCGGCATTGGTAAAGTTAAATGGTTTGTACGCACCTTCAGTGGCGATGCGAATTTTTTTGCCTGCGGTGTCAGTGGCGGTAGGTTGGCTAGCATTACCTGTGCTTTGGGCGTTTTCGGCTGGCTTTTGACAGGCGGTCAAACCGATACTCATGGCACACACACTTGCCATCATCAAACGAGAGGTCGTTACAGTTGAAGAAAGTTGCATAGATATATCCTTATAATTAAGGTATCAATAAAAAATAGCAATGAGAATCAAGTGCCTAAAAATAGACACTAATCACTGATGACAAATGTGTTAAAAGTAACATAAATTAACAAAATTGCAAGAAAAAAACGTCATCTTGGGGGTTATTTTTGATGACTTGCCATAAAGTCTTTGACACGTTGCGATTGAGGATTGTCAAATACCTGTGCTGGTGTCCCCATTTCTTCGATACGCCCTTCATGTAAAAATACCACTTGACTGGATACGTCACGAGCAAATCGCATTTCGTGGGTAACAATCAACATGGTGCGTCCTTCTTCGGCAAGCGATTTCATCACTGCCAAAACTTCGTTGACTAACTCTGGGTCAAGGGCAGAGGTTGGCTCATCAAATAGCAACACTTGTGGGTTCATGGCTAACGCACGTGCGATGGCGATACGCTGGCGTTGTCCACCTGAGAGGTTTTCTGGATAGGCATCTTTTTTATCAAGCAGACCGACTTTTTTGAGTAATACTTCGGCTTCGCTGATGGCTTGGTCTTTGCTGAGTTTTAGGACTTGGGTCGGGCCTTCGATAATGTTTTGTAAAATGGTGCGGTGAGGCCAAAGGTTAAAGTTTTGGAACACAAAGCCCATTTTTGAGCGAAATTGCTCCAATTGGCGTTGGT
Organism: Moraxella sp. TY6; assembly: GCF_048551375.1. NCBI lineage: Bacteria > Pseudomonadati > Pseudomonadota > Gammaproteobacteria > Moraxellales > Moraxellaceae > Moraxella > Moraxella sp. TY6. Next base: position 52,392 of record NZ_JBLYZJ010000013.1, on the reverse strand, counting down.
TGACGGCGGTTAAATCGCCTGTTTTGCGACTGGGTTTGAGCTGTAGCTCTTCTTTACCCAAAAAGATTTGCCCTTGTGAGGGTTGTTCGAGAAGGTTGATACAACGCAATAACGTGGATTTACCAGAGCCACTTGAGCCAAGAATCGAAATCACATCGCCATCATGGGCGGTCAATGATACGCCTTTTAGCACTTCCAGTGAGCCAAAGCTCTTGTGAATATTGTTGAGTTGTAACGCCACAGGTCGTTGGGCGATAGTCAAGGCATCAGCGTGCATAAAAAATCCAGTTCTCGGTTAATCAAACATTGAACTTTATATTTTCGCTTAAAATGGGGATAAAAGGCAACTAGATTATGTGGTTAAACCAAAAACGCCAGTAGAAATCCAGTGAACTTTAGTGAATGTAGTGCTGATAACGGCTTTTGACTTGCTCAAATGGCAACCAAATCAACACATCCGCACAGTCAAAATCCGCATCATAACAGGCAGTCGAGCCAACACTACAGCCCATCCTCACATACATTTTTAGTAATGCAGGCAATGCAAGGTTTTTGGGATTCATCAAATCAATGTCTGCCACATCCGCCACACTGACTTTGGTGAGTTTATCGCTAGGAATGGCGTGTTTCGCTTTGATGGCAAGTTTGGCAGTGGTGGGTAAATTATCCAACCAATCTTGCACATTGCCCTGCTCCATCGGCACGGAAGCACAGCCCATAAAGGCATTCACATTCAAGGCTTTGGCAACTTTACTAATCCCTTCCCATAATGGATTGATGGTGGTCATGCCTCGATAGTCTGGGTGGATACAGGTTCGCCCAATTTCTAGCACATTGTAGGGATAGGCATCGAGCATTTTACCCAATTTAAATTCGTTTTCACTATAAAAATGTCCGATTTTGCCTGCCACGGTTTTATCCATCAGCCGAGTGGTGGCAATTGCCAATGGCTGTCCAAAACTATCTTTACGTTGATTGTCATAAATAATCACATGGGTGCAATAACTGTCATATTCATCAATGTCTAATGGTTGGTCAGAGCTGGGGTGAAAGCCTGTAAAATCCACCCCAAATGCCTCACTAAACGTCTGAGTACGAAGGCGTTGGGCATTGAGTAGGTGTTGATTAAACTGGGCATTAGAAAAGTGATGAGGGGCAATGATAACGCTGTGATACAGTGGACTTGGCTGAGTGAATGCTTCCAACGTGACGTTGGGGTTAATGGAGGTGTGAGTGGGGATGCTGATATCCGCTTTAAACCTGCCCCAATCCACAATGGGCGGTGTCGGTTGGCTGTCGTGGGGATGATGAGTAATTGGATGGGTTAACATTGGTTATTTTCCTTGTTGGCTGATTCCTAAAAATTTGTCGTCAAATGCGTAAGTCCTAAGTACGTAACTTCAGTTTTTAAGTCAGTCGTAAATAAGCTGTTTTTTTTAGTATGCTGACTGCTGATGTCGTTTCAATGACGTTTTGATGGCAAAACCATGACGGAATTGGCGGAATGGCAGGGTTTAAGGTTACCAAATGTAAATATCAGAATTATGGTTAAGTAGGTGAACAAATTTAAATTATATAGGACTTACGCAAATTTTGAATGTATCTTGCTAAATAAAGACACTAGACCCCTGCATTCGCACGGGTGAGAGCCGTTAAAGCAAAACACTGTTTTGCAGGCTCGCAAGACGAGAGCTATGCTCGAAGTGACGAAATATAAAAAGAGCCGTCATTCCTGCGAATGCAGGAATCCAGTGTCTTTTGCGTAAGTCCTAGTTATAAGATAATTTTGTTTCGGTACTTACATTTAAATGTTTGGATTTTAGGCAAATTTTTGCGAAAAAGTTGGTTATTTTGTGGCATCTACTTGAAATTTTTGATTTTCAACAATATAACAGTATCACTGTTTGTATGATTATTAACACTAAGGATATTGTATTGGAATATTTTGAACGTCACCAAGGCGGTGAAAAAGCCATTTTAGTCCATCTTAACATCACCCATTTGCATGACCCTGATGATTTAGAAGAATTTGAATTGCTAGTCGAATCAGCAGGGGCAGAAAAATACGCCCTTGTCACAGGGTCACGCCCAAAGCCTGATGCCAAATACTTTGTCGGTACAGGGAAAGCCGAAGAAATCGCCCAATTGGTCAGCGACCATGAAGCGGACATCGTGATTTTTAACCACAGCCTTACCCCCTCACAAGAGCGTAATATCGAGCGATTGGTACAATGTCGAGTGCTTGACCGAACGGGTTTGATTTTGGATATTTTTGCCCAACGTGCCAGAACTTATGAGGGTAAATTACAAGTCGAATTGGCACAGCTCAATCACTTAGCGACTCGATTGGTCAGAGGTTGGACGCATTTGGAACGTCAAAAAGGCGGTATCGGTCTGCGTGGGCCGGGGGAAACCCAACTTGAAACCGACCGCCGTTTGCTTCAAATCCGAGTCGGACAGCTCAAAGCCAAACTTGCCAAAGTCAAACAAACTCGAGCCCAAGGGCGAGCCAAACGCCAAAAATCCGCTGTGCCAACCGTGTCACTGGTCGGCTATACCAATGCAGGCAAATCCACGTTATTCAATCGCTTGGCAAACGAAAACATCTACGCCGCCAATCAGTTATTTGCCACGCTTGACCCCACACTTCGCAGTGTCAATTGGGACGGTGTGGGCAATGTGGTGTTGGTCGATACTGTGGGTTTTGTGCGTCATTTACCGCATGAATTGGTTGAAGCGTTTCATGCGACCCTTGAAGAAACGCTAGAAGCCGACTTGCTACTACACGTGATTGACAGTAGCCGAGAGGATATGCACGAGCAAATTCAAGCGGTACAACAAGTGTTGGCAGAGATTGATAACCAAGTACCAATGCTCAATGTATATAACAAAATCGACCTGACAGGCGAGCCACCTCATATCGGCTATAGCGAAGTCAATAAGCCCAATCGAGTGTATGTATCTGCCTATCAAAACCTTGGTATGACTGAGCTAAATTTGGCAGTCCAGCAGTTGTTGGTGGGAAAACAGCACAACTTTGACCTAACGCTACCGCCTAACTTTGGTCAATTAAGCCATGCCTTGCATAAACTCAATGTCATCCGTCAAATGGATTATGATGAGCAAGGTAACAGCCTTATCACCGCTCAAATGACGGTGGCTCAATTACAACAATTATTGGGGGAGTTTTGCGTTGACCCCAATGAGATTTTGCCCCCACAACAAGCTAAATTATTACAACCTGTGTTGGAAGAATTTGAACAACCGCAAAAGTGATTTTGAATACAAGACTTCCACAAATTTTGAGTTTATTTTGCTAAATAAAGACCCTAGACCCCTGCCTACGCAGGGGTGACGAGTAAATTAAAAATATTCCGTCATTCCTGCGAATGCAGGAATCCAGTGTCTTTTGAGTAAGCCCTATAATAAATCCATCAAATGTAAGGTGTGAGTTGATGCTAATACCATCACCACACCTTACCCCCATCAAAACCCCTCTTGGCAATTTCTCCATTTTTACTCAAAAACCCCATTATTTTCAATTAATTAGGTTTATTTCCACATTATCTGTGGATAACCATGTGGATAACTCACGATTTGACAACAGCCAGCCCAATCATCATGCGATTCTCGCTAAAATTGTATATTTTTTATACAATTTATTTTAATCGAGAAATCATACACTTAGGCAAGTCAAGGCTTTGAGCAAAAAAATAGTGGGAAATATTTTTCTTGGTAGTTTCTCATTACAAATATTTACAGTTCGTGCCGTGTGAAGGTGTTTTTTAACAGCTTATCCATGTTTTTGTAAAATTTGATTAGTTTTTTGGTAATTTATGCTATAGTTATTTTAAAGCTTTATTGTATTGATGTTATTGAATATTATGCTAAAAATTGATAAAAACGCAGGTATAACAATGCCAATTCCCTTTCGCCAACCCAAATCTGCCACCAACGCTCACTTAGTCACGACATTGATTGGTTTATTGGGCATGGGTGGTATCTTAATGACCAGCCTTTCTGCTCATGCAGGCAATATGTACGTTTTTAAAGACAATAAGGGGCAAGTATTACTCACCAATGTGGTCAGCAACAACCGCCCTGTGGGTGAGAATTTCCAAAAATTTACCCAAACGGTGAAAGTCACCTATTATCCTGATACCAATGTGCATAGCTATAGCAACTGGGGGGCAACCGAAGCCTCTGTGCCTGCCAGTGGTAGCCGAAATCGCAATGCGTATGATAGTTTGATTGTGGCATCTGCATTGCGTCATGGGGTCGACCCTGCATTAATGAAAGCCATGATGCACACCGAATCAGGCTTTAATCCATCGGCTCGCTCACCTGTTGGGGCTCAAGGCTTGATGCAGTTGATGCCCGCCACTGCCAGACGCTTTGGCGTAACGAATGCTTGGAATCCTGCCGAAAATATCGAAGGGGCTGCCAAATACTTAAAATTTTTACATGGGCGATTTGGCAATATTCAGCACGTCATCGCCAGTTATAATGCAGGCGAAGGCAATGTGGCAAAATATGGCGGTATTCCCCCATTTCGTGAAACTCGTGACTATGTTCAACGGGTATTAAGCCGTTATAACAATTTATATCGCAATGACCCTCGCTTAAAAGTTGGGGCAAATAATACAGGTGTGCAAGCGGTCAACTATAGCAACAATAATACCTATTCTATCGTGCGTTAAGCGGTGTGTTGCTTAACGCCAAAGCCAATCTGATGATTGGCTTTTTTATTACTAAACTGCAACAAATATGACGCATTTTTTGCTTACAATCTTGTCATCACACCCCATTATATAGTGAACTAAATCAGAAATTAGCGTTTGGGCGTATGTATCGTTCATCCGAAATTACAGTGAATTAAATCAAAAATAAGACTTTAAATTTTGGGCGTATGCAATACGCCCCTACAAAAACTGTCTTATTTCTAGTTTAAACGACTATAAAACCGAACACCGCTCCAAAACTGTCTTATTTCTCATTTAAACCATTATCGTGTTGAGAGATGCACGTTGCATTGGTTAATTAATTAAAGACCATTTATCTAGGATTTGAGGACTTTTTTATGTTAAGAATTGGGTTATTTTTACTCACTAACCTTGCCGTCATGGTGGTATTTGGCATTATTATGAATATCATCGCCCCAATGTTAGGGCTAAATTTACGTGGTGGTGGCATGACTGGCTTACTGATCATGTGTTTTGCATATGGCATGATTGGCTCGTTTATCTCGCTATTTATGTCAAAATGGCTTGCCAAACGCTCAACAGGTACGCAAGTCATCACCCAACCTAGCACCCAAATGGAAACATGGCTGGTCGATACCGTCCGCCGTCAAGCCCAAAACGTCAATATTGATATGCCAGAAGTGGGGATTTTTGATAATCCATCACCCAATGCCTTTGCAACAGGTTGGAATAAAAACAAAGCCTTGGTCGCTGTATCGACTGGGTTATTACAAAGCATGAGTCAACAAGAAGTCGAAGCGGTATTGGCTCACGAAATCGGTCACGTTGCCAATGGTGACATGGTGACTTTGGCATTGGTACAAGGCGTGGTCAATAGCTTTGTGATGTTCTTCTCTCGTATTATTGCGTCAGTTATTGATAATGTGTTATTCAAAAACGAAGATGGTTCACCTGGGATGGGCTATTTTATTTCAAGCATGGTATTGGATATCGTATTTGGTATCGCCGCCCAAGCCATCGTAATGTGGTTCTCTCGCTATCGTGAATACCGTGCCGATGAAGCAGGGGCAAGATTGGCAGGTAAACATAATATGATTAGTGCATTAGAGGCGTTAAAACCTGCTAGCCAACACCCAGACTATATGCCACAAGGCATGAAAGCCTTTGCAATTAATGAAGGCAAAGCAGGTGGTTTTAGTTTTGCTCAATTATTTGCCAGCCACCCAAGTTTGGATGACCGAATTGCCCATTTACAAAAATTGAATGCGTAATCCGTCAATTTTCAAAACATGTAATCAAAAAAAATCCCTTAACATTGATTAAGGGATTTTTTTATCATAATAACATGATAGTGAATTAAATCAAAAATAAGAATGTGGATTTTGGGCGTATGCAATACGCCCCTACCAAACTCTCTTATTTTTAGTTTAGACAACTATCAAGCAAGTGATTAGTTAGGTAGCAAGTGGCTGACTGCGTCACGTTCTTCAGCAAGTTCAGTTTCGGTGGCTTTCATTTTTTCAACAGAGAAAGCTGATGATACATCTAGACCTTCTACGATTTTCCAATCGCCATTTTGGCAAGTACATGGGTATGAGTAGATTAAGCCTTTTTGGATACCGTATTCACCGTTTGAATACACACCCATTGAAACCCAATCATTCTCGTCAGTGCCTAATGCCCATGAACGAATGTGAGCGATGGCAGCATTGGCAGCAGAAGCGGCTGATGATGCGCCACGTGCTTTGATGATAGCTGCACCACGTTGTTGTACGTTCGGGATATAAGTACCTTCGTACCAGTCACGTTGTACTTGTTCTAGTGCTGATTGACCTTTAACAGTCGTGAAAGTAAGGTCTGGGTATTGAGTAGAAGAGTGATTACCCCAAATAATCATTTTTTTGATGTCATTGACGGTGGTTTCGGTTTCTTCTGCCAATTGAGCCATTGCACGGTTGTGGTCTAGGCGAGTCATGGCGGTGAAGTTACGTGGGTCTAGGTCTGGGGCATTACGTTGAGCGATTAATGCGTTGGTATTGGCTGGATTACCGACTACCAATACTTTAACAGCTTTGCTAGCGTTGTCATTCAAGGCTTTACCTTGGGCTGAGAAAATCGCTGCATTGGCTTCAAGTAGGTCTTTACGTTCCATACCAGGACCACGAGGTCTTGCACCCACTAATAACGCATAGTCAGCATCTTTGAAAGCAATATTTGCGTCATCGGTTTGCACCACGCCTGCCAACAATGGGAATGCACAGTCTTCTAGCTCCATGACTACGCCTTTAAGGGCTTCAAGGGCTGGGGTGATTTCAAGTAGTTGTAAAATAACAGGTTGGTCTTTGCCAAGCATATCACCTGAGGCGATGCGGAATAGTAGTGAGTAACTGATTTGACCTGCTGCACCAGTGACAGCAACACGAACGGGCTGTTTCATAAAAACTCCTAGTTTTTGTGATGAAAGACAAAATCCTTTGCCTTGCAATCATCCATTCTAGCAATCTAGCATTGATAAAGTGATGGATAATCGCAATGTTTAACTTTTTAAAAAGGCAAGCTAGTTTACCATTTGTAACGCACAAAGACCATAACTAACTAATAATTCCCATCAATAAAAATTTGGCTAGGACAGCTATTAATGAGACTTTTTTGACTATTTTCTGTGGTACAACGCCCAAATCGACCTTGGTTGTCATAACACACAGCAATATGGGTCAATACCGCTTGATTGCGTGTGTTGGTATGACAAAATAAGCTAACCGCTTGCGAAGACATGCCTTTATTAAGCCCCATGATTCGCTGAGTCAATTCATTCGTAGTAATAAAAAAACTGCGTCTATCGCTCAGTTCTTTTGGCAATCGAAGCTGGCTTGAGATGTTATTGATTTGGCGAAAATAGCCACTGGAAGTCATACCGCTACAGCGACCGTGCAACTGCCAAATTGATTGTCGTATCCGTTCATCAGGAATAACTCGGCTAATGATACTTTCTTGCACAGGTGCCATACGGTATTCTTGGGCATTACAGGGACGGTCAGTCACACGATAAAAACTGACACTCAACGCATTACCTTCAACACATTGACGTAAATTACGATAACTGGCACTGGATTTACATAAAGCAGGCGACAGCTCAATCCCCAATACGCTATCCGCTCGTGCTGGCGACATGGCTACACCAAAAAAAATACTGATGATGATACCTAAGATAAGCAGTGGCTGATATCGCCATATTAAGGATAACACACCGATTGGTAATATGGACAGCACATGACTATTTAAGCTATAAAGTAAGCTACGAAATTGACTAATCAAAAAAATCCTCACAATATTTACATTTAAAAACAAATAGATGGAATATTATGAGGTTTTTTTAAAACCATTGTTATCTTATTGTAAAAAAATGATTATTATTTAAACAATTGAATAACAAGCACTATTTTGCTGAGATTGTTCCCATACGTTGGGTCAAGGATTGACGCTCACCCAATAACACGCCATAGTTAGCGGTATTTTCCATGACTTTTTTGACATAATCACGAGTTTCTGGATAAGGAATCGACTCGACATATTGGTCAGCAGACAATGTTCCGCCTTCAGGTTGCCACGTTTTGGCTTTATTTGGGCCAGCATTGTAGCCTGCGGTGGCAAGTACCGCTTGACCACCAAATTTTTTGATGACATCACTTAGATAAAACGTACCATAGCGAATGTTGGTGTCCGCTTGCGAAGCTCGGCTCGCACTGTAGGTTTCCCCCAATTTATTGGCGGCATATTTGGCAGTATTTGGCATAATTTGCATTAAGCCCACTGCCCCTACGCCTGATTTAGCATGCACATTAAAGCGACTTTCTTGGCGAGTAATCCCCAATGCCCATGCAGGGTCAATACCAAAGTTACGGCTATAGCGAACAAAGGTATTTTTCTCTGGCATTGGGAACGCCAAAGCGGTATTTGGTACGGTTTTGGTACTTTTGATGGCATAAATCGCTCGGTCATACCAACCCATATTATTGGCAGTTTGAGCCGCCGCCACAATCATCGCATCATCACCACGGTCACGAGCTTGCTTGACTGCCCAATTCCATTCACGATTGGTATAACTAGGGCTAGCCGATAAATTATACAGTACAAATGCTCGATTAAAATGCTCATCCAATGCCAAACGATTATAGTCACCATTGCTAGGATTTGGGGTGTTTGGGAGTTGGGTAAAGGTCTGCCCAATTTGGTCTTTGGCAAGCAGTCCATAATAGTCATTTTTTTGAGCCAGTTGGGTAAACAGTTGGCGTGCTTGTTGTTTTTGTTGATTATTACCCACTTGGGTATAGGCTTTGGCTAACCAATATTGCCAAATTGGCTCTTGTTGGGCTTTATAATCCATCGAACCAATGGCATTGATGACATCCGCCCAACGTCCAAAGCGAATCGAGGCTTGGGCGTAATCTTCGGCTTCTTCAAAGCTAAACGGCACACCCATACTTTTTTGTAGCCAATCCACGGCTTCAACGCTAAAGCCAATATCAGTATTGACATTCATGCGTGCCACCCCTAGATTTCGGTAAGCATAACGGCGAGTTTGTTCATCAAAAAATTGTGGGTTTTTGCCAAGGTCGTAATTGAATTGCATACTGGCTTGATTGACAGATTTTTTGGCAAGTTGCCCAAGGGCATATAGGTACAAATAGCGATTGGTCGCTGTATTCGGTTTAGTAGCTAGACTGCTAAAAAACCCATTGGGATTACTGCTAATTTGCATCAATTGATTATAATCAATCCCTGCTCCCAAACGGCTGGATAATTGCACGATTTCACCATTATTATCGCCACGAAGCATACGGTATAAGCGTTGTTCACGGTCGCTATTATTAATCATAGTGTTGTTATTGAGTTCAGTGGCTAACTGTCCACATAGACTGGCTTTTTTGTTTTTTTGCTCAAGCCACACATCGGTTTTTTTGGTCATTGCACGCACGGCATCGGTTTGGTTATAGCCCAATGCCACGGCACAAGCTTCATTATCATCGGCATTGCTGATATAGCCTGCCACTTGACGCACACTGGCATAATCACCTGCTTGGGCTTTGGCTTCGGCATAGTCCGCCACCAATTTTTCTGCCATCGCTGTTTTTGGGTATTTATTGGCGAAATTGATGATGGTTTGAGGGCTTTGGGTGTCAAGGTATTGATTTAATTGCCAATACTCTGGATACATGGCAAGATTGCCCCCTGCCATCAAGCCTTGATAATTGGCTACATTGCCACTGCGACTGGCGGATTCGGCTTGGTTAAAATAGCTATCGGCTTGGGTGGGTGTGCCGATTGAGGCATGATTTTCGGCACAAGCAGACTGGGTTAATGCCCCAATACAAGATAAAGTGACGAGCGATAGGCTAAATTTGACAGGGTAATTCATGGGTATGCCTCTTGGTTTTTTTAGTAGATATATTTGGGTGGATAGATTATAACGATTGTTGGCAAAAAAGAATTTGCAGAATACTTAACTAATTGTATAAAAATGTTGCTAAAACCTTTATCTATAAAAAAATAGTTTTTTATTTTAAAATTTAATTTACTTTTAATTATATTAAAATTTCTCTACTATACTGAATTGACTCAACAATAAGACGTTAAAATTTTGGGCATATGCAATACACCCCTACCCAACTGTCTTATTTCTAAGTAAAGGGACAAAATTATCAAGAACAACCCAAAAGGACATAAATATGACCTCACACCATCAGCTTAACCAACAACAATATGGCGATAAAGCCAATAACTACCTAACCAGTCAAGTCCATGCCCAAGGGCAAGAATTTGGCAAAATGCAAGCCCTAGCCCAACAATATAACTGGCAAAACTTACTTGATTTAGGCTGTGGGGGTGGTCATGTTAGCTATCATCTTGCTCCTTATGTCAAACAAGTCACCGCTTACGACTTGACGCCACAAATGGTGGCATTGGTCGAACAGCAAGCCAAAGAGAAGGGGCTAACCAACGTGCAAGGCGTGGTCGGTGTTGCAGAACAACTCCCCTTTGCCAATCAAACCTTTGATGCGATTGTGACTCGGTTTTCTGCTCACCATTGGCATAACCTAAATCAAGCCTTACTTGAAATGCACCGTGTCTTGACGGATGATGGCAAAGTCATTATTGTGGATGTTTTAGGTCATGCTCACCCAGTCATCAATAATTTTTTACAAACCATCGAAACCTTACGAGATCCTAGCCATGTCCGAGATTATCATTTGGCAGAATGGGGCTATGCAGTGGAGTTGGCAGGCTTTCGAATTGAACAAATCCAAAAACAACGTTTGCCGTTAGCGTTTGATAGTTGGGTCACTCGAATGGCGACTCCAAGTGAGGCGGTGGCAAGTATTCTCACCTTACAAAAAAGCGTGAGTGATACGGTTAAGCAATATTATCAACTGGCAGATGACGGCAGTTTTACTACAGATGTCATATATTTGGTACTGTCAAAATTGCCCTAGCCAACAAAAAATTTGCTATAATAAGCGGTTATTTTTCTGTTTGCTTTAGAGAATCGCCATGACCGTGACCCTATTTGACCCAACCCAATCCACGCCTGCTCCTACTGTGAAACCAATCGACACCACTACCGCCACCACTGGTAACAAGGCTGTCAAAAAAGTGTTTATCACCACCCAAGGCTGTCAAATGAACGTCTATGATTCCGAAAAAATGGCGGACGTACTCGGCGACAGTCATGGCATGGTACTCACCGATGACCCAAACGAAGCCGATGTAATGATTATGAACACCTGCTCGATTCGTGAAAAAGCCCAAGAAAAGGTGTTTTCGGAATTGGGACGTTGGAAAAAATACAAAGAAAAAAATCCCAACCTTGTCATTGGCGTGGGTGGCTGTGTGGCAAGCCAAGAGGGTGATAAAATCCAAGCACGTTCGCCCTTTGTCGACCTTGTTTTTGGGCCTCAAACCCTGCACCGCTTACCAGAGCTGTATGAGCAATCACTCAAACAAACCGATGTCAAACCCAAAAATCGCATTGGCGTGGTGGATATTTCATTTCCCAGTATCGAAAAATTCGACTTTTTGCCAGAGCCTAAAGTTGAAGGGTTTAAGGCATTTGTGTCGGTGATGGAAGGCTGTTCAAAATACTGCTCATTTTGTGTCGTTCCCTATACCCGTGGCGAGGAAATTTCTCGTCCGCTTGATGATGTCCTTGCCGAGATTGACAGCCTCGCCAGCCAAGGTGTGCGAGAAATCACGCTATTGGGGCAAAATGTCAATGGCTACCGTGGCGAAAAGCATGATGGCACGATTTGTCGTTTTAGCGAGCTGTTGCATTATGTGTCGCACGTGGATGGCATTGAGCGGATTCGCTATACCACAAGCCATCCGTTAGAATTTACCGATGATATCATCGAAGCCTACGCCCAGTTGCCAAAGCTGGTGTCACATTTGCATTTACCTGTACAAAGTGGCTCAAATGCGATTTTATCAGCAATGAAACGCAATCACACCATTGATATTTATATCGAACAAATCCGCAAATTGCGTGAAGTTCGCCCAGATTTGTATTTATCGAGCGACTTTATCATTGGCTTTCCCAATGAAACGGACGAGGATTTTCAAGCAACATTAAACCTTGCCAAAGATTTGGATTTTGACCACTCTTACAGTTTTATTTATTCCAAACGCCCCGGTACACCTGCGTCAGATTTGCCAGATACCGTGGATATGGCGACCAAAAAAGCCCGTTTGGCAGAATTTCAACAAGTGATTATCGACTCGACTTGGGCAAAAACCCAAGGCATGGTGGGGCAAACCGTGCGTGTGTTGGTCGAGCAACATAGCGACCGTAATCCAGACTTTTTGATGGGAACGGCAGATAATACTCGTACCGTGTTGTTTAAAGGTGAGGATGACTTGATGGGCAAATTGGTGATGGTCAAGGTCACTAAGGCGTTAAGTCCGCATTTGGTTGAGGGTGATTTGGTGGAAGTATTGGGTTAATTTTATTCGGTAAATATCACAGGCGGACTGGCAACCACTCGGTTGCGTCCGTTGGCTTTGGCTTGTTGCATGGCATTATCCGCACGAATCAGCAACTGACGAATGGGAATCGGCAACATAGGCAAACGATTGGCATCGGCAGTTTTGACCGCTGATTGTTTATTCGATATCAATGCGTTGGCGGACTTGTCTTTATTTAAACTATTAATACTAACAAGATGATGCGACAAGCAAGCAATACCAAGACTGGCGGTTAACCTCAGACGATGATTGATATCTTGACACGAATTTGGGTATTTGATGGCATGACTAGCAATGCTTTCACGAATCATCTCTGCCCATTTCACCGCTTGTTCTTGGTGGATATTGGTCAATACTAACAAAAATTCCTCCCCACCCAATCGACTAAAATGGCAGTTTGATGGTATCACTGCTTTGATGGCATCTACCACAGCAAGTAAACTTTGATCACCAATATCATGCCCATAATCATCATTAATTCGCTTAAAATGGTCGACATCAATATAAATCAAGCTCAACGTCCGCCATGTCAAACGGTTGTCCCATAACTGATTCAAATGTTGGTATAAATTACGCCGATTATATGCCCCTGTTAACGCATCAATCTCCGACATTTCACGAATTTTATGTTGCTGAAAATAAATCAAACTTAGCACTTGAGCCACGCCATAGAGTGCCAATGTGGCTTTTGGAATGGTTAAATAAGTAAAACTGGCTCGCCATAGCACATGGTCACTGGCATAATTATGATAATGAAAATAAGAAGCAGGATAAAAAGTCGGAAGCATTACCCAATGCCAATGATAATTTAAAAAACAAACAATAATCCCTACAATCGACAGCATATACCCAACAAACACATAGCCCCAAGGCAATAGCAACAGCCCAAACACCATACCGCTTAACATCATCACGCCAACGACAATGCTGTTTTCACCCACACACACTGCTATCAACATGTTAAACACAAAATACACACTGATATAAAAAACCTGATACCACCGACCCACTTGGCGATTATTGGCAAATTTTGGTAATATCCATAATGACAACAAAGACAACACCAATATACCTAGCGTCACCATTGACATAAACTTAAGCATATCAGCATTGACTAAATTATGCCAACCACTCGCATCACCGCCAATTTTTTCTCCTAAACCCAACCCTAATAATAAAAATGTAGCAAAATACCAAGTAAGATATAAAAAACAATCAATGCTGACTAGTACAATAAATAATAAAAATTTATTAAACTTACTCAGCTGAACCCAATCCTTATCACACTCACTGGACGTGCGGAAAAAACTCAGTATTTCATAAAAATGCTGTCGCAACTCCACCACTGAAAACAACCGTGCCATCCCATCCACCGCCCAAAATATGTAAGCTTAAAATCAGTCGCTTAAACTTCTAGTATATCCTTAATAGTAACACTTTGGTAACATCAATTTTTTAATTAATTTTTAATGAACTCTTTGATTTTTTAAATAATAGACTTATTTCTAACCCCCTACAAAACACAATAAGTAATCCTTATTTGATAAACTATTTTTCATTTTTAATCACTGGGTATAAAAAAACAGACCGAAGTCTGTTCTCATACACCAATAAATTAAATTAGGCATCCAATACACGGCGTGCCGTAACAAAGGTATTGGCATAATAGCCTGATGTTAAGCTATTGATTTGGATGCTTTTTCCAGTTGATGGTGAATGAATAAAACGTCCTTCACCAACATACATACCCACATGCGAGATACTGCCCCCACGAGTGGCGAAAAACACCATGTCCCCTGCTTTTAGCTCATCACGGCTGACTTTTTGTCCTACCTGAGCCATACTACCAGAGGTGCGAGGTAAGTTGATATTCGCCCCTTTAAACACATATTGCATAAAACCACTACAATCAAAACCACTGGTAGGACTCGTGCCACCATAACGATAAGGCAAGCCGATGAATTGTTTGGCTTTATCAATCAAGGCTTGGGCTTTATTAGTCGTTTGGGCGACTTGGCTGTTATTACCAAAACGATTCATCAAATCGCTTAGGCTATCATTTGCCATTGCCGTGCTTGGCATCACATTCAGCATTACACAAGGAAGCACTGTCAATAAAGTTTTTTGAAGAAAATTCATAGGGCTTTATCCGTTCTGAATTTCTATGCGTATATGGGCTTTTGGCTCGCTTGCTAGCGAAGAAAATATACGCATATAAATTACATAATGATTGAATTGGTTACATTTCGTAAAACAACCCCATCATATCAAAACATTTACCCCAATGTGGATATCTTTTTTCTTAAAAATGTTAATAAATATTACATTGTAAATGCAAAAACTTACATTTAGCTTACAGAAAGTTAACAGAAAAGTTTGAGCAATAATTAAGCAATATTTTATTTACAGGATACCGCCTCTTTCGTCATACTCAACCTAATATTTAACATTTTAAACAGGGCGTAAGCCTTACGCCCCTACAATTTTAAATGCTTGGCTTGATATAAAAGAAGGGAGTTGGGATGATTGGAAAATAGCAACTTATCTCGCCCCAAAAATTGCCGTTCCTACTCGCACCATGGTTGAGCCTGCATCAATCGCTTGCTCAACATCGCCACTCATCCCCATTGATAAGGTATCCCAATCTTGTGGATTGGCGTGATATTGGCGGTGTTGCTCAAAGAGTTGTTGGGTCTTTTCAAAGGCAGATTGGCTGTTTTTGGCAGGAATAATCATTAAGCCACGTAATCGCAGATTTGGTAGTTGGCTGATTGCCGTGATTAATGCCTTTAATGCGTCTGGTTGACAGCCCGATTTGGTTGCCTCATCGTCAATATTCACTTGAATACAGATGTTCAATGGGGCAAGCTCGGCAGGGCGTTGTCCGCTAAGACGCTCGGCAATGATAAGGCGGTCAACGCCATGCACCCAGTCAAAATGCGTTGCCAAATCTTTGGTTTTGTTGCGTTGAATATGCCCAATATAGTGCCATACGATAGGCTTGCCATTGGCGGTTATGTCTTTTAGCTCGCTGATTTTAGCAATCGCTTCTTGGACATAGTTTTCGCCAAAGTCACATTGCCCCTCGCCTGCCAATACCTTTATCATCTCACTGGGTTTGGTTTTGGACACTGCCAATAAGGTGACGGTGGAAGGCAGTTGCGATTTGACACTTTGCCAACGTGTGATAAGGTCGGTTTTTTCAGCTTGGCTCATGGGTTGATTAATGGGGTGATTGATGGATTGGGTGTTGTTTAACATCATTGCCTCTTGTTTATTATTGGTAGGTTGGGTGGAAAAATGATATCCAACATAAATGATTGATAGTGTTGGGTTTCACAAACTCAATCCAACCTACAATACATAAAAATGGGTAAATCCAAATCGGTTTAAATTCGCCAAATTGTATCACTTTTGGGGCTGGTTGAGGCAAAATTACCACTAGCCCTAAATGCGGTCAAATTTTCAGCTGAAAAATTGGGCGATTATCTAAATTTAACTGATTTTTTATCCGACTCTTGCTATAGTATAGGGCATTATTTATAACTCACCATCACTAGGATAATATAATATGGCAAAAGAACTCAGCATTGATGACCTTTTACGTTTTTCAACCAAAAATAAAGCTTCGGACTTACATATTTCAGCAGGGTTGCCACCGATGATTCGTGTGGATGGTGAGATTACCAAAATCAATATGCCACCGTTAGACCACCAAAAAGTACATGGTCTGATTTATGACATTATGAATGATAAACAACGTGCGGATTTTGAGGAATTTTTTGAAACGGACTTTTCGTTTGAGATTCCAGAAGTGGCTCGCTTTCGTGTCAATGCCTTTAACCAAAACCGTGGAGCAGGTGCGGTATTTCGTACCATTCCATCAGAAGTCTTGACGATGGAACAGCTTGGCATGGGGCCTGTGTTTGAAAAATTAGCAAGCTTTAAACGTGGCATTGTGTTGGTAACAGGCCCAACAGGTTCGGGCAAATCCACGACCCTCGCCGCCATGATTAACTATATCAATGAAACTCGTAAAGAACACATTTTGACCATCGAAGACCCGATTGAGTTCGTGCATCAATCCAAAAAATCACTGATTAACCAACGTGAGGTGCATCGTGATACCTTAGGCTTTGATGCCGCCTTGCGTTCGGCACTGCGTGAAGACCCTGACGTGATTCTGGTCGGTGAGATGCGTGACCTTGAAACCATTCGTTTGGCACTGACTGCCGCCGAAACAGGACACTTGGTATTTGGGACTCTGCACACCACCTCAGCCGCCAAAACCATCGACCGTGTGGTAGACGTATTCCCTGCCGCCGAAAAAGACATGATTCGTGCGATGTTATCAGAATCACTCCAAGCCATCATCTCGCAAGCCCTGCTAAAACGCCAAACAGGGGGACGTGTGGCGGTGCATGAAATTATGATTGGTACACCTGCGATTCGTAACTTGATTCGTGAAAATAAAGTCGCTCAAATGTACTCAGCGATTCAAACCAGTGCCAGTGAGGGAATGGTGACACTTGACCAAAGTTTACGTGAATGGCTAAATAAAGGGGTGATTAGCAAAGAATCCGCTCGCCAATATGCCAAGCAACCTGAGAATTTCTTGTAACAAGGAAACCCCCATGGATTTTGATAAATTATTACAATTAATGGTACAAAAAAATGGCTCGGACTTGTTCATCACTGCCGATGTACCACCTTCAATGAAGGTCAATGGCGTGATTATGCCTGTGACCAAATCACCGCTCACCCCAGAGCAATCAATGGCACTGGTCAAAGGCGTGATGACCCCCAATCAAATCAAAGAATTTGATGCCACGAAAGAATGTCAATTCGCCATCAGTGATAAAAACCAATCAGCTCGTTTTCGTGTTTCGGCATTTATCCAAAAAGACTGTGCAGGCATGATTTTGCGTAAAATCGAAACCAAAATTCCGACTGTACAAGAATTAAAAGTGCCAGTGATTTTGAATGAAATTGCCATGAAAAAACGTGGCATTGTACTATTGGTGGGTGCGACAGGTACAGGTAAATCAACGACCCTTGCCGCCATGATGGGCTATCGTAACGAAAATTCTCGTGGTCATATCATCACCATCGAAGACCCCATCGAATACGTGCATGAGCATAAAGGCTGTATCGTCACCCAACGTGAAGTGGGTATTGATACCATGTCGTTTGAAGCTGGGCTAAAAAATACCCTACGTCAAGCCCCAGATGTGATTTTGATTGGTGAGATTCGTACTCGTGAAACCATGGACTATGCCGTACAGTATGCCGAAACAGGTCACTTGGTATTTGCCACCCTCCACGCCAATAACGCTAACCAAGCGGTTGACCGTATTATTCACTTTTTTGAGCCTGAGCAACACGAACAAATCTTTATGGACTTGTCGCTCAACTTACGTGCGATTATCGCCCAGCAATTGATTCCCACCCCAGATGGCAAGGGTCGCCGTGCCGCCATTGAGATTATGATTAACTCACAATTGATTGGGGATTATATCCGCAAAGGTGAAATCCATGAGATTAAGCCTGTGATGAAACGCTCTCGTGAACTGGGGATGCAGACCTTTGACCAAGCGTTATTTGACCTGTATGAAAGTGGTGAAATCACTTATGCCGATGCTATCAAACACGCCGACTCGCCCAATGACTTGCGTCTACAAATCAAGCTTCATAGCCGTCATGCCGAAAAAGTTAACGAAGATGACAGCACCTTCTCATTGATGGCGGACGAAGAACCCTCGTCCAATCAAGCAAACAATCCATTCGGTTAATTTGACAATATCGACAGTGGTAGGGGCGTAATGCTTACGCCCTTTTCGCTTTTTTGATGCCTTTTCGTTTGATAAAAAGTATCAACTCAATTCAAACTTTTCCCCATCATCACCACATCGGCAATAAAACCATCCATATCACACACTTGTTTTAACACGCCCCATTGTTCAAACCCCAACTTCTTAAACAAGCCCAAACTTGGCTGATTATGAGCAAAAATCTTGGCAACCGCTTGCTGAATGCCACAACTGGGAGCAATTGCTAATAACTCAATGAGTAACTCCTGCCCCACGCCTTGACCTTTGGCAGTATCATCAATATATAGCCCAATTTCGGCACTGATATGATAGGCAGGACGACTGTATAAATCGCTAAAGCTCGCCCATCCGATGACATTTCCCTTCAACGTATCAACTGCCACCAATAAAGGTCGCTTGTCCATCGAGTGATTATCAAACCATGCTTGGCGTTCGGCAACGGTGACTGGGGTCAAATCGGCAGTGGCTTGTTTGGAGGCGATGCTTTGATTATAAATGGCAACCACTTGGGCAAGGTCGGTGGGATTGGCAGGGCGAATATGAAAAGATAAATTTTTTGACATAGGATATTCCACAATTATTTTGCTAAATCGCTATCTTAGCAAGATTTTTACTTTATAATAACCCCTTAATTGTGATGGCGATTTTAACTTTGACCTTGATTCTATCCAAAAATCAGTCGAAAGTGGCAGAATTGACGTACCAAAATCAGCTTTGACAAATCTTATTGATGCGTTTGATAATTGGCTAAAAAAATAACTTCTATCTACTTAATATACCTCTTATGAAAATTTTCCCCTTAAATGACCTGCTTGCTAATCCAACCCCATTACCAAATTCAGTATTAACCATCGGTAATTTTGACGGTGTGCATTTGGGGCATCAAGCGATGCTGGCACAAGCCAAAGCCGTAGCAACTGCCCAAAATTTGGCAAGTATGGTGATGATTTTTGAGCCACAGCCACGAGAATTTTTTGCCCCCACAACCGCCCCTGCTCGCTTAACCAACCTTGCTGAAAAAGCCTATTTTATCGGTCAATTGGGTATTGATACACTGATTGTCGCAGGCTTTGATGAGGCGTTTCGCAATCTATCTGCCACCCAATTTGCCGAAATGTTGGTCAAACTTAATGTCAAAAGCCTTGTCTTGGGCGATGATTTTCGCTTTGGGCATGACCGCACAGGCGATAGTGAGTTTTTAAGCAATTTTGGCTTACCTGTGCAGACGCTTCACACCATCACCGACCATGCTCACCATGATGAACGCATTAGCTCAACTCGGGTGCGTGAGAGCCTAGCAATCGGCGATTTGGCAACGGCAAAGCACTTGTTAGGACGTGATTATGCCATCACTGGGGCGGTGTTGCATGGCGATAAAATCGGACGTACACTCGACTTCCCCACCGCAAATATCGCCCTAAACCGTATCAAACCTGCGGTGCATGGCATTTTTGGGGTGTCGGTGACGGCAACGGACGGCACGGACTTGTCAACCCTTGGACAAAATGGCACAACTGGGGTACGTGGTCTATCACCCAAAAGTTTATTTGGGGCGTGTCATGTTGGCACTCGCCCTGCTGTCAAAAATCAGCAAGCAATTGAGTGGCGGTGTGAGGTGTTTTTTCCACAGTTTGAGGGTGATTTATACGGTAAAGAATTGACCGTGACCTTTTTGCACTTTTTACATGGTGAAAAAAATTATGATGGGCTTGAAGCTTTAAAAGTTGGCATTCAGCAAGATGTGGCAGATTTGCTAGCGTGGAGAGAACATGGGCTTTCAAGCAATTAAAGGGCAATTGGTTGCCTTCACTGGGCTAGAAAAAGATGCGTTACATATTTATGTAGGGATGTCGATTTTTTTGCTGACCTTATGGGTGCTAAAGCGATGCCAACGCCAAACAGGGCAACTGCGATTTTTATGGGTGGCGGTACTGATGGTAGTGGGATTTGCAATATTGGGGGAAGTATTGGATTATCAAGAAGTGATGCAAGGTGGTGGAAAATGGCACGCTGATTGGGCGATTCACGATATTATCAATACCAGTGCCTTACCTATCTTGATGTTTTTATTGATAAAATTTAGTAATTTATTGAATAATAAACAACCTAATTAAAATACAACTAACCCTTACAGTTGGGTAAGCAGACTTATGGTAAAAATATTCAAAAGTTTTTTGCTGATGTTGGGTTATATGTTATCCGTGATTGTTGGCTGGTTTTTGATTGCTTGTATTTGTTATATGAGTATCAGATTTTTGAAAACGGAACATTATCAAAGCCAATTTTTTCAAGATACAGTGACACCCAATCAAAAATTCCAAGTTGTTATTCTTGATGACAAACATGAGCCAACACCTGTTTATCTTAATAAGTTCAATAACCAACCGTTGGTGACTTCCGTCAATGACTTTCCACGGGGTGAAGACTTTATGCGTAAAGAGGGTGAAGTTTATCTTTATCATAATGAGGGGGCATTGTGGAATACGGAATCTCGCTATAAGATTGTTAACAATCAAATACAGCCTGTTTCCTTTGTTTTTATGACGTTTTTTGAGGCATTTGAGGCTTTATTTTTATCCTTTATTGGTTATGCGTTGGTGAAGTATTTGGCACTGCGTTTTTGGTATCGCAAATCACAAGATAAAGTACGTGACCTTAATCAAACGACTTTCAAACGATTTAAAGGCTTTTTAATATTTATCACTTTGATGGTTGGATTTTACTCGGTCATATTTTTTATCACTAAATTTTAAGCCTCATCACTTTGTCAATTCCCCCATTTTGCCCTATAATACCCTGTTATCCAATTTTTACATTTAGCCATTTATTTTAGCACTTTATTGAAGAATCGAGCCAAGTATGACTGAGCCAAGCGAAAAACCCACTGTAGATTATAAAGACACCCTAAACCTTGCCGACACCGCATTTCCCATGCGTGGCGACCTTGCCAAACGTGAACCAAAATGGCTAGAACAATGGTTCGCCGATGATGTCTATGGACAAGTCCGCAACGCACGTCAAGGGCGTGAAAAATACACATTACATGATGGACCACCATACGCCAACGGTCAAATTCACTTGGGTCATGTCGTCAATAAAGTCCTCAAAGACATGATTGTCAAATACAAAACCCTTGACGGCTATGACGCACCTTATATCATGGGCTGGGACTGCCACGGCTTGCCGATTGAGCAGAAAGTCGAAGGCTTGATTGGTAAAGTTGGTCAGCCACACAAAGACAAAGCGAAGAATGGCGAAATCATCACCACCACCGAGTTTCGTGGGGCATGCCGTGATTACGCCAAAAGCCAAATCGCCTTGCAAATGGTGGATTTCAAACGCTTGGGCGTGTTGGGCGACTGGGAACATCCGTATTTGACGATGAATTTTCAGCAAGAAGCCGATACAGTTCGTGCGTTGGCAGAGATTTATAAAAACGGGCATATCACTCGTGGTATGAAACCTGTCAACTGGTGTTTGGATTGTGGCTCGTCACTTGCCGAAGCAGAAGTCGAATACGAGGATAAAAAATCCGATGCAATTTATGTCGGTTTTGATGTTGCCAACCGTGATGCCTTGCCTGCGACTGCCAATGTTGAGGGTACATTGCAAGCGGTGATTTGGACGACCACGCCTTGGACATTGCCTGCGAACCAAGCGATTACCGTCAGCCCAGAGCTTGAATATTCGGTGGTAAAAACCGACAAGGGACATTTTATCCTTGCTTATAATTTGCTTGCCCATTTGATGAGTGTGTTTGGCGTTGAAAACTACAGCGTATTGGCGACTGTCAAAGGCGAAGATTTGACCGCCCTAAAAGCCCAACACCCACTAATTGCCGAGCGACAAGTGCCGATTATCACAGGCGACCATGTCACGGCTGATAGCGGTACAGGCTTGGTACATACCGCCCCTGCTCATGGTGTCGATGACTATAATGTCGGTCTAAAGTTTAACTTACCGATTGAAAATCCAGTCGGTGGCAACGGTGTGTATTTACCCGAAGCGAAAGTCTTTGTCGGTGAACATATCTACAAAGCCCAACCAAAAATCATCGAAACCTTACAACAAACTGGGCATTTGCTCAAACATGATGTGATTACCCACAGCTATCCACATTGCTGGCGACACAAAACGCCGATTATTTTCCGCTCGACCCCACAGTGGTTTATTAGCATGGAAGCCCCTAATTCAAAAGCAGGAGGTCTGCGTGAGCAAGCCTTGACCGACATTCCCAATGTGACTTGGACACCTGCATGGGGGCAAAACCGTATCGAGGCGATGATGCACGGTCGCCCAGACTGGTGTATCAGCCGTCAGCGGACTTGGGGCGTGCCGATTCCGTTCTTTATCCATAAAGACACAGGGGCGTTGCACCCAAATACGCAAGCGTTAATGGAACAAGTGGCATTGGTGATTGAAAAAGGCGGTGTCGAGGCGTGGTTTGATGCCCCTGCCGAGGACTTTATCGGTGAAGATGCCAAAAATTACCAAAAATCCACCGATACGCTAGACGTATGGTTTGACTCGGGTTCGACCAACTTTGCCGTGCTTGATAAACGAGATGAACTGTCAAATCCTGCCGATTTATACCTTGAAGGTAGCGACCAACATCGTGGTTGGTTTCAGTCGTCTTTACTTGTGAGTGAGGCGATTTATGGTCGCCCACCGTACAAACAGGTATTGACGCATGGCTTTACCGTGGATGCCAAAGGCTATAAATTATCCAAATCCAAAGGCAATACCAAAGGCTTTGAACCGCAAGAATTAGCGGACAAATACGGTATCGACATCGTGCGTCTATGGGTCGGCTCAAGCGACTACCGCTACGAAATGGCAGTATCGACCGAGGGCTTTGCTCGTACCACCGATATGTACCGCCGTATTCGCAACACCATTCGCTTTTTGTTGGCAAATACCGATGACTTCGACCCTGCGACTGACATGGTGAATGCCGATGAATTGGTAAGCCTTGATAAATACATTGTTAAACGTGCCGAAGCGGTACAAGCCCAAATTCGTGAGTCTTACACCAATATGGACTTCCACCAAGTTTGCCAAGCGATTGTCGGTTTCTGCTCGCAAGACTTGGGCGGATTTTACCTTGATATCATCAAAGACCGCCAATATACCACCAAAGCGGACGGGAAGCCAAGACGCTCGGCACAGACAGCGATTTATCATATCGCCCATGCTTTGCTCCGTTGGATTGCTCCAATCTTATCATTTACCGCTCAAGAAGCGTGGGAAGTTCTCAAGGGAACAGACGGCTATGTGTTTACCCAAGAATGGTATCAATTCCCACAATTTGCCATGAATGACATCAGCGAAGATGACTGGGCGTTGATTTTGACGGTCAAAGAAGTGGTAAACAAAGCCTTTGAACAGGCTCGCACCGATAAAGTGATTAATGCCAACTTATCGGCAAATGTCACCGTATTTGCTGATGATGCCACCTTAAATGTGCTAAACAAACTGGGTAATGAGCTAAAATTCGTGTTTATCTCAAGCCAAGCAAACCTTGCCCCATTGGCAAATAAAGCCAACGTGACCCATGAAGCCGAAACGCCAAACGGTACTTTAGCGGTTGCCATCGCCCCTGCGGACGGTGAAAAGTGTGTACGTTGTTGGCATATCACCACGGATGTCGGCGTGGATGAAAGCCACCCAGAGATTTGTGGGCGGTGTGTGACCAACTTGCCAGAAAATAAAGGGGAAGTGCGTGAGTTTGCCTAACTTAACCCCAAACGGCAATAAAGCCTTTGTTTGGTACGGTCTTGCGGTGCTTGCGATTGTCATTGACCAAGTCACCAAGCTGTATTTTGAAAATAACTTTCAACTTTACCAAACCTTGCCATTAATTGACCCGATTTTGAACTTTACCCTTGCTCATAATCATGGGGCGGCGTTTAGCTTTTTGGCGGATAAAGGCGGTTGGCAAAAGTGGTTTTTCTCTGCCCTTGCCTTAGCCGTATCGGTTGGGATTATGGTGTATCTGCGTAAAACCCCACAACAAGCCAAAGTGCTGTCTTTTGGTTTGGCGATGGTATTATCAGGGGCATTGGGGAATTTGATTGACCGTGTGCGTTTGGGCTATGTGATTGATTTTGTACATGTTCATTATGCAGATGTGTGGCATTTTCCGATTTTTAATGTGGCGGATATGGCGATTAATCTAGGCGTGGCGTTGATTTTGATTGATGCGTTTTTTCTTGAGCCAAAACGCACAGCAAGGGTGTGACTTGCTCATTCATGCAATCTTTATCCAACCAACACTTTATCGACCTATTTGCAGGGATTGGCGGTTTTCATCAAGCCCTAAGCCAATTTGGGGCAAAATGTGTCTTTGCTAGCGAGTGGGATAAACACGCCAGCCATACTTACCAAGCTAATTATGGGATAAAACCCTTTGGTGACATTACCCAAATTGATAAAAAAAACATCCCACCCCATGATATTCTTTGTGCAGGCTTTCCTTGCCAAGCGTTTAGTATCTCGGGCAAACAGCAAGGTTTTGCCGATACACGTGGGACATTGTTTTTTGGCATTGCTCGAATCATCGCCCATCATCAGCCTAAGGTATTATTACTAGAAAATGTTAAAAATTTTATCAATCACGATAAAGGCAATACCCTAAAAGTCGTGCTACATACCCTAAACCAATTGGGTTATGACGTATTTTATCAAGTATTAAATGCGTCAGATTTTGGCTTACCGCAAAACCGTGAACGTATCTATTTAGTGGGGTTTAAAAGGGATTTAGGTATCCAACAATTTAACTTTCCCAAGCCACTCCCAAAAAAAATCGCCCTACAATCGATTTTGCAAGACAATCCAAGCGATGCCAAGGTTGTCAAACGTGACGACATGGTGATTTATAAGGATTTTATCCCAGATACCGACCGTTTTGGTCAGCCTATCTTACCTAACCGTCCGATACAAATTGGCATTGTCAATAAAGGCGGTCAAGGCGAACGGATTTATCATCCTTTGGGTCATGCGATTACCTTATCCGCTTATGGGGGTGGTGTTGGGTCAAAAACTGGACTGTATAAAATTGGCGATACCATACGCAAACTTAGCCCTAGAGAATGTGCTAGATTACAAGGCTTTCCTGAAGATTTTCACATCGTATCTAGCCAAGCCCAAGCCTATCAACAGTTTGGCAATAGTGTGGCAGTCAATGTTTTGGTAGCAATTTTGGCAGAAATTGAAAAAACATTACGTCAATCATAGGGATAATTAGCATGACAGGATTTTCAGATAAGCAATTACTTGGCTCAACCTAAAGGCGGTACACCCGACCCCACATCGTTACAGTTTAAAATCAAGCCTTTAGACCTATTTAACAACTAATGAAGATACGCTATGAATACAACAGATAATACCATCATCAATCCCAACGAACAAACTCGCATCACACACGGCTCTCAAGTCGATTTGCATTTTGAAGTCAGCCTAGAAAATGGCACAGTCATCGACTCCACCTTTGACCGCCCTACCCCTGTGAGCCTTACCATTGGTGATGGTAGCTTACTTGAGGGCTTTGAAAAAGTCTTGATAAACCTAACGGCGGGCGATACACGCACCGCTCACCTATCCCCTGACGAGGCTTTTGGGCAACACAACCCAGACAATATCCAAAGCTTTAGCCATGCTCAATTTGCCGTGACCGGCAGTGTGCCAGAAGTCGGTACTATGATGGAATTTAGTGACAAAGGGCAAAATGCTGTAGTCGGTGTAATTAGTGACGTGAATGATGAGGTGGTAAAAGTGGATTTTAATCACCCATTGGCAGGGCAAAATGTACTATTTAAGGTACAAATCGTCAAAGTCACACCCAAAGATAGCCAAGCGGTGAAATTGGTATAAGCTGTTGAAAAGTTAAAAAATGATAAGGGCGTACGATAGTTGTTTAAACTAGAAATAAGATACCCTTGTAGGGGCGTATGCAATACGCCCAAAATTTCAAAAGTTGCATTTCTGATTTAATTCACTGTACATACGCCCAAAGATGCCGTGGGTGATGCTTTGCCAACCCACGCTTAGTGATTTGAGAAAAAAGTTATCAATGATTATCGTCTGATACTTCTTCACCTTCTGCATCTGTTTCTTCTTCCACCAATGCCGAACGCTGTTCAAAACGCTCACCTGTGGCTTTAATACCCCACACCAACTCAACAAAGGCACGGTTATTAATCAAAGGCTCATCTTCCAAAATTAAGAAATAGCCAGAGCCATTAATCCATAAGAAAACCAAACTAGTATTTGGCATTAGCATATCAATGCTTGAGAAAAATGATACCGCATGACCATGCACCGCCCAACCACGTTGTTGTTGACGTTGTAAAAAGTCATAAAAGTCAGCCGCAGCGACCGATAATGTATCGGCTTCTTCTTGACTAAAGCCCATGCGTGCAATACAAAACCCTTGGTCTGAGCCAATTGCCACTCGGCGACTACCTGACAAGCTTGCTGATACATACCGTAAGAAACTATCTAGCTGAACGTGTGGGGCTAAAATAGGCTTTTCGACCACTTCAATCCACCCCTCCTCAATAAACATATCAAGCCACGTTTCACTATATCGCTCACTCCAAGCATGAGCCGTGATGGTGGTGTTTGGCGTGAGTACAGCCTGCAATGCCAATTGTTGTTCACTGGGATTGGCTTGAGAAAATCCGTGTAGTACGCCAGCAGGTGTCAATATGATGTGATTTTCAGAGGTATTTACCACGGCGAAGTTCCTTTATAATGTTAAGTATTTTGGGTTTTTATAATATTTCAGTCCACATCTGCAACGTGAACTGCAAACGAATGGCAAGAGGTTACGCTCCTCTGGGTAGTATTATACTTCCCTAAAGGGAAGGGGTTCAACCATATAAGAGGATTTGCTAAAAGTCATCAAATGATAGCATATACCAACATACTCACCAACTGTGCCATTTGGGCTTTATCACGAGCATCCACAGGGACGACATTGGCAGGAATCCCTTGCTGAACGAGTTCATCTGTCAGACGTTGATGCAAGTCCCAAGGCATGGCTTCAGCGTGGGTGATACCCACAACCATGGTAGTAGATTTAATTAATGGCAAAAAATTCTGCATATAGTCTTTCATATCCTGTACTGGGTCAGCATCAGTAGCATTGACCAATAGTACCAAGCCCAATGCCTTGTCACTTAAAATTTCCCACATAAAATCAAAGCGTCTTTGCCCTGGTGTACCATAGAGACGGACAATTTCACCTGTTTCAAGTTTCATCACCCCATAGTCCATCGCAACTGTGGTGGTTTTTTTTAGCAATTTGGTTTCATCACTGGCGATTTCATCGGTGGTGACAATGGGTTTATCAGATAATGACTGAATGGCTTGTGTTTTACCAGCCCCCACAGGGCCTGCAAAAATAATTTTATAACTGTCTTCATGGGCAGTTGTCATAAATATTCCTTGATATTTTTTTAACTGATTACCATATCATTGGGGTTATCAATTCCCTTTTACTCAATAGGCATGACTGAATTTATCGCTAATTTGTTGAATCAAACGTTTTAAAAATCCTGTTTGACGAGCCTTTTTCACCTGTATCGCTTCAGTGACACGTGGTTGGTCATCCACCATATCATTTGCTAATGGTGTGGGGTGAGTCAATGGTTGGGTAACGCCATTACTGGATAATAGTATCTTATTATTGAGGCTATTGGCTAGTCCTGCGATGATAAATACTTGATTCACTTGTGAATTTGTTAACTGAGGGAATAGCTCATTCAACTCTAACAATGTGCGAGGGCGTGCCAGACAGCTGACCAAAAGTAATTGCACATAATTTGGCAAATTAGGAATACTGGATAAATTTGGCATGGCTTGTAGTTGAAATACCAAATGATGGGAAGGACTATAGCCATGAGACAATGTTGACATCAGCTCCATGCCGATTGCCCAAATAAATTGACCGATTGGCATTAAGGCTTGCCCTGTGGCTCGGCATTCACGGATGGCTTGTTGATACGCGGTGGCATCAAGGGCTTCAAGCTGATGATTACCTTGATAAACTTTATCAGTCACCATAAAGTGATGGGTAATATAGTCAAAATGGGTTGTAATAATGGTATTGTCATAAGGATTGACAAAAACTCGCTGTCCTGCAAGATGAATACAGGTATAATCGCTTAACGTTTGTAATTGCTGACAAAAATCAACAAAAGCTCTATCGTTTAACTCATCAAATGTTTGATGTAATATGGCATATACTTGTTGAATAACGATTTGTTGAATACTGTTTTGATTGACCTTGGTAGCGGATACTGGATTGCTAGATACTTCTGGTGCAGGGGATGCTGTCGTGGTATTCGATAGGCTAGCATTAGGTGTTGGTTTAGCGGTTTGGTGGCTATTTTGATAGACCAACAACCACTCAATTTTTTGTTGCAGTTGTTGTCGACTATAGGGGGCAGTTAACCATTGATAAGGCAAGGCGACTGCCTCATCTTGGTGAAAATTAATAATTTTTTGTTTGTCTTTAACCTGCTCGACATATTTGGCTGTATCCATCGCCAATGTACCATAATGAGCATGTCGTGTAATAAATAAGGTGGGTGTATGCTTGATATATTTGGCAAACATTTCATCAGTATCTTTGGTAGAACATCCGACCCCTTCCATGTCTACCATCAGCATATCAGCATCGTTTTGCCCCATCAATATAGAGGGTAATATCCCTTGATCATATTGCCCATCACCAATCGTATTGCGATCAATACTATTGACCTGAATGGTGCTAAAGTTAATTTCAATAAATAATTTAATGATCTTTGCATTTTTTTCGGTAAAACCGACCAAGGATAATGATTGCATAATAGTTTCAATCTTCAGTAAATTGTTAAAGAAAAACGCTTTTATTATGAATTATAGTTTAGTTTTCTAGTTTATTGTCGTGATTACTATTTTTTCTCTCAAAGATACCTCGAGTTTGTGTCCATGCTTCATGGAAGTTCCATTTATTTTTTGATAATTCCCACCACACAATCGAAAAAGCCAACCGATCATCGATCGCAAGACAGTGGGCAAAAAATTCTTGTTCTACTTCTTCGATAAGCTCTTCTTGCTCTTCAGGGTCATCCTCTTCTTCTAAAATATCCAGTAAAGTGGAAATTGTTAATGTCGCCACTGAACGAGAGTCATCAGCAGAAATTCTTAATTGGTGTTCAAAGGCTTGCATCGAAGGCGAAATTAATACGCTCCAACGGGTTGCTAATGGGCTAACGGCAAACACATAGTCTAATCCTTCAATACAGCGTTGAAAGCCTTTGAGCATATTGGGATTGATTTTTTCTTTGACTTGACCCAACATACGTTCACCAAAATACGGCACGTCAAACCAACAGCCATAGAACATATCTGCCAATGCACCTTGTAGCGGTTCTTTTTCTTCCAGCTCCATCGCTGTCATAATACGGCTGGTATGAATATCCATATTCATCGGTTGACTCATAACTTGACGGCTATATAGACGATAATTTAGCCAATGTTTTTGTTGTTTTTTGCGACTGCGATTCGTCAGTGAATACATACATCGCTCCTCATTTGGTGATTGAGAGTATAAAAATTAGGAAAGGCAAACTGAGTTAACACGTTAGTATTGTTATATTTTTAATATTTACATTGGGCTAGGCTGGCTAACCCAATGTTATTGATTGATAAGTGATTATTCCGTGTAATTAGTCTAACAAGGTATCCATCAAGTCAACCATAAACTCACCATCTTCTTGATTCATTGCCTCAAAACCATGACTCATGCCGAGTTCTTGCAACACTGATTTACCTTCTTCGCTGTCTGCTAAGGTCAATAACGCATCAACAAATGGTTGGCTTTCAGCAAAGCTGTCTTTGACCAATACAATGTGGCTAATGTCATTGAGTTCACTCTCAATTAGAACTTTCATCTGAGATAAGGTCAATTTTGACAAGCTATGATACACTTCTGATAAGAAGAACCCAGCGTCTGCTTCACCTTTAATGAGCATACGAGCAGCTGCTTGGTAAGTTTCAGTGACTTTCCACGTGATATCTGATTCGGTCAAATCAACGGCTTCTAATAAGCGAAGTCCAATTAATTTTACATCACGATTATCCGCCAATGCAATGGTACAACCTGCTTTTAGGTCTTCTAGCTGTCTGATGTCGCCTTCCGCTTTACCACTGATGACCATTTCATCCGCTTTGCCTAAAGGACGGGCAACAGCATGATAGCCATGTTCACGAATCATGGCAGCTGCGTCAAATGGATTGGCATAGATAAGCTCAATATTGCCTTGTTGAATCAGCTCAGATTGCTCATGGGCAGAGGCAGGCGTGACCAAATGAATGTGCTTACCTGAGCGTTTTTGTAGCAAGGTGTTGAGCATGTGCCAACCTGCAAAACGTTCTGGGGCAAAGTCTGGTGCTATCAGTAAGTTAATAGTCATGCTTGTTCCTCCGCTAGCATTTTGGCATATAAGGCTTCATGTTCTGCAATTTTGCTACGAGAAGGTTTACGGCGTACTGAGGTATAGCCCACAATGTCACCATGACGAATATTCGGCACAGCAGTGGCATATACCCAATAGTAGCTACCATCTTTACACAAGTTTTTCACATAACCGTGCCATTTTTTACCTGCTTTAACCGTTTCCCATAGGTCTTTGAAGGCAGCTTTTGGCATTTCTGGATGACGTAAAATATGATGTGGCATGCCAATCAAGTCATTTTTTTCATAGCCACTGATATCCACAAACGCATCATTCGCATGGGTGATAATACCTTCTAAATCAACACGAGAAACAATGAGCTTGCCATCAGGGTAAGGTAATTCATTGGTGGTAGTGTAGACAGTTCGGCTCGTGCCGTCATTAAATGTTAGGCGATGTTCAGTGGCTTCACCATTGGGCTTTGCCATATCTGGAATTTGGACTGATGCCATATAAGTTCCTTTTCATACATAAAACTTACTCGCCCCTAGCCCGATGATTGTGTGATATCTAGCAAAGCTGGCACGAGTAATGCTCATTTGGTATACTTAACCAATCATTATTATAATGAATGTGATTATAATAATTTTGCAAGGGCTTCAGCGGCACGCTTAATATCTAAGAATACCAAACCCAATTTGGCATTAGGCTTCGCCAAAACGGTAAGTACCGCTTCTGAACCTGATGAAGACATAATGACATAGCCTTTTTCGCCATGTACCAAAACACGCTCAATCGAACCACGTGCTAACTCACGACCTGCACGGTCACCCAATGATAATAAGGCAGCTGACATTGCCCCCACACGGTCTTCATCAATCCCTGCTGGCAATGCAGAAGCAATCATTAGACCATCCGTTGAAATCAATGCTGATGCTTCAATATCAGCTGATGAACTATTTAAATCATTTAAGATCTGTTGAAACATATCCGTACGCATAATGCGACCCCTTCAATCTCTTTACCTATAAAGTGAATAAAAACTAGTGTGATAATATCGTGCAATAACATCGCTACCATAAAAACACTCACACCAAAATAAGTCTAAAACTTATCCCTAGACCGCATCATTATAGCTTATTTTATAGCAAACTGACTATTAGGGTTATATTAAATATCATCACTATTGTCTTAGTTTTTATGGGATTTAACATTTTGGGCGAATGCAATACAATCTACCCTAAATCCTCATTTAAAACATGATAAATATCACTTTCTCATTACCTGTTGATGCAAGGCAATCAGCCCTTGTTGCATACGTTCTTGTAATAAGGCAGTGATTTCAGAACGGGTTTTGCCCATGGGGTCAATCGCCTCTAATGGTAAAATATATGCTTTAGCAGGCTCATTATCCAGTACATCTCGCACGCTGTCCAAAAAGTTAATGTCACCATAATACGGAATATATTGGTCAAGTTGACCATATTTATTGACATAACAAATCACAATCGGCTGAATCAACACACCACTATCCATCGCTGATTGAAGTAATTTACCATGAATACGCTTGACCGCTGTGCCATCCGTGGTGGTCGCTTCTGGGAAAAACACCACTGGAAAGCCATCTTTTAAGAATGCTGTCATTTGATTGGCAACAGCATTGGCATCACCAGAGCCTCGTTTGATAAACAAGGTATTCGCCATACGAGCCAACCAACCAATGATGGGCCAATGGGCAATTTCTTCTTTGGATAAGAAAAAAGTCGGAATACTACTGCCAACCACTGGAATATCAAGCCATGATATATGGTTACTAGTCCATAGGGCATGATGGGTCGGAATGGGTTTGACAGCGATGACCTCAATATTTAGGGCTTGCAATGATTGGGTGCAAAAACTTTGGATATGTCGGATAACCTCATGTTTGTCGGCATTGGGGTGCTGTTGAATTTGCCAAGCGTAGCCCATGCCTGTTTGCACGGTCATCATCAGTCGAGCGACTCGTTTACTGCGTTGCCATTGTGTGGTAAGGTTTTGCTTGGTGTAGGTTTTTGGTGTAAGCAGTTGTTTGCTAATCGACCAAAGCATTTGGCTCATTTTGGCAGGTAATGAGGTTTTTTTAGGGGAGTTTTTGGGCTTGACAATGATGCTATTTTGAGTGGTAGTCTGATTGTCAGTAGGTTTTTCAATGGTCATGGGCTGGGGTCGCTTGCTATCTAATATGGGTAGATTATAGCAAAAAATATGGCTAGCGTTCATCTTGAGATTGTTTAAGCCATGAAAAAACCATAATTTAGTAGATTGTGAGAAAATTGGATTGCAAAATATTTTTTTTACGGTATCATATTGAGCTTAAATTTGGTGATTGTGCTATTTCACCAAGCAATTTCGGGCCTATAGCTCAGTTGGTTAGAGCAGAGGACTCATAATCCTTTGGTCGCAGGTTCAAGTCCTGCTGGGCCTACCATTTTCAACCCTCGTAAGTCTTTGACTTATGGGGGTTTTTTGTTTTCATATCATCCGTTTTATCGACCCTTGATGTTGCCGATTTTTACAGCAACTTCATTCACTCAGATTTAGGCATAAAAAACTCAACCACATCAACCTCTAGTGCTTTCGCCAATTGATAAATTTTGGTTAGCGTTGGGTTAAATTCCCCTCTTTCAATTCTCCCCATATAACTACGGTCAATATCTGCCAGTAAAGCTAAGTCTTCCTGTGAAATGCCTTTAGCCCTACGCATTTCTCTTAAACGATTGCCAAATGCTACAACATTCGGGGCTTTTTCAGAATTTTGGGTTTTACCAACCATTCATTTTTACTCAATCGCAATGTTATTTATAGCAAAGTCACCCCTATAAGGCAAAAATAAGTATTTTTCACCCTACCATCTTCAACCCTCGTAAGCCTTTGATTTATGGGGATTTTTATTGACCAAATGTCAGCAATAAAAAAACCTCAAATCAGGGGAGATTTGAGGCATAAAACTAAAATTTTAAGTTTTTTACACTTAATAAATAAGTGGCGCAGCGGACGGGACTCGAACCCGCGACCCCCGGCGTGACAGGCCGGTATTCTAACCAACTGAACTACCACTGCGTAGTAAAAGGTGATGATGGCGTACCTGCCAACCTTGGCGATTAAGCTTTTGCTTAAAGGTTGGTGGGTGGTAACGGGCTCGAACCGCTGACCCTCTGCGTGTAAGGCAGATGCTCTACCAACTGAGCTAACCACCCATCATCGTTCAGTGGTTGCGTATTATATAGATTTTAAGAGCAACGTCAAGCAGTTTTTTGGGATTTTTTTACTTTTTTTATCATCAAGCGATAAATTTGTTGCCCAGCCTATATTATGGTCAGTTTTTACTCTACCACCCACTTCCCTTTCCGATAGACAAGGGCGAATTTGGTGGCTTTGCCGTCTTTTTCTGAGCCGATATACTGTTCGGCATTTTTGCGTGACCAACGTAAAATCGTTGGATTGCCCTCATCATCGACATCAGGGGCGGTAAATAAATACTGGAATTTTTCTTCCAACTGGTCTTTAATCGCTCGCAATTCTGCCAATTTCGGTGGGCGAGTTTCACGGATTTTGGGGAATTTTGACGCTGCCAAAAACAGCCCTGCTGCCCCCTCACGCAAGATATAGTGGTCATCAAAGCGTTGTGAACGTAATTCTGGCATCGGAATGGCGGTCATCCGAGGCGGTGCGGCATCGCCATTTTTTAATACTTTGCGAGTGTTGTCGCATTTTTGGCAAGCGAAATACGCCCCAAAACGCCCTGTTTTGAGTTCCATTTCGCCGTCACATTTATCACACGGAATGGTCGGTACATCGCCTTTGCCAGCGGTTTCAAATACGCCTTTTTCGAGTAGATAGCCGTCACAGTCTGGGTTATTACCACAGATATGCAGTTTTAGCCCACCGTCCACGATATAGCCGTCCATTGCCGTGCCACATTTTGGACAGCGTTTTTTCTCAAGCAACGCCAATACTTCATCGCTATTGCCCTCATCTTCCTCAATGCCCTCGGCTTTTGAGGCGTTGGCGGTTTGATTGGCAAAAGCCTCGACTGGCATCAGATTTTTTGTGCCTTTACAGCGTTCTTTTGGCGGTAGATTGTAGCCTGTACAGCCCAAAAATACGCCAGTCGAGCCTGTACGAATTTGCATTGGATGGTCACACAGGTCACAATGTACGTCTGGTACGTCCGTTGGGTCATTAGGTTTCATGCCGTCTTTGTCTTTGGCGGTTTCCAGTTTGGTTTTAAAATCGCCGTAGAAGTTGTCGAGGACTTTTTTCCAATTTTGTTCACCTTCGGCAACTTCGTCCAGTTTTTCCTCAAGCCCTGCGGTAAAGGTGTAGTCCATTAAGTCGGGAAAGCTACCGACAAGGCGGTCGGTGACGATATCGCCCATTTTTTCGGCAAATAGGCGTTTGTTTTCGAGTTTGACATAGCCACGTTCTTGAATGGTCGAGA
This sequence comes from Moraxella sp. TY6, assembly GCF_048551375.1. NCBI lineage: Bacteria > Pseudomonadati > Pseudomonadota > Gammaproteobacteria > Moraxellales > Moraxellaceae > Moraxella > Moraxella sp. TY6. The sequence continues at coordinate 16,913 of NZ_JBLYZJ010000013.1, read as the reverse complement.
TGATAGACGCATAGGTCGAGGGTCGCCCAATGCCTCGTTTTTCCAACTCTTTAACAAGGCTTGCCTCAGTATAGCGAGCAGGTGGTTTGGTAAAATGTTGGCTTGGGTCAATGTTATCCACGACCAATTTTTCGCCCACTTTGACATCTGGCAGTAGCGTGTCTTCGTTTTTGGCAGGCGGTTGTACTTTGGTGTAGCCGTCAAAGGTCATCACTCGCCCTTTGGCTTTTAGCTCGATATCACTGGCATTGACGGTTAGGGTCAGCGATTGGTATTGGGCAGGTGGCATTTGACACGCCACAAATTGTCGCCAAATCAGCTCATACAGCCGTTGTGCATCACGCTCCATATCTTTGAGCGAAGACGATTGCACATGGACATCAGACGGACGAATCGCCTCGTGAGCCTCTTGGGCGTTTTGTTTGTTGCCATACACGTTGGGCGTGTTGGGGAGATATTGGCTACCAAATTGTTGGTCGATAAAGCCACGCACGCTAGCCAACGCATCTGCCGACAAAAATGTACTATCGGTACGCATATAGGTGATATGCCCTGCCTCGTACAGGCGTTGGGCGAGCATCATGGTCTTTTTGACAGGAAAGCCCAACCGAGTGCTGGCAGATTGCTGTAAAGTCGAGGTGATAAAAGGGGCAGACGGCTTGGATTGGGTGGGCTTTTGCTCACAGTCAGCCACGATAAAATCGGACTTTTTAAGGATATCCACGACTTTATTGGTCTGTTCCTCATTCTTCAATTCAAGGGCTTTACCGCCTTGCTTGACCGCCTCAAGACGGATATTTTCGCCTGCCAATTTTTCGCTATGCCCTGCTTGTGTATGACAGTCGGTATGAATTTCCCAATATTCAACAGGAATAAAAGCACGAATTTCACGCTCACGCTCAACCACAAGCCGAGTGGCGACCGACTGCACACGCCCTGCCGACAAGCCACGAGCGACTTTTTGCCAAAGTAACGGTGACACCATAAAGCCCACGACACGGTCAAGAAAACGTCTGGCTTGTTGGGCATTCACTCGGTCAATGTTGAGTTTGGTCGGCTGTTTAAAGGCATCTTGAATGGCGTTTTTGGTGATTTCGTTAAACACCACTCGGCTGTATTTGCTGTCATCACCGCCGATGACTTCTTTTAAGTGCCATGCAATCGCCTCCCCTTCTCTATCCAAGTCCGTTGCGAGGTAGATTTCGCTTGCGTCTTTGGCAAGGGCTTTGAGTTCTTTGATGACTTTGGTTTTGTTGGGTAAAATCTCGTATTGGGCTTTCCAACCGTGTTCTGGGTCAATCCCCATACGGCGAACAAGGGCTTGTTGGGCTTTTTGTTCTTTGGTCAAACCCTCATCGGCTGTTTTGGCTTTTTCTTTGTCGCTCGCTGACCCACTGCCAGACACGGGCAAATCACGCACATGACCCACGCTCGACCGCACGACAAAGTTACTACCAAGATATTTGTTAATGGTTTTGGCTTTGGCAGGCGATTCCACGATAACAAGGGCTTTGCCTTTGCTTGAGGGGGCTTTGTCAAAATCCGTTTCGCTGTCGGATGATGACTTTTTTGCCACGGCTTTTTTGGCTTTGATGGTGTTGGTGGTTCGAGTTGAGGGTTTTTTCATGGTTAATTTCGCAGTTTGGCAATGTTTAGCTATATAAATTGGGTAAAATCAGTGCGTTTTGCAGAACTATAGCAATCTCTTTACAAAATTGCTAGTGGGTTGGTGCGTTATCTCTAGTGAAAGAAATTATTTTTGGTATAGCAACCACTCGCCCTGAGCTTGTCGAAGGGTCGATTTTCCTTTGGTTAAAATTGGGCTTATTCAATAAGCCCCTACCTACGATGTAGGTTGAATACGTTGGGCATATTGTTGCAACTGACTTTTTAACAAAATTAGGTCATTTTCTGTGGTTTCAAGTCTTTCTTTTCCCAAGCCGATATTTTCTTGCCAGTAAATACAAGCAAAATTGGCTTTAAAACTCAAGCCTTTGACAAAGGGGGCGATACTGTTTGGCAATTCAAGCGGTTGATTATCAAGGGTAAAATTGGCAGGATTATTGTCGGTATAAGGTCGCAATAAGCCGTCAATGAGTTGATAGTCGCACGCAGGCAGTGAGGCGTGTTCGATAAGGACACCGTATTGGGCAATCATGCCTTTGCCTTTATTGAGGGGGTCATCATTGGGGGTTATCCAGTTCGGACAAGGGACGAGTTTGGGGTTTAGCCCCAGTTTGCGTGCGGTGGTGCGTAGGCGGTCAAGGCGTGTTTCTTTGGCAGAGGGTTTTAGCCCCATGACTGAACCGACAATAAATAAAATGATGATAAGGGTTATCCATGTTCCCATGCGTGTAAGTTGCCTTGTGAATAATTAGTTAATGAGTGATTGTATCAAGGTTTCAAATTTATCATAACGTGCCAACTGATGAGCTTGCTCGGCTGACGCATACCAATCCGCTTTATTCAAACTGTCGTTGATATGCAATGTAAAACCAACATATTCAGCAATCAGCCATAACACTTGGCGTTGAGTACGCCCATTCCCATCAACAAATGGATGAATTGCATTCAACTCACCGATAAATTTAGCAACGCTTTTGACAAAGGTGGATTTTTCCATGTTTGGGGCGATTTCGTTGTGCAAATCTCGATAGATTTTTGATAAACTTTTTTCAATAAACTCTGGACGACAAAAAGGCACGCCACGCCCTGTGGTATAATCTCGATATTGCCCTGCCCACCCATAAATATCGCCAAACATTTCAAAGTGCATTCGCTTTAAGCCGTTTGGGGTCAGCTCTTTAGCAAGCGGTGAAAAGCCATTCATGGTCGCATTTTCGACAAAATAGGCTTCGACTTCTTCAAGCTCCTGTTGGTCAGTAATGCCCAATTTATTGACTAACGCACTGCAACCAATTTCCCCTTGAAAGTACGCCTTTGCTCGAATTTCTTCAGAATTACCAGAACCCATAGATGACCTCAAAATTATTTTAACACTGTTTTAAAAAATTATTTTTACGGTGTTATTTGGGGCTACGTTTTGAGGCAAGATGAGCCAATACTGCCTTTTTAAAGGCATTTTTTGGCATAGCTAAGGGGATATTATCCATAAATTTTTTGTCTTCATTGGATAGTATCACACCCTCAATGGCGTTATTGGCACGGGCAAAAGCTCGGCGATAGTTGATAGACTGTGCTGTCATATCGGCGGTTAATTGTTTGGGTGACACTTTAGATAATTGGGTATAATCAATCGTTAAACCTGTAATTGCATCAATCGCTGTCATTTATACTGCCTCATTAAGTTTAAATTTTTGTCATTAACGACAGGTAAATATTTGATAATCGACCAAGTAACTCGGTAAAATTTGCCAAGTCACACCTTTTACTCATACCAACTACTATCTTTTACCTTTTTAATGGCTTTCTCAACTGATAATACCTCACCCTCTTCACCCTCTTCACCCTCCACCCCCAACACCTCAAAAATCGGTTGCCATTGGGCTTGCATCTCACGATACGGCTTTTGGGTTTTATCAAATATCGTCAAACCATTTTCGGTAAGCAACTGATAAATACTGCGTTCACTAATCCACGCTAAGGGCTGTTGCCCAATATCGTCAAATAACTCCACCGCTTTATCTGTCGGCTCACCCTCTTCAAAAAACTGCGGACGCACACGATTTGCCACCAAAAAAATCTCAACTTTACCTTTGCGTACTCGCTTGATATCTTGTAAGTTTTTCAAAAACCGTTTGGTGCTGTCAATATCAAAAAATGACGGCAACACAGGTACAATCACCACTTTAGATTCGGCAATTAGTTGTTCGGTTTTATCCGCACTCATCGCTCCTTGCCCATCAATCACCAACCAATCCTCTTTACCCAATTGCTCTTTAATAGCTTTTGGGATTTCACCAATATCGCTTTCATCTCGCCAGTCAATGCCGATAATCGGCGGGGCGGACTCTGGGCGAAGTTTCAGCCATTGTAGGCTAGATTTTTGTGGGTCGGCATCCGCAAGGGCAACATTAAAGCCTTGATTGGCTAACGCAGAGGCAAGTGTGACAGCGATTGAGGTCTTGCCACAACCGCCTTTTTGATTGGCAATAAGGATTTTTTGCATGATAACTTCCTTTGTCTAATTTCAGCCCAATAATTATCTGGGCTTGATGTTTTATATTTGCGATATAATTTGTATTATTTTAACAGGTTAAATACGCTTATTCTCACAAAATGTAACATTTTGAGACATACTTTTGTAAAAATATTTTGTTACATTTGCATTTTAATTTTGAAAAACTTTTACTTTATCAAATCTTAACCTTAAATATAGGAGTGACTATGTCATTAGCGAATTATCTAAAAATCGTTGCCTTAACCTCGCTATCAGTGGGCGTGATGTCAGGTTGTGCCACTATGTCTAAGCAAGAATGTCAAGTCGCTGATTGGCAAGCAGTTGGCTATAAAGATGGGAAAATTGGGCAGGATTGGGACTATCTACAAAACCATGCCAAAGCCTGTGGCAAAATCGCCATCATACCTGACCGAGAAAAGTGGGAATCGGGCAGACAACAAGGTCTAAAAGAATATTGCACCCCAGCCGTGGCTTACAATATCGGCACATGGGGTAAAACGCCCAGTGCTGTCTGCCCTAACGAGATACGCCCTGCCATGGCTGAAGCCAATCGCCTTGGTCAACAAGTCTATCAACTTGACGAACAACGCAAAAAAGACCTTGCTGAACGAGATAAATTACAAAATCAACTCACCAAACTACAAAAAGGCGAGAATTTGGATTTTCAAACCGAGCGAGAAGCGAGAGCTTATATGCTAGCTTTGCCCGTCAAGATTCAAGCGTTAAATCAAAAAATTAGTAATGCTGACAACCGTTTAAGCCAACTGAGAGCAAACCGACCCTTATAAGGTGATTTTTTATAGTAATTCATAGCTGTTGATAAATTATCAACTCAATGGCACAACTCGCAAGACTTCCTCAAAGCTGGTCACGCCTTCGGCAATTTTTTTCACCCCTGCCAGTCGTAGCGGTTGTAAGCCTTCTTGATAGGCTTTTTGGGTGAGGGTCGCCAAGTCTGCCCCTTCGCTAATCAAGCGTTTTAGGTCATTGTTTAACACCATAATTTCGTACAGCCCCACTCGCCCAAGATAGCCTGTGCCTCGACAATGGTCACAGCCAGTCGCATAGGTAATCATCTCAGGGGCAGGGGCTTTCCACGGCGTCACCAGTTCTTGCCATGTTTGTTTTTCGACATCGTCAATCGGTCGAGCGGTTTTGCAATGCGGACAAAGCGTGCGAACCAATCGCTGTGCCATAATCCCCAAAATGGTTGCCGAGGTCAAAAATGGGGCAACCCCCAAATCATGCAAGCGTGTCAACGAACTGGGGGCATCGTTGGTATGTAAAGTCGACAGCACCAAATGCCCTGTCAATGAGGCTTGTACCGCCATTTCAGCGGTTTCAGTATCACGAATTTCCCCAATCATAATGATATCTGGGTCTTGACGCATCAGAGAGCGAATACCATCGGCAAAGGTCAGCTCAATATTGGACTGCACTTGCATTTGGTTAAAAGTCGGCTCGACCATCTCAATCGGGTCTTCGATGGTACAGACATTCACCTCATCGGTGGCAAGTTTTTTCAGTGTACTATATAGCGTGGTGGTTTTACCAGAACCAGTCGGGCCTGTCACTAGGATAATGCCGTTAGGTTTACTGGTCATCTCGTCCCATTTTTGCAAATCTCGCCCTGTCAGCCCAAGCTGTGCAAACGAACGCACCAACACATCAGGGTCAAACACACGCATGACCAACTTTTCCCCAAATGCTGTGGGTAACGTGGAAAGACGCAATTCGGTTTCTTGTCCTTTTGGCGTACGAGTTTTTAGCCGTCCATCTTGTGGTTTGCGTTTTTCGGCGACATTAAGGCGACCCAAAATCTTAATCCGAGCGACTACTGCGGTCATAATCCCTGCTGGCATCTCATACACGGTATGCAGTACCCCATCAATGCGAAAGCGTACTTTGCCTGTTTCTCGGCGTGGCTCTAGGTGGATATCACTGGCACGTTGGTCAAAGGCATATTGAAGCAACCAATCCACCACTTTAACAATGTGTTGGTCATTGGCATCTGGGTTTTCGACATTGCCTAATTGAAGCAATGCCTCGACATTGCTCACATCGGCTTCGGCACGTTTATGTTGGGTGGTCGCCCCTGCAATGGCTTTGGTGACTTGATAAAATTCTTGGCGATAGCGGTTGATTTGGTCTGGGCTTAGATAAGCGGTTTTGAGGGTTTTTGGGTTGATAATATGCTGAACATTGGTATGCCAATCGGTGAAAAAAGGCTGGTCTGTGCCGATGGTCACTTCATTTGCGGTGACTGAAATTGGTAAAATATGTTGGGATTTGGCATATTCAAACGACATCACGGCAGTGACGGTGGGGAGGTCGGTTTTAAGGGGATCAACTTTGGCATAAGCAATCCCTGCTTTGTCGGCAAGCCAACGGTTTAGGCGGTCGAGGTTGAGCGGTTGGGCGGTTTTTTTGTCGCTGAGGTTAAAGCCTGCGATGACTTGTAAAGGGTGGAGTTTGGCTCGCTGATTGGTGATGACAAGGTTATAATCACGTTGGTCAATGTGACTGTCTTTAAGCAGTTCGTCTAAAACCCAACGGGTGTCAATGATAAAGGAAAATTGGGGGGTCATGGCAATCCTAAAGTGCGTTAGCCGAAAATTTGCATTATAACACGCCAAATTCTTGCCAAAACAGCCAAACCCTTGTCAACTACCAAATGACAACATTTAAAAAAAACAAACATTTGTTTTATATATTATCATCAAGCTAAATAACTTTCCATCGGTAATTTCAACGGTGGATGGGCTGATAAATCAACCAGTTTAATATAATCATCGCCTTTGACATAATGCAATACATATTCACTCGTCATATCGCCCTTTTCAGACCGCACATAACTTGGAATACCAATATGATAATGCCATAACTGGTTTTTTTGAGCGTAAGCAACTATCTTGCTCCAATCGGGATTATCTGTTGGCACATTATCTGATGACTTATTTCGACCTGTTAAACCCTCAAATCCCAAAGATTTGACATGATTGACAAATTCTTTGATTTTTAGTTGGTCAGATTTTGGAAAATTCTGAAAATGTTGCAGAAAAACTTGACCAAAACGCACCTCCATCAAACTTTCTCCGCAATAAAGTCTTCATCTTTTAAGCCATCTAACCAACTAAAAAAATCTTCATCGCTCTTAAAGTCAGGAGCAACGACATAAGGGGCTTCAACGGCTTTTTTCATGCGTTGTAAGTCAAAACTAAAATCGCCTTTTGCATAGCTAGGCGATTGGGGTGCTGTGGCAACGAATTTTCCAATCACTTGACCATTGGTTATGAGTTCGATACTCTCACCTTTTTGGATGTATTCTTGCACGATAGCAGGTAAAGTATGGATTTGTACTAACATAGTGTTTCCTTTGTCAGTTGACTTAGGTTTATTTTAGCATAAGTTAATGGATGATTTTAAATGATAAAACTGTTAAACCAATGACAAAAAACCGTATTTTACCCTTTCGTATTTAATTCATCCCACAATTTTTCCAACCGTTTATCTGACACAGGCACACGGGTTTTCATCGGTTGAGCAAACAACTGAATCCGAAACTCCTCAACCAACCACCGATACGGCATGATTTTGTCATTACCACCCTGCTTACCTAGATAAACCGACAACCGCTCCATGTGCTTATCAAGCTGATACACCGCATCAAGGTCAGCATCCAAATTATGCTCCAAACGGTCAAGCCGAACCAACAGCCCCTGCAAATAGCGAGGGTATTGTTGCCAATCTTGATAACTCATGCGATACACAAAATCCGACAATTGCAAATCATCGAGTTGGTCTTCGATATCCTCGATACTTTCCTCAAAAATCTCACGGTCAAGCATCAGCAGTTTTTGGCGGACTTGTTGCCACTGCTCATACACGGCTTTTAATTGAGCCAATACCGTCTGCCCTACGCTCAAGAAATTCGCCATTACCACATCTTTGGCTTGGTTAAATTCATCAAGAGTCAAGGGCAAGGTATTGAGTTCAATCGCCAATTCTTTATCGTGTATCCCCACCGCAAAATCTTGATGGTCAAAGTCTGGCACGACCTTTTCAAACGTGGCATCAAGGGTGGCATGAATCAGCAAGGCTTTGAGTTTATCCAATTCACCCAATGGAGCAAATGCCAGTTTAAAGTTTTTATCAATTTGCGAGGTCAGTTGTTTGGCTTTTGCCCCCAATTCATTGCCCATCAATGCCAATACGCCTTGACGGTGGGTATCTAGGGCAACTTTGACATCGGTAAATTGTTGAATGGCAACGGTTTTTTTATCCAAACTATCGGTTTTAGTTTCCGCTTTTTTATCGGTGGGCTTATCAGTAACCAAAGCAGAAAATTGTTTAATCAATACCCCTGCACTGTGGCGATTTTGGATAAAGTTAAAATGCTCTGGAAACTCGGTATGCACGCCTTTGGCACTCGCCACCGCTTGACTGGTGGTGACTTGGTGGCGTTGCTTGAGGGTGTCTATATCTCGCCCTTTTTCAATCAGGCGGTTTTTATTATCGACAAGGGCAATTTGGGGCTGTAGATAGCGGTCAACGTCCGCAGGGTTAAAGTCTTTGGCTTCGATTTTTGCCCCATTCGCCCCAAACACGCCTCGTTTTGCCAATGCCTCACCGAGTTGGCGGAGCAAGCCTGCTTGGTGGTTTTGCTCAAGACTGGCAAAAATCGCCTTGGCAGTGTCTGGAATCGGCACGATTTGACGGCGAATATCCTTTGGCAACGTCTTTAACAGTTGCAAAACCAGCTCATACCGCCAACCTGCAATCCCCCAAAGTAGCTCAACGGCATCAAGTTGGGGCAAGGCTTGCAACGGCACTTTGATGGTCACCCCATCGTCATCACTGGTGGGGTCAAAGGTATAGCTTAACGGTAATTTTAGATTACCTAAATGCCAAGTTTCTGGAAAGGCTTGGGTCGCAGGGGCAGTTTCGGTGAGTACGTCTTCATCACGGAAAAATAAAAACTGTGCGTCTTTCTTCTCGACTTCTTTTCGCCAATCCTCAAACGCCTTGCGACTGGCGATATGCTCTGGCACACGCTTGGCATAAAACTGGTACAGTTGCTCTTCATCGACCAACAAATCTCTACGCCGTAACTTATCTTCAATCAGCGAGACATCGGCGACTTTATCCAAATTATGTTGAAGAAAAGGTGGCAGTTTTCCTCGTTTACCATCGCCTGTGCTTGGCGGATTAAGGTTGCCAAGCACCAACGCATCTCGCAAAAAGATATCGTGAGCCTCGCTTAGATTGACCTTTTCATAATTGGTGAGTTTTTTATGCTCGACAATCAAGCCAAACAGGCTAATTTGGGCGTAAGCCTTGACATGACCTGTTTTGACCGACCAATGTGGCTCAAAATAATGGTATTTTAGCAACTCGCCTGCGGTGGTCAAAATCCATTCTGGCTCGATTTTGGCAAGGGTACGCATAAACACTTGTGAGGTTTCGACCACTTCAAACGCCATCAGCCACGTTGGGTTTTGTTTAAACAAGGTACTGGCAGGGAAAATCTTGGCTTTGTGCTGACGAGCGGTGACGTACTCGCCTCGCTTGGCTTTAATCAAGTTGCCTGCTTTGTCCACATCGTTGACTTTTTGGGCGATAAACGACAATAGCCCTGTCAATAACGCTTGGTGAATATGCGAAAAATTGGCAGGTTCTTGGTTGATTTTGAGTTTTAACCCATCAACCATTTGAGATAATTGGCTATGGGTTTGTTGCCACTCTCGCAAGCGTGGTGGACTTAAAAAATGCTTTTTGGCAAAGGATTTACGTTGATTGTTGGTGAGTTTTTCCACTTGCCCTTGTTCGTTAAGGTAGGGGCTTTGGGCAAGGGGTATAAGTTCTTCTTGAGCATCTTTCGACTTCTGCCCTCCCGCCGTTTTTTTCCCTCCTACTATTGTCTGCCCTCCCCCTAGCCCCCTCCCTGAGTGAGGGGGAACGTCCTCCCCCTTTGGGGGAGGATTGAGGTGGGGGTTAGCAAACAACGAGCCATATAACGCTTGCCAAAGACTGATATAAAATAAAAAGTCGCTATCGGCTTGGCGGAATAAAGCGTGTTTTTGGTCGGCTTGGGTTTGCTTGTCGGCAGGGCGTTCTCGTGGGTCTTGCACCGACAAGGCAGATACGATGACCAACATTTCTTTGAGACAGCCGAACTGCTCCCCTGCTATCAACATCCGTGCCAAACGTGGGTCAATCGGCATCTTTGCCATCGCTTGACCAATTTTGGTAAGTTGGTTGGGGTGATGGCGGTTTTTATTTTGCTTGCCTCCGCCTTGCCCGTTTTGCCCTCTCCCAGAGGTAGAGGGAACATTTTTTCCCTGTGTGAGGGCTTTTTGCGAAGGAATCGCCCCCAACTCTTCCAACAATTTACGCCCATCATTAATCAGTCGATTGTCTGGCGGTTGGATAAAGTCGAAGTTTTCCACCTCGCCCAGTCCCAAATTTGCCATTTGCAAAATCACCGATGCCAAATTGGTACGCAAAATTTCTGGCTCAGTAAAAAGCGGACGGCTGTTAAAATCTTCTTCCGAATACAGGCGAATACACACGCCTGCCGACACACGCCCAGAGCGTCCTTTTCGCTGATTGGCAGCGGCTTGGCTGATGGCTTCAATCGGCAAGCGTTGCACACGAGAGCGATAATCGTAACGAGAAATCCGAGCAAACCCTAAATCAATCACATAGCGAATGTTCGGCACGGTCAAGGCGGTTTCTGCCACGTTGGTGGCAATGATAATCCGCCGTCCGCCTGTGGGGTGGAAAATCTGCTGTTGTTCGGCAAAACTTTGGCGAGCGAATAATGGCAAAATCTGCGTATGTTTAATCCCCATCTGTGGGGCATATTGGGTCAAAATATCGGTCAAATCGTGGATTTCGGCTTCGGTCGCTGCAAAAATCAAAATATCTGCTTGGTCGGCAACGCCTTTTTGGGTCGCATCAGCATAGCACTCCGCCACCGCTGAAGTGATGGCTCTTGGCAGATTTTCTTCGACATTATCAAAATTATCATCATCCGAACTGGTCACAATCGCATCGGTCAATGGACGATACCACACTTCGACAGGATAGCTACGCCCCTCGACATTAAAAACAGGGGCTGGCTTGGTTTCTTTGGTCTTTTTGTTAAAACTGGAAAAATACTGGCTAAACCGCTCCGTATCTAGGGTCGCTGAGGTGATAATGACTTTTAAATCAGGGCGTTTTGGCAATAAGTTTTTGAGATAACCCATGATAAAATCAATATTTAAACTACGCTCGTGGGCTTCGTCAATGATGATGGTATCGTATCGGCTTAAAAAACGGTCATGTGCCAATTCTGCCAATAAAATCCCATCGGTCATCAACTTCACAATCGAGTTTGGCGTGCCTTGCTCGGTAAAACGCACCTTAAAACTCACCGTCTGCCCGAGCGGTTCGCCCAACTCTTCGGCAATCCGATTGGCAACACTTCTTGCCGCTAAACGTCTAGGTTGCGTGTGTCCGATTTGCCCTGTCACGCCACGCCCTGCAAGCATGGCAATTTTGGGGAGTTGGGTCGTTTTGCCAGAGCCTGTTTCACCTGCCACGATGATGACTTGGTGGTCTTGAATGGCTTGAATTAGGCGGTCGGATTGTTGGCTGACGGGCAAATCTTCGTTGAGATGAATGGTTGGAATACTGGCAATACGGCTTTGTACCATCTCTTGCGAGTGTTTAAGTTGTTTTTGGTAGCGGTCGTGGCGTGTTGTGTAGTCTTCACTGGTTTTATCGGCGATTTGTTCGAGTTGCTTGGCAAGGCGTGACAGGTAATAGCTGTCTTTTGCCATCACTGGGGCAATGGTGTTTTTAGGTTTGCGAGATTTTGAATTTTCGGTTTTTTCGTTGAGAATTTCGGTCATTTGCTTAGGCTATTTTGGTTTTTAATGGAGGTTTCAATAAGGATTGATGCTTTGCTAAATGGGGGATTTAAGGTTAAAATCAAGGCTGATTGTGATGATGAACATATCATACTAAAAATTCTACTCGATATTGATGGCGTGATGGTGACAGCACCCTCTTGGATAACCGAATTTTCTAACTGACTTCGATGAAAAAAGTTTGCTTAACGCCTTTGACATATTACAATACTATCTGTAGACGTATGACAAATTTGGTGAGGTCTAATTATGATAACAATTACGATTAGCGACACAGGCGTTACCCAACTGCCACCTAGCATACTACATCTTTTAGGCTTGCAAAAAGGTGGCACGGCAAGCATTCAAGCCAGTGAAAATGGGGTGACTTTAACTAAAGTTCCAATCTATCAAGAACTTACACAAAAACAGAAACGTATTGACGCTAAAGTTAATCAAGGTTTTGGGATGGTCAAAATCGCCCCCCAAACCACCCCAACACCCAGTTTAATGGATTTTGATGTGGCTGACCATATTCAACTCTTTGATAATATGGGTGAATAATGAATGCTTTAGATACCAATATTTTGGTGCGATTTTTTGTCGATGACCCCAACGATACGGAAGCCTTTGAGCAACGCAACATTGCCAAAGAAATCATGCGACTACCCTGTTATGTCCCATTAACAGTTATTTTAGAGGTGGTTTGGGTGTTATTTTCTCGTTATAACTTAGCCAAAGAAACAATTACAGACATTCTTTTATTTTTATTAGACATGGAAAATATTGAGGTACAAGAATCAATTGCCATTAAGCAAGCCACTTCTTTATTTTTACAAGGTATGGATTTTGCGGATGCTTTACATCTATGCCAAACAAATCATTGCGATAGACTTTATACATTTGACCGAAAATTTATCAAGAAATCGTTAAAACTAAACACATCACCCTTAGCCATTTTGCCAAAAATCTAATTGCGAGAAAAATCATGCCATTATTAAAAACCGTTGAAGTCATTCACAACCCCAACAATTTACCCATCGACCGAGCCGTCATTTGGCTACACGGACTGGGGGCAAACGGTCACGACTTTGAACCTGTCGTTCCAGATTTGGGACTGGACGGTAAACATGGCGTGCGTTTTGTCTTCCCCCACGCCCCTGCCATCCCTGTCACCATCAACCAAGGCTACGTCATGCCTGCATGGTACGACATCCTAGAAATGTCGCTCGACCGCAAAATCGACACCGCTCAAATCGAACAATCTGCCAGTTGGATTCGTGACCTTATCGCTCGTGAAATCGAACGTGGTGTATCGGCTGACCATATCGTGATTGCAGGATTTTCGCAAGGCGGTGCAGTGGCGTATCAAACAGCCCTTACCTATGACAAGCCATTGGCAGGGCTATTGACGCTATCGACCTACCTTGCCACCAAAGATAGCCTACAAGTCCATGAAGCGAATAAATCCCTTAACATCGCCATTCATCATGGCACGCAGGACACTGTTGTGCCTGTAATTTTGGGGCAACAAGCCAAAGCATGGCTTGAAAGTCATGGCTTTAGCCCAGAATATTTTACCTACCCAATGGCTCATCAAGTCTGTATGCCTCAGCTTAAAATCATCGGGCAATGGCTTAACAAGGTACTAGGGTAATCACAACCATGACAACCATCGCACCACCTGTACCAAACACCCTTAGTACCGAACAGCAAGTCGCTACTTTATTGTATCATTTAGAGCATCAAACTCAGCCACCCTTTGATATGCTCTTTTGGAAGACGCTGACCAAAATTAATTTTGATTATCAACCAATCTCACTACAACATATTAGCCAGTTATTTGACCAACTTCGACCCCATTTTAACCTTGCCCAACTCCGTGAAAAAATGGGGGGTGAGGCGTTTTTGGTGGCAATCGCAAGCTATCTTGGTAATTATCTTGCCAAACATACCAATCAACCGATTGTATGGCTCAATCACGCCGAAGCGATGCACGAAATTGAGCAAAAAAATCAACAACATGGCACAAATGCCAAATTACCTGCCATTTTTGAAAATTCATTGATTGCCAAAATTGGGAATGATACCTTCTGTCAGCCCCTAAGCGTAATCAAAGACCACTTGGCAAATTCGACAACAATCGTAGATTTTGTTGGTTATATGACTGATAAAATATTTACCCATTTGCGAGTTGACCATGAACTTGAGCCTAATGAGGTTTGCAAACGCTATTTAGCCAAATTATCAGCAGGGCATCTCGTTGATGATAGTTTTGCATTTTATGAGGTATTAAGCCAATTTGAATTTAATACCGTCAACCCAACCCTTTCAAGTTTGCAAGATTTTAATGCGTTATTAACGCATATCCAACAAACCTATCAACTTGATAAAGCAAAATTTATTAAACTAAGTAAGCAACCAAATTACCAACGCACCTTGCTGTTATTGGGCTTTTATGCAGGTATGCTGATTGCAAAATTAAGTAAAACTTTTGTTCGTTGGTTTAGTTATGAGCAAACAAAGGCATTATTTGGCAGTAAATTTGCCAAACAAGCCCCTGCTAGAAATATTAACAATATGTTTGTGTTGGTATTAGAACAACAATATCATTTACCAATGAATTTAGTTGTAAAGCGGTTATTTGGCAAAGCATCAAGTGATATTTTCACCAAATTATTGCAAGATATTCATCGTGACCAAACGGTTAAATTAACCTATTTAGGCTATGATGCTAGCGTAAAACCGCTATTGACACAACTTCCAAAATCTTGGCAATTAGCCTTTGCTTCAATGGCTCGGTTGTTGGGCAATAATTTATTACGCCTTCAACAAGGCAAGGTCATTCGCTCTCAGTATTTAAGCGTTGATAACCAACATAATACGGCTAAATTTTTAACGTTACCAACGCCCAATTCTACCGACTCCACACAACCACCCAGTGAATTTGAGCAATTACAACAACTGGCTGTGAGCAAAGCCAATGACCAAGCATTTTTTGTGGCATTGTGCGATGGGGTTAGTTATCTACCTGAGGGAAAATCAGACTCACTGATGCTCATTATTGAGGTCTATCAATCACCTGTATTGTCACTTGAGCTAATGTTGCCTTATCAGCCAACCCCTAATTTTACGTTTTTTCCAATGGTGGTCAATCAACTTGATTTGATGACAGCTCTACAACAACAGCCCAATTTACAAAAAGTCATTGCGACAACGGTTTTTTTAGCGTGCCAAAAATTCCTCAAAGATGCCAAAGCACCACAATTTTTCCAAAATTTTTATCTCGATAATGTCAATTTGTTGAATAAAAACATCACTGCCTTACCACTACAACCCTATATGACACAATGGCAATGGGCAACACTACCGAATAACATCATTGAAGACAATACTAAAATAAACACTGATAAAAACACCCCGCAAAACCATGCAAATACTACTGATTTTACGGTTCAACCCATTCTACACCAGCTTCAACCGCACCAACGTGATTATTTACAAGTCATGGTTTCGGGTTGGTTGCAACGAGATATTTTATTTAGTCAAATCAAAGCCATGACCACCTTATATCGCTCAGGGCGTATTGTATGGGCATCATTGGTATGGGCAAATAATCGGATGTTTTATCCAGAAGAAGGGCATTTTTCTGGTGAAGTGGTATATGACCCTGCAGGCAAAACCTCGTTGGAAGACTTGCGGTATTATGCCCAAAAACTCTACGCACTCAAGGGTACACACCCCACCGCCCCCGACCAAGCCATCTATGCAACCCATTTGACCAGTGAAACCTCACGTGTGTTTGAACTACCCTATCCACAAAGTTTGGCAAATGTATCATTAAAAATCAGTAGTATTTGGTTTTGGCGAGAGCATTTGCCGAATGGTATGCTGTCGGATTTTGTGTTTCCATTGATAATCAGTGATGACACGCAAGGGCGTGTGATGGTATTGCCTGCGAGATTTTGGGAAAAAGGCTTTTATCAAGCATGGCTAAACAAAGCCAACGAACGTTTTGGTGTAACTAATGGTTATGATAAATTACCTAATATGGAAAAAGATGAACTATACAGTTCACGTTTTTTAGGACAAGGTTTAGACCATGCAATTTTCCCAAAATTCAAAGATTTACAAAGTGTTTTTGATGAAAATAGTGACAAAAAGCCTGCCAATTCAAGCGTTCCGCCTGCACCGCTGTTTAGTCAAACCAACTTGCATCGTTCAGTTTATAGTCAATTTTAAAAAGCCAACATTTAAATAAATAAATTAGCAATATATTTGCGAAATTGTTAAAATATACTTAACTTTATCTATTAGAATCTATCTATGACAACCCTATACTCAAAATTTAAACTTGCACCACTTACTTCTTCTTGTTTAGTTGCCATGTCAGTCACAGGTTGTGTGACTGATGGTATTTCTGATGGTATAGTATTATTACCACCTAGCACCATCGACCAGTTATCACCCATTGCGGATAATCAGAAACTTCCTGTTATCCCATCACCAGTCGACCCAAATCCTATCAATCCCACGCCAGTCGAACCAACTCCACCTATTAATGTTGACCCTGTTATACCACCACCTGTGGTTAACCCAGTACCAACGCCTGAGCCTACGCCAGTACCAACGCCTGAGCCTACGCCAGTACCAACGCCTGAGCCTACGCCAGTACCAACACCTGAGCCTACGCCAGTGCCGACACCTGAGCCTACGCCAGTACCGACACCTGAGCCTACGCCAGTACCAACACCTACGCCCACACCAGTACCGACACCTGAGCCTACGCCAGTACCAACACCTGAGCCTACGCCAGTACCAACACCTGAGCCTACGCCAGTACCAACACCTGAGCCTACGCCAGTACCAACACC
>NZ_JBLYZJ010000012.1:0-67980 GCF_048551375.1 Moraxella sp. TY6 | reverse complement strand
GGCGACTTGACGATATTGATAAACTGTTCTTCTATTTTATGTGGATTTGTAGTAGTTTTTGATTTCTTTTACTATATTTAAAGGAGCAATCTCATGTCACACGAAGTACAAACAATGGCATACGTTGGCGACACCCCTTGGCACGGACTAGGCAACGAACTAACCCCCAATCAGCCCATTGAAGTATGGGCGGAGCAAGCAGGTATGAACTGGCGGATTGAATCATCTGACGTTAGCTACTACGCCCATAACGACAAAGGCGGTGATTTAATTATGCCGTTTCCTGACCAAAAGGTGCTATATCGTTCAGATACCCTAGAGCCGTTATCAGTTGTTAGCCAACGCTACCAAGAAGTTCAGCCTAGCGAAATTCTAGAATTTTACCGTGATTTGACTGAACAAGCCGACTTTGAACTGGAAACCGCAGGGGTATTAAAAGGTGGTCGTAAATTCTGGGCGTTAGCCAAAACAGGACAATCCACTGCGTTAAAAGGCAAAGATGTCAGTAATGGCTATATTCTACTGGCAACCGCTTGTGATGGCACATTGGCAACAACGGCTCAATTTACCTCAATCCGAGTGGTTTGTAATAACACCTTGGCGATTTCATTGGCAGATAAAAGCGGTGGCTTAGTGAAAGTCCCTCATTCGACTGTCTTTGAAGCTGAAAAGGTTAAAAACCAACTTGGTATTTCGGTGAAACAATGGCAGGAGCATATGTACCAAATGAAGCAACTTACTGAACGGCGTGTCACTCAAAAAGAAGCCACCAACTACTTGAACAAGCTATTCAACAATGTGGATGACGATATCATCATGTTCCCTACCAACAAGAAAACTCAACAAGCCGTACCGAATGCCAAAGCCATGAACCAAATCATGACCATGTTCAACGGTCAAGGACGAGGGGCAGAATTGGATTCGGCTCGTGATACTGCCTACGGCTTGCTGTGTGCGGTGACCGAATTTGTTGACCATGAACGTAGAGCGATGTCCACCGACCACCGTTTGGATTCAGCTTGGTTTGGTACAGGGGCAAACTTAAAGCAAAAAGGCTTGGAGGAAGCCATGCGACTGATAGCTTAACTCAATTTATCAAACCGTATTAACCACGTTCTAACAATAGGGCGTGGTTTTTTTATGCCCTTCATTTTTTACCATAAATCAAAACATCATATTTAACAAGGAAATTTCCATGAATGATTTAACCCTACCCATTCAACCTAAAGCAAGCAACGACAGCCAAACCGTCAAGGTATTGGCGGTCAACCCCATGTTAGCTAAAACTAATTCAGCTACAAAACCAAGTGATACTATCAAACCCAAATCCGCCAAACGCCTTGCCGAAACCAAATCCTTATCGCACCAAGACTGGTTAGCTGTGCGTAATCAAGGCATTGGGGGTAGTGACAGTGCCTCCGCTTGTGGGCTAAATCCCTATATGTCACGCCTTGAACTGTGGTTAATCAAGACAGGGCGGATAAATGCGGATTTGTCGGATGAGCTAATAGAAAACGCCTATTCGCCTTTGTATTGGGGCAAAGAGCTTGAGCCACTCATTGCCAAATACTACACCGCCAAAACAGGTAACAAGGTTCGGCGTGTCAATGCGGTATTGCAACACCCCGACCCCGATAAATCTTTCATGCTTGCCAATTTGGATTATGCGGTAAACAAGTCCGAAGTGGGTGTATTGGAAATCAAAACCGCTGGTGAGCATGGGGCAAAGCTATGGAAAGATGGCGTACCGTTATATGTCATTTGCCAAGTGCAACATCAGTTAGCCGTCACTGGCAAACAACTGGCTCATGTTTGCGTGCTGATTTGTGGACATGAAGCCAAGCTGTTTGAGGTGAAGCGTGATGACTTGTTCATTGAGCAGTTGATTGAACAAGAAAGACGCTTTTGGGACTATGTGCAACAAGACATTGCCCCACCTGCCGATGGTAGCGATTCATCAGCCAAGGCATTACAGCAGTTGTATAGCACCACTTATGGCGAAGCGGTGGATTTTAGCGACAATGACACCGTCAATGAGTGGTTTACTCAGTTAAAGGAACAAAAAGAACTGGTCGATAAACACCAACACCAATTTGACTTTTTTAAACAACAAATCCAACAAGCGATGAAACAAGCCGAATTTGCCACCTTTGCCACAGGTTCGGTGAGTTGGAAAAAGTCTAAAGATAGTATCAGTCTAGACAGCAAGGCGTTATTAGCAGACAAGCCCGAATTGCTTGAGCGGTATTCGCAAGTGAAACAAGGTAGCAGACGTTTTTTAGTCAATGCCAAGTAGCCATCAAAGCGAGTGTATTAAGTTAAGGCAATTTGTCCAATCCCAAGCATTTTATCGTACCGCCCCTGTTTGTCAGTCAAGCAGGGGTTTTTTATTTGTCTTAAAACAATTGATTTAACCAAATCAAATTAATCAAGTCAAATCAAACAAAATAAGGAGTATTCCCATGATTAAAGGTTTAACCATCACACCGCCTATTTTAGGCAGAATTACCATCGGAAAAGTGGTTGAGAAAAACGGCAAACGCTTACCCGAAAAAGACGACCAATTTACCATCACCACGCAAGTGCAAAGTAAAGACGGTTGGATAAAACATCCCATTGATGACAAGCTACGCCAAAATGCCAACTTAACCAGTAATGGCAAACTACGGCAAATCCCTGTGCGGATGTTGTTCAACACGCCCGAACTAAACTTACGAGCGGAATATACCCTGTTTGATAGACAGACAGGCAGACCGCTATGTGTTGGTAATGGCGAGCAATGTCAACGGCGTACCCAAAATGGGGTTGAGCAGTTACCGTGTCCCAGTCCAGAGCTGTGTCCGATGGGGCAGAATGGTAACTGTAAGGTGTTTGGTCGGCTGTATGCCAATTTGGACGATTCAGACGAGTTAGGTTCGTTTATCTTTCGCACGACTGGCTACAATTCAATCCGCACGCTGATGGCTCGCCTTAGCTATTTTAATGCAGTATCGGGTGGCTTGTTATCCAATTTGCCGTTGCAACTCACCATTCGAGGCAAAAGCACGACCCAAAGTTATCGCACTCCCATTTATTACGTAGATTTGACTTTGCAGGATAACATGAGTTTAAAACAGGCGGTTGAGAACGCCCAAGCAATTCATGCGGAACAAGTGAAGTCAGGTTTTAATCAACAGGCATTGGAGACGGTGGCTCAACTGGGCTATGCCAATTCTGCGTTTGAGATGGATAGTGATGAAGGGTTGGCGATTGTGGAGGAGTTTTATAATGCCGAAGCCAATGCGGATAACGAGATACGCCAGCCACAGCCCCAAGGTATTTATGCTGATGATATTCCGTCTGAGTATTGGCAGTCGATGGAGCAGGGGCTAAGGCAAAGTGTGAGGAAGGTGAGTTGATACGGACAGTATGAGATACCGTAAAAAAATATGAGACAGCGAATTGATATGAAAGGTAATTGCCTTTTATATCAATTTAAGGAGCTAATCATGAATACTATCAATACCACCAATCCAACTTTTGCCACCATCATCATACCACAGCTAATCTCAATCCAAGATGTCATCCAATGTACAGGTTTAAGCCGTGCTACGATTTATCGGATGATTGATGAAAAGTCAGAGCATTACGACCCAACCTTTCCCAAAAAGGTACAGCTTTCACAAGTGCGTATTGCTTGGGTAGCTAGCGAAGTGGCAGAATGGATTAATCAGAAAATCGCCAGTCGGTCTGCGTGACTGACGGCATAAATAAGTCTGTGGAATGCAGGCTTATTTTTTTTAATAAAGTAGGCTACAATAACCTAAACCATAGGACATCTACCATGTTTACTCAAGCCCAAATCCTAGACATTATTCACCTTGGCGAGTCCATGACCACTGAGTTTAAAAGTGACCGCTCAAAGCTATCTGATAATGATTTGATATCTGCGATTGTCTGTCTTGCCAATTCTGATGGTGGTTATCTTTTAGTGGGTGTAGAAGACAATGGGGACATCACAGGACTACACAAAAGCCACCAAAATACGCAAGCCTTGGCAAGCTTTGTTGCCAGTCGCACCACGCCATCACTATCCGTTCAAGTCGATAAAGTGACGATTGATAGTATTGATATTGCGGTTATTAGCGTGCCAAAATTTCAAGGGATTGTCGCCACCACTGACGGACTCATTCAACGTCGTCGGTTAAAGGCAGATGGTTCACCCGAATGTGTGCCTTTTCAACCGCATGAATTTATCCAACGCCAATCAAGCCTAAAGCTGATTGACCCATCCGCACTGCCGATGATGGACGTAGCAGTTAGCCAATTAGACCCAATTCAGCGATTACGTTTACGCAGAGCTATCAACACATACGGTGGTGATAGAGCGTTAGCCAGTCTTGATGATGAGCAATTAGACCTTGCGTTAAGCTTGGTTATCGAGCAAGACGGCAAGCTTTATCCTACTTTGGCAGGGCTGTTGATACTTGGCACAGAAGATTTGTTAAAACGTCATTTACCCAGTCACGAGGTCGCTTTTCAAGTATTATCGGGTACAGACGTTAAGGTCAATGAGTTCTTTAAAAAACCCTTGCTTGAGACCTTTGAAGAAGTTGAACTGTTATTTCGCTCACGGGTGGAAGAGCAAGAAGTACAAATCGGCTTATTCCGCACACCGATTCCCAATTATAGTAGAAGTGGTTTTCGTGAAGCCTTTGTCAATGCGTTGGTTCACAGGGATTATAGCCGTTTGGGTATGGTACAAATTAAGCTAGACGATTCTGGCTTAACTATCAATAGCACAGGTGGCTTTATTGAGGGGGTGAATTTAGACAATTTGTTGGTCGCTCCCCCTCGCTCACGCAATCCACTGTTGGCTGATATCATGAAACGTATCGGCTTGGCAGAGCGAACAGGTCGAGGCATTGACCGTATTTTTGAGGGAATGCTCCGCTATGGTCGCCCTGCTCCTGATTATAGCCAATCAACCAGCATCAGTGTTGAACTGTATTTAAGTAACGCCAAAGCCGATGTTGAATTCTTGAAAATGATTATTGAGCAAGAAGAAAAACAAGGCTATGAGATGCCGATTGACAGCTTAATTATTCTTAGCCGTTTGCGTGAAGAAAGACGTTTAATGACCGCAGATTTTGTGACATCCGTACAAAAATCAGAAACCAATGTCAGAGGTGTATTAGAAAAACTGACCGAAGCAGGTTTAATCGAAGCTCATGGTACTGGTCGAGGGCGAAGCTATACGTTAAGCTTGTCGGTTTATCAGAAAGCAGGGGAAACTATCAAGTATGTACGTCAGACTGGATTCAGTGAGCTACAAAAGCCCCAAATGGTGATAAATGCTATCAAAGCCAATGGCTATGTCAAACGAGCTGATGTGGTAGAGCTTTGTTTTGTGACTGAAAAACAGGCAACGACATTGCTTAAACAGATGGTCGATAACGGTCAGTTGGTAAGGCAAGGTAATTCAAGAAATACCCATTATGTTCTGCCAAATGGCACGAATAGGATTGAATAGGATTGAATAGGCACGAATAATCTATTTATCATGGCAACTTTACACCTCTTTAACCATAGCTGATGGCGATTCAAACTTTGCAATGACCAGTGAAGGGGTTAAGCCTAGCACCTCACACAGTTGCATAAATTCCATCACATCCATTTTCCTTTCCCGCCCCTCAATTTTAGCAATATAGGATTGGGGTTTTTCTAGCCATTCAGCAACTTGCTGTTGGGTCAGCCCTTGCCGTTTACG
The DNA here is from genome assembly GCF_048551375.1 of Moraxella sp. TY6. NCBI lineage: Bacteria > Pseudomonadati > Pseudomonadota > Gammaproteobacteria > Moraxellales > Moraxellaceae > Moraxella > Moraxella sp. TY6. Next base: position 62,231 of record NZ_JBLYZJ010000012.1, on the reverse strand, counting down.
ACTGGCAATCAATTCATCTATTAATAACCCATACCTTTCACTATGAATAGTTTTCAAGCATAACCCTACCAACTTAAAATTAAGTTGATATTGTTATCCGTTTTTAGGATAATCCCATTTTAGGATATTTACTAAAATTTTATCATTGTAGATTTTCTATGACACCACCTGTCAATGCCATCAATTATCATTGGATTATTGGTGTGATACGCTGTAAGTGTAGCGAAAAAATGTCATCAACAATTTTTCTGTAACATCAATTGCATTTACAAAAAGTTACTTTTTAATACCTTGGTGGCATTAAGGACAAACTCATGACAAAGCCCAGTAAAAACGAAGAATTCTCTATCCGACTGGTCAGTATCCTACAAAAACTCAATAACGGTGAAACTCTTAAAATTGATGAATTAGCCGAAACTCATCAAACTTCTGTCCGCACTATACAACGAGATTTTCACGAAAGATTGGCATTTATGCCATTAGAGAAAATCGATGCCAACAGCTACCGTCTTGAACCTAGCTATCTTGGCAAACTCACCATTGCCGATATTAAGCGTTTTGCGGACTTTGCCAGTGTCAGTGAGCTGTTTAGTAAGGTTGACCAAAACTTTTTTCATAAATACCTGTTAGACAGTATCAATATCAAAGGCTTTAATTATGAAAGCATTGGCAATAAGCAAGCTGAGTTTGATTTGATTAATCAAGCGATTGTGAATCGACAATATTTATCCTTTCATTATCGTAGGGTAAAAGCCAAAGCCAGTGATAGCAGTGTGGCGTATGTGGTTCAGCCTTATAAGTTGGTGAATAAAAGTGGCGTGTGGTATCTGATAGCGATACATGATGACAAGATTAAGGTGTTTAGTTTTACTCGGATTAGCTTGCCTAAAGTTGAAGATGATACGTTTGTGGTTGATAAGGCTATCAATGAGCGTATCGAGGCTGGTGATGGGATTTATTTTGAGGGTGTGATTGATGAGGTGATTCTCAAGGTGGATGGTGAGGTGGCGGTGTATTTCACGAGACGTAATCTATTGCCGAATCAAGAAATCATGCGAGAGTTGACGGATGGTACGTTGATTGTGGCGTGTAAAAAGGTGCATGAGCAGGAGATTTTACCGTTAATTCGTTATTGGATTCCTTATGTGGATGTTGTCGCCCCTGATGCGATGAAGGTGAAGCTTGTGCAACAGTTGCAGGGGTATTTGGAGAAACCAAATAAGGACAGTTTTTAGAGGTTGTTTTGCAGGATATTTATTATTAGTTAATGATATTTTTCAGTAGTTTAAACATTAATAGCAATATTTTAAGGAGTTTACCATGTCAGTAGAATCAATGAACCTTGATGACATCAATGGCTATAAAAAAACCACTTTGCAAATTCTTAATAAGCAAATTGAGATTTTGCAAAGCTTAGATGGTATTTTGAAACAAGAATCTAAAGATAAAGATGATAGTAAACAAGGTATTTTAACCGTTGAAAAATCCCATGATTTTCAGCAGATTCTTAAAAATGAAATTACTAAACTAGAAAAATTTGATGTTGTGCTTGCTGTTGTTGGCACAATGAAAGCAGGTAAATCAACTACTATCAACGCCATTGTTGGGCGTGAAATTTTACCAAACCGTAATCGTCCAATGACTGCATTACCAACACTTATTTGCCATAAGCCAAATCAAACAACCCCTACCCTTACCATTAATCCAACGGTTATTAATAACTTCTTGGAGAAGCTAAAAGATAAATTACATCTTGTGCCTAAGTCTGAAGCTATGCACGAAGATATGAAAAGATTGATTGACTTTGTCAGTACAGGTGGTAAATTCCAAACATTGTACACAGGAGAGCAAAGCATATTTGATTTTTTGTATATGCTTAACGATTTGGTTCGTCTATCAAAGAAAATTAGCGATATTCAAGAAAACCAAGATGAAACAGCCATTTTACATTTCCCTTTTGATGAATATAAAAATTTTGAAAACTTACCTCGAATTGATGTTGCCTTTAATTTAGAGGGAGATTTTGAGACAGCAGGTCGTTTTATGTTGTTGGACACAGCGGGTCCGAATGAAGCAGGTCAAGATGAATTAAAAGAAGCCTTAGCACAGCAGTTAGAACGTAGTTCGGCAGTGATGATTGTATTAGATTATACTCAGCTAAATTCTGATGCTGAGAAGGATGTCAAAGAGCAAATTAGTAAAATCCCAACAGTACAGAAATCTCGCCTATTTGCCTTAGTCAATAAATTTGACCAAAAAAATGCCAATGCTGATGATGCTGACTCTACTCGCACTCATATTTTTCATAATCTTTTGAAAGATAGAATTGAGTTAGACAATATTTATGCAATTTCTGCCAGTAATCATTATTTAGCTGAAAGAATGGCTACACAGATTAACAATGATAAATCAATACCTGCTTATGAAAAAAACACTTGGATTGCTGATTTTGCTCATAAAGCATTTGGTGAAGATGCAGAGGATGACTATCCTGATGCAAGCTTAGATAAAATTGTGAGAAAGGTTGAGAGCGTACGAAAGAAAGGAAGAATGTCTGAACCATTAAATAATATCGTCATCAATATGCAAAAAAACGCCCCATTTATTGCTATGCAATCTGCATTAGCAGGGGCAAGTCATGTATTTGATAACTTGCATAACACTTTAGATATTCGTGGTTTTTTTGCGAAATATGAAAATATGTCTGCACAAGAAATTGATAGGCTAACCAATTTACTGAACGACTTAAAGGCACAAAAAGAACATTGGGACATAAGCAAACAAGAGCTAATTAATAAAGTTGATGAATCGAAAAGAAATATATTACTTAAAGTAAACTTAGAAGATAAGTTGAAAATTATTAGTTTGGAAACACAGCGTTCAATATCTAATATGTTTGAAGAAGAAATGAATACTGCAAAAAAGCAGGAAATGGATGCTCTTGCCCAAAACAAAGGCATAAACAGAATAATAAATATCTTAACACCAAAAAGCGAAGCACAGGTAGCAAAAGAAAAAGAAGACTTAGATAAAATTCGTGCTAGAGCCAAATCTGATGGTAATAATTTAGTATTTTCTAGCGAAGCTGACTTAAAGGAATTTAAAGAGAAAGCTGTGAAAACAGTGGAAAAATTTGTCGATGACAATGTCGTTCAAGCGTTTGATTCACTATTAGATGAAAGTATAGAGGCTGTTAAAGAATTAACAAATGACATCAACCAAAATAGTCTTAAGTTACTCAAAGAAATAAAAAGCGATTTTTCTGAAGAAGGTATTGATTTACGCATTGATTTTGATGCAATGAAAAATTTACAAAAGCAAAAGGCTAAAGTGGGCAGTATTGACTTAAAAGAGCGAAGAAAAGATTTTACAGAAAGGCGTCAAGAGTCAGGGTTTTTTGGTAAAGCCAAGAGGGGTTTAGGTGGACTATTTGGTAAAAGTTGGGGTACATACACTGTTGAGTATTCTACTTTTACCATCTCCAAACAAAAAACTATTGACCTTTTAATCAAGATTATCGATAAAGAGTTTCTATTCCCTTTAAGAAAACAAGTTGAAGATAAGACACAAGAGCTATTAAAGCAAAGTACAGATTATATTGATAATTTTGGAAAGAAAGTTACAGAAATCGTAAATGAAACACAGAAGGGTATTCAGCTTGAAAGTGAGATAAAAAGTAAATCAAAAGATGAACAGCAATCTTATAAAAATACAATTTTACAAGCTAAACACGACCATGACACTATGAAAGCTGATTGGGAAAGTGTTGCTGAAAAATTTAAAGTTGAAGAAATTAAATCTGCTTAAATAATAACAAAAGCATACGAAAACTATCCTATAGCTTATAGGATAGTTTTGGCGTATCAAGGAGCAACCCATGCAACTAGCCCCTATTCATCTTGACAAAATAAACGAAACTTTCCCTTACCTAAAAGATAAAATGGTTATCGACTTTGTCAATGGACTAGATGTCGCTAATCGCCTCAATCAGCACCAAAAAGAAGTATCACAAAGTTTTTTCAAACGTAATTTTCACATCTTGAATGGCAAAACCCAAATGGCTCAAGAAAACATCAATGACCATGTCATTGCTGGATTGGAGGCTTGCCAAGGGTATTTTCAAGAAATCTCCCAACATCAACAAGCCCATGCTAATGCCATCATGACGCTTAATACTGCTTTGAGCCAAACACAAAATAATGTCGCAGAAATCGCTCATTTTGTCGCTGACTTACAAGAACAGGTGCAAGAAATCAATCATCAGCTTTCATCTCGTATTGACCGTCTAGAGTGGTCAGATAGAGCAGATAGACAATTACAAAATGTCCTCAGTGCGTGGGAAGCAGAGCAATATGTCGAGCTATCACCAATGGGTCAGTGTTTTTTAGTCTTAGATACTTTAAAGTGGGGCGATTTTGGGCTGTTCTTGCAACAGTTAAATCCTACTGAGCGTGAACAAGAGCTTAATACACTTAAAAATAAAATCATCACAATACAAAAATCACTACTTCATAAAAATGCCACTGACGACTTCCTAAAAAAACAATGGCTAGAACCAACCGCTCATCGTGCAAGTACCCAAGATATGCAGTACGCCTTACAATATCAAGGAGATTGGAGTTGGAAAAATCCTAAACATTCCCCAATGGTATTCACAGCAACACAACTCCCCATGCTAACAGAGAACGTAGAAGAATATGATGACCTAGTAATTGAAATGATTGATATCAATCGAGTAAGCCAACGCATGATGCAAAATATATTTGTGGCATAAGGGATAAAAACGATGAATGATAAAATTGGATTGGTATTGTCAGGCGGTGGGGCAAAAGGTGCGTATCACGTTGGTGTTATGCAGGCGATGCAAGAATTGAATATCCCAGTGGATATGATTGCTGGAGCAAGTATTGGTGCATTAAATGGGGCAATTTTAGCTTCTGCCCCTAATCTCAATGAAGGCATTACACGCATGAAAAACGTATGGCGTGTACTCCCCGAGCAAAACCCTATACAGTTTGGAGTGAGGGGGGTTAGATTTGATTTATCACCGAAGCAATCACTAGGCTACATCACATTTTTAGTTTCGGCGGGTTTAAAATTTAGCAACCCTATTGGTATCGCAACAACATTGGTTCAAAACTTAGAAGTTGAAAGTATTATCAAAGATGATGTCTTACAGGATTTGCTACAGGAATATTTGGATTTGTCACACCTTCAAAAATCCATTCCTTTGTATGTATCAATATTCCCACAGACCCATAATGGTAAAGCATTGACCGATTTTTATATGGGAATTAAAGATGGCTTTCAAACTGAAATATTGGGTATAAATAACCATTCATCAGAGTTTCGTCATATTCAATCCTTGCCACTTGAACAACAAAAAGAAACTATTTTGGCTTCTTCTGCCTTACCTTTGCTGTTTAAAGCCTATCAAGATGAAAACCAATCACGCTATACAGATGGTGGTCAAGGTGGCATGATAAAGTCACAAGGTAATACACCGATTGAACCCCTTATCAAAGCAGGTTGTAAACATATTGTAGTAGTTCATCTCGATGGTACGTCATTATGGCATCGGCATGATTTTCCCGAAGCAAGTATTATTGAGATTCGCCCAAGTATTGATATGGGTGGTTTTGGGGCAATGTTGGATTTTTCTGAAGCCACCGTTACTAAACTTATTCAAACAGGCTATCAAGATGCTATAACAACATTTAAGAAAGTACAAGCAAGTTTAGGTAGTCTATATGCCATGCGTGATAGTACCGAGCGGTTAAAAGAAGTTGGAAATAGTGACAGTAGTCAAAATTTAGAAAACGCAATGGCAAGATTAAGAGCGAGTAAGTAAGACATACTGTAATAATTCAAACCTCATCTGACAGATATTCATAAAGAGAAGGTAGGCTTGTCAGATTAGGTTTGGACTAACACATTAAAATGTTTGGGTAATGTGATTATCTTGTATGGTGACTTGTCTGCTATCTTGTACGGCAATATTTATATCGGTCAAACAATCCTCATGAATCGGCAAGCTAATCAAAAAGTAGCTATGTTCATCATCCATTTCAAAAATTGGGAAATTTAGTTCTGCTGTTTTCTTCTGCCACGCCAACAATAAAATAGCTACTGCTTAGATTGTACAAATTATTGATATTAGTCAGTAATTTATGTTGCATACTCAACACTAAAAAGAAGAAATAAAGTTTTTTATAAATACTGTATATTTTATTAATTTTTAATAAATAATCAATTTAATAATTTTAATAAACTTTCTTTGCCCATCTGATTTGCAAGTATCTCAAGCATTTTAGCAGGGTCTTGGATGGTATTGCCTTGTAAGCGATTTTTAAAGCGTGTGGTATCTTCCTCATTGCGTAACGCATCTAGGTAATCCGCCCATGTTTGCATCATCTCGATTCTATCATCTAAAAACTCAAATCGTCCATAAGCTGTGCCGTTTTGGTCTTTGGTGATATGACCCAAGCCCATTTCGACAATGACCGCAGGATACTTTAGCTGTTCTTGTAGCATGGTTTTGGCACTTGCACGAAAACCATGCACACAATGGATGTCTTTATAACCCAGTTCTTTTAAATGGTTATTAGCAGTTACATCTGAAATAACCCCTTTCTTTTTTGCTGATGTACTATGAAAAACATAGTCAGTATGCCCCGTAAACTGATAATGATGCTTCAATATCTCAATGGCTTGTTTTGACAAAGGCACAACCATTTCATGAACCATATTTTCCCTACCCTTGCCTTTCATAGGTTGAAAACGCCATTTACTCTCTTCAAAATCAATATCGCCCCACTTCATATGCCTTAAATCGCCATTACGCACAAATAACAAGGGTAACAGACGTAGCGAGGTGATTGTATTAGCATCTACCTTATTGGCAATAGATTCAATATCTCGCAATAACTGTCCAAACGCCAAAGGCTTAATAATCGCAGGTCTATGTCCATAACGAGGTTTATCCAATTGACTTTTCATAAGCATAGCAGGATTGTTGATACAATGACCTCTAGTAATTGCATAGGTAAATATATCACTGGCAATACTGGCACAACGCTCCGCCTTTTGAGTAGGCACACCATTGGCTTGTAGCGAATGTTGTTGGATATCTAATAATACCTCCAACATTTTAGGTGAACTGATTTCACTAATCGGCATATCCCCTAGATAGCTACACAATAACGCAATATGATTACGCTTACGATTAATTGTATTATCAGCAAGTGTTGATTCAATCGTTTTAAAATAACACTGTGAAAAGTAATCAAACGTATTACGATTCTCATCTATAATGTTTTGCTTTACTTGTTCTCTGTGACTTTTGGGGTCAATGTTTTTGCTTAATAATTCGGTATATTCTTGCCATAACTCCCCTGCCCTAGCTAAAGATATGCTAGGATAAACACCAAGCGAGATTCGTTGTCTTTTACCATTAATTGGTGAAGTGTAACGAAAAATCCAAGACTTTGTGCCATTGGGTCGTACCATCAAAAAAAGATTTGGTCGTTGCGATACCCCAACCAAATATTCTTTATCTTCGGCTTTATGGCTACTGATACTACGGTCTGTGCTTATAGTTTTGCGTTCTGACATATTAATTTCCTTGTCTAACCAATTTTTTTAGTGTACCATGCAGTGTACCAAAAGAGCAGAGATTAAGTGTTCATCATGAAACAGTATGATTTAACCAAATCATGCAACTTATTGATGAATCTAGTGATGTGATACGGTATGGTACTATATGAATGGAAGGTTGTACTCTCTCCATTCGCACCAAAATTTGAGCGTTAGTATATTTTTTTAATAAATCACTCAAATAAGCCTTGACAAGTATATGAATTATCTTTAGAATATGCCTTCTAAATTGTTGCGGGGTGGAGCAGTCTGGTAGCTCGTCGGGCTCATAACCCGAAGGTCGTTGGTTCAAATCCAGCCCCCGCTACCACTTTTTAGTTAATTAAAAATTTGTTATTTGATACGAATTTTTAATTCTACACACTTTTATTAAGTTAAAAGCCCACCAATTTGTTTGTGGGTTTTTTTGTATCTATCGGTTTATCAATTGCATTTTTTTTGCTAGATTAACCCTTATCGTGATTCAACATACCATGAATACATTCACCTTTAACTTAAAAAGCTTTTAGGAAGCCAAAAAAAGACATGAAACTATCAACTAAAGTCGCTGAGTTGACCCAAATTATTGAGCCAGCGGTGACCGCTTGTGATGTGAGTTTGTGGGGAATTGAGTTTGTTCCCCAAGGGCGTAAATCGCTGTTACGTATTTATATTGAGTCATTGCCTGAGGATAAAGCAGGGGGTCAGCAGGTGACCATTGAGGATTGTGCTGCCGTGACCCATCAAGTCAGTGGCGTACTCGATGTCCATGACCCGATTGCAGGTGAATACATGCTTGAGGTGTCTTCCCCAGGGCTTGACCGTTCGTTCTTTTCTGCCAATCAATTACATGATTATGTGGGACAAACCATCAGTTTGCGTTTGATTCATGCGATTGGTGCAGGCACAGAAAAACGCCGTAAAGTGACAGGCGTGCTATCTGCCATTGATGATAAGCAGTTGAGCATTCAGGCAGACAATGAGCTTATCAGCGTGGTGTTGGATAATATTGATAAAGCCAATTTGGTGTATCAATTTTAACCTATCAATATTAACCAATTTAAATAACGACTAAATTTTACTCGTTGTGCAGGGTTAAAACCTTTTGCTTATTCAGTCTTTTGTTAACATGATGATGTTTAACAAAAATAGCTAACCGTAGGTGATTAAATGAATCGAGAAATTTTGACAGTTGTCGAAACTGTAAGTAATGAAAAAGGCTTAAACCCTGAAGATATTTTTGAGGCGATTGAGCAAGCCTTGGTGGTATCAACCAAGAAAAAGGTCTATAGTGAGCAACCTGAGGTCGCAATTCGTGTGCATATCGACCGCAAAACAGGCGATTATGACACCTATCGTTTTTGGACAGTGGTTGCTGATGAAGACCACGAAATGCCCGCTTGCCAACTTGCCATTACTGATTTAGACCAAGATGAGTGGAAAATCGGTGATGTCAAAGAAGAACAAATCGAGTCCATTGAATTTGGTCGTATCGCTGCCACCCAAGCCAAACAGGTGATTATCCAAAAAATCCGTGAAGCCGAGCGTTCATTGGTCGCAGATGCGTTTGAACCTCGTGTGGGCGAGATGATTACAGGTGAGGTCAAAAAACCTGCTCGTGATGGCTATATCATTGATTTGGGTGATAATGTTGAAGGTTATTTGCCTCGTGACAAGATGTTACCTCGTGAGCAATTACGTGCCAAAAGCCGTATCAATGCAATTTTAGAGCAAGTCAATCGTGACAATCGTGGGGCTCAATTGGTGTTATCACGCACCTCACCCCAAATGCTGATTGCCTTGATGCAAAAAGAAGTGCCAGAAATCGCCGAACAAATCATCGAAATCCGTGATGTCGCTCGCCAACCTGGTTTAAGAGCGAAAATCTCGGTTAAAACCAATGACCATCGTATCGACCCAGTCGGTGCGTGTATCGGTATGCGTGGCACACGTATCCAAGCGGTACAGCAAGAACTTGAAGGCGAACGCATTGATGTGGTAGTGTGGTCAGATGATCCTGTCCAATACATCATCAGTGCCTTAGAGCCTGCGGACGTTGACCGTATCATCCTTGATGAAGATACCAAAATTGCCGATATTATTTTCGCCACCAATGACCAATTGGCTCGTGCCATTGGCTCACAAGGGCAAAACGTGCGTTTGGCTTCTGAGTTGACAGGCTATCGCCTCAATATGATGCTTGAAGACGAATACAACGCCAAACAAGAAACCGAAACCAAAGTCTATCGTGATTTATTCTACCATCGCCTAGAAGTAGACGAAGACCTTGCCCAAGCCTTGGTTGATATCGGCTTTACGACCCTTGAGGAAGTTGCCTATGTACCAGCCGAAACATTTTATGACATTGACGGTTTAGACGATGAAGCCATTGATGCCATTCAAGAGCGTGCCAAAGAAGCGGTAATTGCCGATGAATTGGTCAAACAACAAAATATCAAAGAGCCAAGCCCAGAACTCCTTAACATGGAAGGCATGACTGCCGCATGGGCGTACAAACTTGCCGAACGTGATGTTATCACCCTTGATGACCTTGCAGAACAAGCCATTTTTGACATTCAAGACATCGAAGGCTTGGACGAAAAAACCGCAGGTGAGTTGATTATGAAAGCTCGTGAATCATGGTTTAACGAATAATAAAGGTGTATGAATGGCAGATAAAACCGTCAAAGAACTTGCAGAAATGAGCAAAAATACGACCGTTGATGCAATCAAAAAACAACTGGTTGATGCTGGTCTGCCTGCTCGTGGCGATAACGACATCGTCACCGAACGGGAACAAGAACAGCTCGTGGCGTATCTAAAACACAGCCACGGCGAACAAGAAAAATCTCGCATCAGCATTAACCGCAAACAAACCTCGACTGCTAAAGTCACAGGTACGTCTGGTAAAGCGAAAAACGTTGAAGTAGAAAGACGTAAAAAAGTCGTGTTTGAAAAACCCAACCCAGAAAAAATGGCCCAAGAACTTGAAGCCCAAAAGCAAGCTGCTGTTGAAAAAGCTGAAAAAGCCAAAGCCCTAGCAGAACAAAAAGCCAAAGAGCAACAAGCCAAAGAGCAAGCCAAAAAGGAAGCCGAACAACGTCAGCAAGCGACCCTTGCTGCCATGCGTGCCAATTTGGGCGGTGGTAAAAAAGACAGCAATGACAGCAGTGTCACGACTAGCAGTGTCGTAGTGCGTAAAGGCAAAACAGAAGATAGCTCGACCTCTGCGGTCAGCAGTGTATCGGTCGAAGTGCGTAAAGGCGACAAAAAAGCCACTACACCTGCAAAACCTGTCAAAAAAGCAGATGTGAAAAAAGAAAGCGATGCTGAACGCAAAGCCCGTGAAGCGGAAGAAGAACGCTTACGTAAGTTGGAAGCTGAAAGTCGCCGTAAATCAGCGGAAGAAGCTCAACAACGCACTTTAGAGCAAATGCGTCAGATGGCAAGCAAATACGCCAATGACACCGAACCAACCACTACCACTGTGGTACGTGGCAAGGATGAACCCTTGGCTGAAGGTCTAGTCGGAGCGGCACTTGAAGACTCATTTGAACAAGAACGCCGTGAAATCAAACGTGGCTCAACCACCTCTGCCAACAAAAACCGCCGTCGTCGCCGTGATGATGATGGCGAACAGGAAATCAAGAACCGCAGTCGTGGGCTAAAATCCTCACAGGCAAACAAACATAAGTTTGAAAAACCTGTGGAAAAAATCGTACATAACGTTGAAATTGGCGAAACCATCATCGTATCTGACCTTGCTCAAAAAATGGCAATCAAGGCACGTGAAGTGGTCAAAATGCTGATGAAAATGGGTGAATTGGCACGTGAAAGCGAAGCCATTGACCAAGAAACCGCTGCGTTATTGGTCGAAGAACTCGGTCATAACCCTGTGTTGGTCAGCTCGACCCAAGTTGAAGACTCACTGCGTGAAGCGGTGGGCGAAAAGAGTAGTAATATTCAATCTCGTCCGCCTGTCGTCACCATCATGGGTCACGTTGACCACGGTAAAACCTCATTGCTTGACAAAATCCGCTCAACCAAAGTGGCATCAGGTGAAGCAGGTGGTATTACACAGCACATTGGTGCATACCATGTTGAAACTGACCAAGGCGTTATCACCTTCCTTGACACCCCCGGTCACGCCGCCTTTACTGCGATGCGTTCTCGTGGTGCAAAAGCCACTGATATCGTGGTATTGGTCGTGGCTGCCGATGATGGCTTGATGCCTCAAACTGCCGAAGCAATTGACCATGCTCGTGCCGCAGGTACACCGATTATCGTTGCCATTAACAAAATGGACAAAGACAGTGCCGACCCTGACCGTGTGATGAACGAATTGACCACCAAAGAAGTCGTGCCAGAAGAATGGGGCGGTGATACACCGATTGTTAAAGTATCAGCGTTAACAGGTCAAGGCATTGACGAATTACTTGAAGTGATTCACCTACAAGCCGAAGTCATGGAACTTGAAGTTGCCACTGACGGTGCTGCTCAAGGTGTCGTTATCGAATCTCGCCTTGAAAAAGGTCGTGGTGCAGTGGTCAGCGTATTGGTCAAACAAGGTACGCTAAACCAAGGTGATTTGGTATTGGCAGGCGAATATTATGGGCGTGTGCGTGCGATGACCGATGAAAATGGTCAACGTATTACCACGGCAGGCCCTTCAATTCCTGTTGAAATTCTCGGTTTACCAGACACCCCAATGGCAGGTAGTGAGTTCATGGTGGTGGATGATGAGAAAAAAGCCCGTGAAGTCGCTGAATACCGTACCGTGCGTGAGCGTGAAAAAGTGCTTGAGCGTCAAGCCAAATCACGTCTTGAAAATCTCTTTGACCAAATGAACGATGCCAAACTACCATCAGTAAATTTGATTCTCAAAACCGATGTGCGTGGTTCATTGGAAGCATTGCTTGCCTCATTGGATGAACTATCTACCGATGAAGTGAAAGTTAAAGTCATTTCATCAGGCGTAGGCCCTATTTCAGAATCGGATGTGGTACTTGCCGAATCTAGCGAAGCGGTACTATTGGGCTTTAATGTGCGTGCCGACAATGCCGCCAAACGCAAAGCCGATGAATCAGGACTGGACATTCGCTATTACAGCGTGATTTATGGCTTGATTGACGATGTTAAAGCTGCCATGAGCGGTCTATTAGCCCCAGAACACCGTGAACAAATCTTGGGTATTGCTGAAGTGCGTGAAGTATTCCATTCAAGTCGCTTTGGTTATGCCGCAGGTTGTATGGTCATGGAAGGCAATATTATCCGTAATAAGCCGATTCGTGTACTGCGTGATGACCAAGTGGTATTTACAGGTCAACTGCAATCACTTCGCCGTTTTAAAGACGATGTCAATGAAGTACGTGCAGGTATGGAATGTGGTCTAGCGGTAAAAGGCTATGAAGTCAAAGCAGGCGATAAAATCGAAGTCTTTGAAATCCATGAAGTTAAACGCACCCTGTAATCGTGTGTAATCTTAGGTGGGTTAACCAACTTTCTTTGGCTTAATTCACCGATATAGGACTTACGCATTTAGCCAAATCGTAGGTTGGGTAGAGCTTGCGACACCCAACAATTTGAAGGCTTTATGTTGGGTGTCATTCTTTCCACCCAACCTACAAATGGCATTTTTGCGTAAGCCCTACGATATATAGTAGATACAATTAGGAATCATCTTTGCAGATTTTGGGCGTATACAATACGCCCCTACAAAATCCACGTTAATTGCTAATTCAACTCACTATATAAGGCTGTATCAACGCTTTAAATTATTAATAAAAGGTCTAATTTAAACGTTAGACCTTTTTTATAAGACCTTTTAAAAGTAAGGTGCGTCCCACGCACCCAAAAATGACAAAGATATAGTAATTTGAAATAGAAATAATCTACCTTGTTGTAGGGGCGTATTGCATACGCCCTTTAATAACATGGTTATTTCCCATTAAATTAACTATAAAGAGTGCGTAAGACACACCTTACAATATTTTAGGAATATAACATGAACCAACGTTTACAACGATTAGCCGACCAAATCCAACGTGATTTAGCCGTACTAATCCGTGACGAAGTCAACGACCCACGTTTGACAGGCTTTGTCACCATTTCGAGTGTCAAAATTAGCCCAGATTTGGGTTATGCCGACATCTACGTCACCATCATGGAAAAATCCATGGACGATGCGATGGCAAAGGATTATCACACCGAAAGCCTTGATGTATTAAACAAAGCCAGTGGTTTTTTACGTACCCAACTTAGCCATTTGTTAAAAACTCGCACCACCCCTCGCCTACGCTTCCATTATGATGAAGTCACCGCCAATGCCAACTATATGATGAATTTGATTTCTAAAGCGGTGCAAAGCAGTGATGGTAATGCTAGCGAAGAAAATCCTAACAATGATGCAAGCTAAATCCATCGTTTCAGGCGTATTACTCATTGACAAGCCCCAAGGCATGACTTCACAACAAGTCGTGTCCAAGGTCAAGTATTTGCTAAAATCCCCTGTCCATGACAGCAAAAAAGCAGGGCATACAGGTACGCTTGACCCGATGGCGACTGGCTTACTGCCAATTTGTCTAGGTGAAGCGACCAAATTTAGCCATTATCAACTCGAAGCCATCAAATCCTACCAAGCCATTATCAAATTGGGTGAGCAAACCGACACAGGCGATGCCGAGGGGCAAGTGATTGCCACCGCTCCGTTACTCAACCTAGACACAGCCAACCTTGATACCACTACTTTAGAGGGTGTTCGTCAGCAGTTTTTGGGTGAGCAAACCCAAATTCCACCCATGTATTCCGCCCTCAAAAAAGACGGCAAAAAACTGTATGAACTGGCTCGTGAAGGTATTGAAATTGAGCGTGAGGCTCGAAATATTACTATTTTTCAGCTTGACCTCAAGCCACTATCTGCCAATGAGTTACAACTGAACGTAACTTGTTCCAAAGGCACGTATGTGCGTGTATTGGGGGAAGATATCGCCAAAGCTCTCGGTACTTTGGGGCATTTGACTGCCCTTAGACGTACCGCCACAGGTGATTTTAGCCTTGAGAATGCGATAACGTTGGCTGACTTTGAGCAGTTGGATTTTGAGGCACGTTTTGACAAGCTATTGCCAGTGGATGAATGTGTTAAAACTTTGCCAAGGCTACAACTGGATGAAGCACAAGCGGAACGTATCAAACACGGTCAACGTCTTAATATCAAAACGGATGCAACTCAACAACAGGTTTTAAGCGACAATACACAAGAAGTACGCCTATTTTGTGGTGAACAGTTTTTGGGGATTGCTGAATTGGAAGCCAATGGACGATTACAGCCAATTAAATTGGTGAATAACCTAAATTCGGTATAACAAACGCTATTATTATTGATAAGTCTATGATTCTAAAATAATTTACATTCGTAAGGTGCGTCATACGCACCATTCAAAATCAATATCTTCAATCGGTGCGTATGACGCACCTTACCTTTCTGAGGTGAAATAGTTGATGGGCTTTAGTTAAAGCAATAGCTCTATACACACTAACGATATAGTACCACATTCAATCGACTGATAGGCTGTAGGTATTTTTCGACCATCGGTAAAATCGCCCCGTCAAAACTCAAATCCGTTGGGATTATCAAATCATCACTCCCAAGCAATGCCACACGGCGAATGCCATCATAACGACCCCATCGCATCAGCAATGGCTCAAGGGCTTGAAAACACCCTTGTATGGCAGACAGATGCGGTGAGCTTTCACTAACTGTTGTCACTGCCATCATCACGATAAATTTGGGCTTGGATACCGCTCGTCCCACACCCATACCGATTAAATCTTGTTGCACGTCCAATACCAAGATTTCCCCCAATGCCAATTCGCTACGCTCACAGATTTGCTTATATTGGGCATATTGTTCTGGGTATAACGATTGAAATCTTAGCAGTAGGCGATGACGAAAAATGCCCGACACTGGGACGGGCATGATTAACGCTTGATAGCGGTCTTGAAACAAGGTGGATTGATTGGCAATCGTCAGCATGATTTAACGTCAGTCGCCTGAGGGTTATGGCTTGGCTGGTGCGGTTTTACCTGCTTTTTCGGCGGCCTTTTGTTGTTCCAATTGAGCCACTTGTTGCTCTAGCAATTTGATACGCTCTTCTTTTTTGCTTGATAGCTCATTCATCATGGCAAGCTGTTCTTCAATCATTTTTTCTTGCTCTTTTAGCTGATTACTCTGCTCTGCCAAGCGGTCGATTTCTTCTTTGGCAATCGCTGGGTCAGTCGGTACAGCAGGGGCAAGGATTTGCTCTGGGGTAGCAACTGGGGCGACTTTGGTCGCTGTGTCGCTGGCTGTACTGGCTGAGGTCGTGGTGGCGGTGGCAGTCGAAGCCGAAGTTGAGGCGGTAGCTGAGGCACTGGCAGTCGCTGAAGCTACACTGGCGACCGTGGGTGTGGATGCAGGGGCAGAAGCAACAGGTTTTGGTTTGACCACAGGGGCAACAACTGGGGCTGGTGCAGGGGTATCATTGTTCATTTGGGTCAAGAAATACCATGCCCCCACCGCCAATAATACCAACGGCAATAACAATAATAATAGCTTGTTGGGCTGTTTGGCAGATTTGTTAGGGACGTTAGGGGTATTGGGGGTGTTGACAATTTTATCTACTTTTTTATCTTTTTTATCTTTTTTATCTTTTTTGTCTTTTTTACCAAACCCACCAAATGCAAATTTTTTGCCTTTGGTTTTTGCTACAGGTACAGCTGAGTTGGCAGGGATGTCTTCAGGTAAGGATGACTGTAACACTGAGTCATCATTGGCTATATTAAGCAACTCATCATAAGCATCAGCTGGCTTATTCATACTCAAAGGTGCTAAGTTATCTTGAGCATTTTGTTGCAGATGATGGGCTTGGGTATCTAAAGCGTCTAACGTATCTAGATTATCTAAACTATCTAAATTATCTAGGGCATCAAAAGTCGGCTCAGACGTGGTGGCAGATGGCGTATGGATAGCTTGGGCAGTTGATGGCGTGGCGGTCATCTTAGGCTCTTGGAAGTCCAAATTATCAAATGCCATCATTTCATCAAAATTGATGTCTGAGGTGTGTGTTTGCCCTGTGGTGGCTGTGCTAGGCGTATTAACAACAGGCGTAGCCGTGGTCAAATCACCCAAGTCAAAATTGTCAAAATCTAAAATATCGGTATTGTTGGCTTGCTGGGCAACAGGTGCGGTATTTTGGCTAGGTTTTGTGCCGAACAAGTCATCATCTAAACTACTTAAGTCCAACGCTTCTAGCGAAAATTCATCCATGGGGTCTTTATTGGGATTCAGATTAGTATTTGTACTATTTGCAGTCATGGCTGGCTCGTGATTAATTTTTGTTAAGTCTAATCCTTCGTCTAGCAGATTTGGCTCATCAGCAAGGTCAGGGATTGAGGTGTTGGCAAGGGGGTCAGCAGATAACTTTGCTGGTTCTTTGGGTTCTTTTTTTAGGCTAAATAGTTTCATTTGGGGGAGTTTCCCTTTTAATCACTTGATATTATTAGCATTTTATAAACCCTTATCCATCGTCTACATGAGCGTAACACAGAATTTAGGGCGATGGGGCGTGTAAACATTTCATCAAATGGCAATCGTTGTTTACAGTTAATGATTACTATAGCAAAGATACAGCAAAAATAAAATTGTTTAGGATAAAATTGCTTTTTTTTAAGCCAAAATGTTGTATGCAATAAGCCGTTATTTAAACTGTACCACGCCAACTTCATCGGTTTGGTTGACTTGCTGAATTAGGGGCAATTCCTCTTTGGTCGGTCGGCGTTCGCTGTAGCCACAGGCGACACATTCAATGTATTCGTCTAGGATCGGTTCAAAGAGGGTGATTTGGACGGTTTTGTCAAGTTCACCGCAGTTTTTACAGGTCACACCTGCCAAAAATTGGCGTTTTGGGCGGTTGGATTGGTAACGCATGATTTTTTCCAAATAATAAACCAAATATTAATGAGGGCGTATACAATACGCCCCTACCACAATGCGATATTTATCAATATTTTACCACGATTGTGTATGTTGATTATCACTATCATCACTCAGCAATTCATCATAAAACCCTGAATGGCGAAGCAACGCCTCAATACTCGCTTCACGCCCACGAAACGCCTCAAAATTCACTTTGGCATCTCGAGAACCGCCCCTTGCCAAAATCTGCTCACGAAATGCCTTGCCTGTATCGGCATTAAAAATCCCCTCTTGCTCGAATTTATCAAACGCATCAGCCGACAACAGTTCCGCCCATTTATACGAATAATATCCTGCCGAGTAACCCCCTGCAAAAATATGACTAAATCCATTGGCAAAGCGGTTATACTCTGCCACAGGTATAATCGCCACGTCTTGTCGCACTTGGTTTAACAACTCAAGCAAGTCCTCATAGCTCGTTTCAGAACGCTTGGCATGAAGCAATAAATCAAACAACGCAAATTCTAACTGACGAAGCGTTTGCATACCGCTTTGGAAATTTTTAGCAGACAATAAACTGTTGAGCATAGCCATTGGCAAGGTATCGCCTGTTTCGACATGACCGCTAATCAATGCAATGCCTTCAGCGTGCCACGCCCAATTTTCCAAAAACTGACTGGGTAACTCGACCGCATCCCATTCAACACCGTTCACCCCTGCCACATCGCTGACGCTGACTTCGGTGAGTAAATGGTGCAAGCCATGCCCAAATTCATGGAACAAAGTCGTGACTTCATCATGGGTCAACAGGCTCGGTTTACCATCAATCGAGGGGCTAAAATTTGCGACCATAAAGCACACAGGCAACTGCTGATGACCGCTTGGGGTGTGCTGATAACGGGCTTGGAAGCCACTCATCCACGCACCGCCACGCTTGCCTTGACGGGCATATAAATCAAAATAAAAACCGCCAACCAATTCGCCTTTATCATCAAGAATGTGGTAAAAACGCACATCATCGTGCCAACGCTGTACGCTATCGGTTTGTTCGACAATGGTCACCGCAAACAGGCGTTTGACAATCTCAAACAAACCTGCAATCACAGTCGGTAACGGAAAATACGGACGTACCGCTTCTTGGGAGAGGTTAAATTTGCGTTGTTTGACTTTTTCTGCCAAATACGCCGTATCCCACGCTTTTACCTCTTCGATATCAAATGCCAAGCCCTCGGTTTGTAGCTGTTTAAGGTCTTGGAGGGCAAAGGGTTTGGCACGCACCGCCAAATCACGCAAAAACTGCGCCACAGTCGCCACATCATCCGCCATTTTGGTGGCAAGCGACAGTTCGGCATAATTGGTAAAGCCGAGTAATTGTGCCTTTTGTTGGCGTTTTGCCAAAATCTCGACCATGATATCGGCATTGTTAAATTCAGGTTTGACAAAATTTTCAGAGGCACGAGTGACATACGCATGATACAGTTGTTCACGTAACGCTCGGTCATCGGCATAGGTCATCACCGCCAAATACACAGGAATATTAAGGGTTGCGACATATTCAGTCGGTGTGGTGTCGCCTGTTTGCTCACGGTAGCGTTGCCCTGCATCGGCAAGCATCGCAAGGGCGGTATCGGGCAATCCTGCCAACTGGTCTTGGGTCAAGGGTAAAAAATAACTTTGCGTTGCGTCCAGTACATTGTCCGAGAATTTGGCAGATAAACTCGATAATTCGGTAGCAAGCTTGGCAAATTGTTGCTGTTGCTCGCTTGGCAATGCCACGCCTGATAATTCAAAACCTTGTTTGGCAAGGGTTAAGGCTCTTTGACGTGCTGGCTCAAGGTTATCAAAAAATGGCGTATCGGCAATGATTTGTTGATAACGGCTAAATAACGCCAAATGCTGTCCCACACTGGTGCTGTAGTCGGACACTTGGGGCAATAGCTCGTGGTGCAAGGCACGAATGTCATCACTGCTCATCACGCTATTAAGGTGTGATAGCAAGCCCCAACTGCGGTCTAGGCTCATGTTGACGTGTTCAAAGGCAATTATATCGTTAAATGCGTGTTGGCTATCGCTTGCGGTCGGTTCATCATCGAGCATTGCCAAAAATGCCTTGCCATCGTCCAATGCGTCAAGGATTTGGGTTTTGAGGGTAGTCAAATCGACTTGGTGAAAATTCACAAGGT
This sequence comes from Moraxella sp. TY6, assembly GCF_048551375.1. Taxonomy (NCBI): domain Bacteria; kingdom Pseudomonadati; phylum Pseudomonadota; class Gammaproteobacteria; order Moraxellales; family Moraxellaceae; genus Moraxella; species Moraxella sp. TY6. The sequence goes on along the minus strand of NZ_JBLYZJ010000012.1, from coordinate 42,461 downwards.
GTAAGTTGTGGGTCGGCATGGGTTTTCCTTTATTCTAAATCGACTGTTATAAATCTAATGCGAATACGTTAGTTTAGCAGACCTTTAGTTTAACAAACAGTGGCGTAAAGTTACCACTTTTCACCATTACAAGGCAATTTTTTACAAACCACGCTTATTTTATCTTAGCGGTTACCCTCTTCATATGTTATTAACTCATTGCTAACAGTTAAGGGATAAAAACTTTACATTGTTTTACTTATCAGCAAGACTAGCTTGGTATAGTCCTATTAAGCCCAAGTGATTAATTTACATTATTAGTCATTGATTTTTATAGGGATTTGGGTGTTTTTTACTCCCTATTATTTTGCCGTTTGCCATCAGCGACTTTGCTGTTATTACTAATTTTTGGCAAATTCTTTACTTATCAAACTTTTTATAACGACAATTTAATTAAGGAATACCTTCATGTCAACCAGCGACTTTAAAGCAACGTTAAAACAATTAAAAACCATCAAAGGTGAACCTGCGGTCAGTGTCTTTGTCCCTACCCATCGCACATTTCCAGACAATGAGCAAGACCCCATTGTCCTAAAAAATCAGCTTAAAGTAGTCGAAGAGCGTGTCACCGAAAGCTATGACAAACGCACAGCTCAAGCGGTACTTGACCAAATTCTTGTAAAAACCAATGAGCTTGACCATAACTACAATTTAGATACCTTGGCGATTTTTGCGACCCCAAATTCTGCCGAAGTGATGCGTTTACCATTTGACACAGCTGAACGTGTAGTCGTGGATACCAAGTTTGCCACTCGTGACTTTATGCGTCACCTATCACAGTCATATCATTATTATATTTTGGTGATTACCAGTGAAATGGCACGTCTGATTGAAGCGGTGGATAACCGTGTAATTAAAGAGGTCAAAGGTGGTAGCGAACGTCAACAAAGCATGAGCGAATTGACCTTCCCTGTCAATAACACCACTTTACCAACAGGCTCGAAAGCTGACCGCACAGGCTCATCAGACGATGATAAATACCTTAAAGAGTTCTTTAACCGTGTGGATAAAAGTTTGCAAGAGCTATATAACAAAACCCCACTACCTGTGATTTTGGTGGGTGATGACCGCAATGTTGGCAAATACAATACCATCGTTGACCGTCCTGACATGATTGTGGCAAGCGTGTCGCATCTATCTGCTGACCTTGATGACGATGCTCCAACTGTGTTTGTCGAAGGTGTGCAAGAGATTGTTGGCGAGCAACGTCAAACTCGCTTTGACAGTGCCAAAGGCGACCTTGAAAAAGCCCGTAACGAAAAAATGGTACGCAATGACCTGCAACAAATCTATCGTTCTGCTTTTGAAGGCAATGCGGTGACCTTGTTGGTACGTCAAGGCTATAGCGTCCCTGCGATGATTGACGAAGCCAAGCAGACACTACAAGTCACAGACGATGCCACCCAAGCAGGCGTAACCGATGATGCGGTAGCAGAAGTGATTGAACTTGCCAGCCATAATGGGGCAAACGTGGTATTTATGCCAGTTGACATGATGGATGAAAAAGAGCCGATTGCATTAATCACACGTTACTAATTCATCAACGTTTAATCATAAAAGTTTTAATCATAAAAAACAGGACATTGATTGTCCTGTTTTTTATTGTACGCTTCTTAGTATACACACCATTTACTAAAACATCATTGCGTATATTACTACTAGGCTTTATTCTTTTGTCATATAACTATTGGATAATGGGTGAAAACCACCCAAACAAACTCCACCCCAATAACTCAACAAAAGGACACCACATGACGCTACAACCTTGGTACTGGCTGATATTAGGTTTGGTGCTGATTATTGGCGATTTATTTATTACCAGTTTTGTCAGCCTCACCATCGGTATGGGAGCTATCATTACTGGGCTGTTGGCTTGGGTATTGCCGATTGGTTGGTTTGGACAAGTGGTGATTTGGTTGGTGTTGTCGGTCATCATTACCATTGTCGGCTTTAAATTTATCAAACCTCGTTTGACCAATCGCACTACCGCAGGCTTAGGGGCTGGCTCAATCGTTGGTGAAACAGGCATGCTTATCCACAGCCCCCAACTGGATAAACTCGGCAAAGTTCGCTTTAGTGTGCCGATTTTTGGGGCGGATGAATGGGCTTGCCGTAGCTTAGACAATATGCCATTAGCCGTGGGTGAACGTGTGGTGGTGGTCGATGTGATTGGTAATGAATTGTTGGTAAAAGCCACGACAGTACATTAAATTTATGCTAAACCCAAAATTTCAGTTGTAGGGGCGTAAGGCTTACGCCCTGTTTAAAATTTTAAAGATTGGGCTTATACAATAAGCCCCTACAATACGATAGTTATTGGGTTTGTTTTTATAACAATAAGAGGAAAAATTATGGAGTTTTTTGGCGGATTTGGCATTGTGTTAATTGCCTTTGTGGTGATGACCTTATATAAAGGGGTGAAAATCGTACCGCAAGGCTATAAATGGATTGTGCAACGACTGGGGAAATACCACCAAACCCTAGAACCCGGTTTGAGTTTTGTAATTCCGTATGTCGATAATGTCGCATATAAAATCACCACCAAAGACATCGTACTGGATATCCCATCCCAAGAGGTCATCACTCGAGATAACGTGGTCATCATCGCCAATGCGGTGGCGTATATCAATATCGTGCATCCAGAACGTGCGGTATATGGGATTGAAAACTATGAGCAAGGGATTCGTAATTTGGTACAAACCTCATTGCGTTCGATTATTGGTGACATGGATTTTGACAGTGCGTTGTCCTCTCGTGACCAAATTAAGGCTTCGTTAAAAAACAGCATTTCTGATGACATTGCTGATTGGGGCATCACCCTAAAAACCGTGGAAATTCAAGATATTAGCCCATCACCCACCATGCAAATGGCAATGGAAGAACAAGCCGCCGCCGAGCGTCAACGCCGTGCTACCGTCACCAAAGCCGATGGTCAACGACAAGCAGCCATTGCCGAGGCAGACGGTCGCCTTGAAGCATCCAAACGAGATGCCCAAGCCCAAGTGGTACTTGCCAAAGGTAGTGAGCAGTCGATTCGCTTGATTACTGATGCGGTTGGCGAACAAGAAATTCCACTGCTATATCTACTAGGTGAGCAGTACATCAAAGCTATGACCGATATGGCAAAATCACCGAATGCCAAAACCGTGGTATTGCCTGCCGATATTTTAAACACCGTCAAAGGTATGGTAGGTGACGTGGGTGGTAAAGTGACTCGTTAACATGATTCGTTAACATCGCTAGCTATATGGCTAATCAGCATCTTTAACTCCAGCTAAAATCTGACTTTAATTTGTTGTTTAGTTTTATTTATCATAAAGATGATACAAAATTGTTTATAAAGATTATTTTTTGTGCAAACGATACGCCCCATGCGATTTTCTCATGGGGTTTTTATTGTAACTTTTATTTCCTTTTGGTAAAATTTTGCTACAATAATTGTTTAAATTTCAATCAATAAGCAATCGTGTGGTGAACAACGTTATGTCAGGTTTTTATTATTTAGCGTATGCTAGCACCATCACTCGCAAAGGATGGCTGAATCCCAATACTCTTTATGACATCATTACGGTTGCTCATGCCTTTAATGCCAAACATGAAATTTCAGGCTTTTTATGTTATGGCACACGCCAATTTTTTCAGTATATCGAAGGCACGGAAGCTGAAATCAAAGGCTTATACCAAAGCCTACTCACCGATGATAGGCATAAAAAACTCCAGATTTTAGCCGAAGGTTATCACCCCACTAGACGGTTTAACCAATGGTCGAGGTTTGGCGTTACCTTTGACCAATTTATCACCGAAAATGTGCGTGCTTATGAGTTTATGCCATTTCGCCCTTATCAATGGAGCGAGTATCAAGTGATGGATTTTGTGGCATTGTTTGAAGATTATTATTCGATTCCCAATCGCGTGCTAGCCAACTTACAATTGCCTATTGTCTATAATGATATGGGCGTTGCCCTGCTCCGCCGTGCCTCTCAGCATCAATTGACATTATATTTTTATCTATTTATTGTGGGATTGTTGCTTGCTATTTTATGGCTATTGTTTGTAATCTATTTTTAGTAAAAAATCAAACAATTTCAAATAATTATCTCAAATGTCGTGGGTAATGCCTTATTAAACCTACTATCAGCGTTAATCTTATCAGATAAGTAGGACTTACGCAAAAGACACTGGATTCCTGCATTCGCAGGATGAGAGCCGTTAAAGTAAAACACTGTTTTGCAGGCTCGCAAGACGAGGGCTATGCCCGAAGTAACGAACATTTTAATTACTCGTCACCCCTGCGTAGGCAGGGGTCTAGCGTCTTTATTCAGCAAGATAAATTTAAAATTTGCGTAAGTCCTAATAAGTTTATTTTGACAGTTATTTCCCACTAATTTACTCAAGTATTTTCCGCAGGGGCTAAAATTTTGTTATAATACAGCTAATTTATTTATTAATTAGCTACTGACTTATGAGCCACTCTAACCTTTCTGCACCAACTTCCCCTATCAAAAAATCCGAACTACTATGTCCTGCTGGGACGTTTCGCAATATGCAATACGCCTTTGCCTATGGGGCAGATGCGGTTTATGCGGGGCAAGCCCGTTATAGCTTGCGTGTGCGTAACAATGACTTTGATGAAGACAATCTGCGTAAAGGCATTGAATATGCCCATTCACTCGGCAAGCAATTTTATGTCGTAGTCAATATCCAAGCCCACAATGCCAAGCTCAAGACCTTTATCGAAGATATTCGTCCTGTCATCGAGATGAAGCCTGATGCCTTGATTATGTCGGATGCTGGTATGATTATGATGGTGCGTGAGGCGTTTCCAGAGCAGGTCATTCATCTGTCGGTACAAGCCAATGCGGTGAACTGGGCGACGGTGAAATTTTGGAAACAAATGGGCGTAAGCCGTGTGATTTTGAGCCGTGAATTGTCGCTCAAAGAAATCGAGCAAATCATCGCTGAAGTGCCTGATATGGAAATCGAAGTGTTCGTGCATGGGGCATTGTGCATGGCGTATTCAGGGCGTTGCTTGCTGTCTGGCTATATCAATAAGCGTGATGCCAATCAAGGCACTTGCACCAATGCGTGCCGTTGGTCATATAACACTTATAAAGCGGAAGAAAACGAAACTGGCGATATTGTGCCTGTTACGCCTATTTCTACTACCTCACCTGAAGTTTTTATTCCCAATCAAAATCAAGATGACAATGCCATTCAAAATGTGAATCTAAACGGCGACCTTAATCTAAATGGTGATAGGGTGATGGGTGATAATTATGTCGAAAAACCGTCTGATGAGGTGGTGCTAATCGAAGAACAAGGTCGTAAAGGCGAGTTAATGGCGATGTTTGAAGACGAACATGGCACGTACATTATGAACTCAAAAGACTTGCGAGCGGTGGAGCTTGTACCTGATTTGGTCAATATGGGTGTGCATTCGCTTAAAATCGAAGGTCGTACCAAGTCGCATTATTATGTGGCTCGTACCGCCCAAGTGTATCGCCAAGCGATTGACGATGCGGTGGCAGGTAAGCCATTTGATACCAATTTGATTACTGCCCTTGATGGTTTGGCAAATCGTGGCTATACCGAGGGCTTTTTACGCCGTCATGTGCATAGCGATTACCAAAACTACGAATACGGCTCATCAAAAACCGATTATCAGCAATTTGTTGCCGAAGTGAGTGATATCACGCCAGAGCGTTTGACGTTAATTATCAAAAACAAACTGATGGTCGGTGATACCATCGAAATCATGACCCCGCAAGGCAACGTGAGCTATGAGCTGACCGAAATGTGGGATAAAAAAGGCGAGTCAATTGATGGAGCGTTAGGCTCGGGTTGGGTTTGTCAAATCGCCAATCCCTTTAAAGACATGAGTGATGACGTGCTACAATTTGCCTTGATTATGAAACACGTGAATGAGCCGATTTTCACCTAATGGTTGGCAAAAAATCACGTGATTTAGGATTGGATAAAAAATTTGTTAATTTTTGACCATTTCCGACAAACGGTAAAGATTTTGTAATAAAAGGTGTGTATTATACCCCTATGCCATCTGATTTCAGTATGAATGGCTAATCAGGGAGATAAAATGAGAAGACTTGCCACACCATCGAACTTAACCACCCAGCAACCTATTGGTACGGTTGGCTTGCTAAATACCGCTAGTGTACCTGCCAAGACTGGGGCTTCTATCGAGCGTGAGCAAGCCAATCAAACATCAAGCTTATTAAGTCATCGTAACTGTTGGCTAGAAGCTTATGCACAGCGAGATGTTCAGACCTTTAATGCCCTCGCCTGCAAAGATTTTTTTATGGTGTGTGCCAAAGAAGTGAGCAAAAAAAGCGACTGTCAGCAATTTTTAGCTACAGGTATGGGGCATGCCATCTACCCTGCGTTGACCACTGCGATTGACAGCAAAACCAGCTATGACTATAGCCTAAATAATGCCTGTATCATCACTTGTTACCATAAATTTGACGCAGAATTGATTATTATCAAAGAAATGTGGCTTCTCAATAGCGACCAATGGCAAATCAGCTCAATTACCAAAAACCACATGCGTTACTGGTAAGTATTTATTGCTTGTTACCACAGGTTTATATTGTAGGCTAACCGTTTATCCCTGTTTTTTACTGGTTAAATCGTGTATGATTTAGCCAGTTTTTTTATGATTACTGAGTCATGCCAACATTCAACGATATTCCCCAAATTCAACCTTGTGAACAACTGGTGGAACAACGCCAACATTGGTTTTCTGCCTATCAAAATAAAGACATTGGCACGATGTCGAGCATCGAAACCAGTGAGTTTTTTGTGGTGCATTATCAAAATGTTGAAAAAAAAGCCGATTGGCACAATAATGTACAGAATGTCACTGAGCCAAATGACGTGTTGTTAACTATTCATAACCCTAACAAAATTCGCCATGACTGCTTGGGAGATAGCTCATGTATCATCACCTCGTATTTTAAACAGCCCACCCAGACCATCTTGGTGAAAGAAATGTGGACGAATCAACACGGTCACTGGCAAATCAACTCATTGGCGATTGCTAAAATTTAAGCGGTAGCTATGGCACTCAAAATCACTTCCGACTGTATCAATTGCGACATCTGCGAGCCAGAATGCCCCAATGAAGCCATCAGTTATGACAATAAAGTCCAAAAAACTTACGTCATCAATCCTGACCTTTGCACCGAATGTATCGGCTTTTATGACGAGCCGACTTGCGACAAAGTTTGTCCCATCGACTGCATCATCACCGATGAAGAGCGACCCGAAACGCCAGAAGATTTGTTAATAAAATATAAAAAAATTTGGCAAAAATAACCCTTCATTCGCAAATTACTTAAAAAGTTTACTTTCTTTCACATTTTACCTTGCATTGGTTACAGAAAATTGCGGTGAGGTGTGGCAAAATGATTTTATTCAAATTTTTGGATGAAGGGGCTTATTACATAAACCCAATCTTTAACATTTCAACTAGGGCGTAAATATTATGCCCCTACAAACTAAATTTCATATAACAAAAGGAAAGACATATGAACAGCGATAGACTACAAGGTAAATGGGAACAATTAAAAGGCGAAGCCAAACAACAATGGGGCGAGCTAACCGATGATGACATGACCAAACTTGACGGCAAAACCGACAGCTTAATTGGTGCATTACAAGAACGTTATGGTCATGCCAAAGAAATGATTGCCAAAGAAGTCAATGAATGGCTTGATAAATTTGATGATGAGAAAAAAGAACAAAACGTCTAATTTTGTTTTTGATTATATCCAAAAACCCAATCGCAGACCGTCATATGGCTTGTTATTGGGTTTTTTGTTGTTAATAATTATCCCAAAGATTGGATTGTAGGGGCTTACAATTAAACCACCACCAATTCCACTTTTGGCAATCCCTCAACTTCTACCACCAACTTATCGCCTTTCACCACCGCCCCCACGCCAGCAGGTGTGCCTGTAAAAATCAAATCCCCTGCTTTTAGCTCAAAATAAGTGGATAAATTGGCAATCGTTTCTGCGATATCCCAAATCAACTGATTAATATTGCCCTGTTGCTTGACCTCGCCATTCACACTTAGGCAAATATCAGCATTTTGAATATCAGCCACATCCGCCACAGCAACCAACTCACCAATCGGAGCAGAATAATCAAACGCCTTGCCGATTTCCCACGGACGACCGACCTTTTTCATCTCATTTTGCAAATCTCGGCGTGTCATATCCAGTCCCACCGCATAGCCAAAAATATGCTGATGGGCGTTTTCTACCGCAATCGCCTGACCGTCTTTACCAATCGCTACCACCAATTCAACTTCATAATGCAAATTATTGGTTAAGGTTGGGTATGGTAAATTCGCCACTGCATCCGCTTTGACAGGGACTATCGACTGGCTGTCATTGGCTTTACAAAAGAAAAACGGTGGCTCACGGTCGGGGTCGCTACCCATCTCACGGGCATGGTCGGCATAATTGCGACCCACACAGTACACACGGCGAACAGGGAATTGTTTTTCACTTTGGGCGATTGGCAAACCGACAATCGGCATGGGGTCAAATACAAAGTTCATGGGGAGTCCTTTTATTAAATTTAGCTATTTTGATTGTCTATAGTTGTTTCAGCCACATTCGGCTGAATAAATTGCCAAGCATCCAAGAATTTTTGGTGGCGTAAGCTATCGTCATTATCACCTTTTAGCGATTGCAAATAGTCATGGGTCGCTTGTTGCCATTGTTCGCTTAGTGGTGCGGTCATCTTACCTGCTAGACGTAAATAACGCAGATAAATCAGCCAAGTATTCAATACATCGCTTTCACAATAAGTGGTGAGTTTATCCCACTCGCCCGCCTGCACCATCGGCACAACATCATAGCCGTCAATGTCTTGCTTACCTGCAAAACCGCACACGCTTGCCACAATATCGAGTTTTTGGAATGTGCCACCCATTGCTAGTTTAACCATCAAATCGGTGTGGCGGTCGTGGTAGCGGTTGAGGTAGTTGTTGTATTTCATGTCGCCTGTGTCTTGAAATAGCTTTGGCACGCTCAAGCCATGTTGCAAGGCTCGATATAGCATCACAGGGATATCAAAGCCTTTGCCATTCCAACTGACAAGGCTTGGGGTTTTGTCAATCGAGTTAAAAAACGTCTGCAATATCTCGCTTTCGCTATGGTCAGCGAGGGATAGGGACTTAAGGGTCATTTTGCCATTTGCGACCCATAGCACGGATAGACAGGCGATTTTATGCAAGGGCAATGGCATAAAGGGGTTGCCATCGGTTTCGGCTTTTCGCAAGTCGATAAGTTGGCTAAGGGCTTCATCATCACTTAGTTCGGCAAGCTCTGGGTATAGGCGTTTACCTGTGGCAACATCAGGGATGGTTTCGATATCAAATACCAAAATCGGGGGCTGTTTTTGCGTCATTTAATATCCTTATTATCAACACTAATCGTTAATGTTGCCATCGCTTCCACACTCCTTTTGCTTAATCCTTAACACCAAACAACCCAGTCGATAGGTAACGGTCGCCCCTATCACACACGATAAAAACAATGACCGCATTTGGATTGTCTTTGGCAATTTGATAACTCGCCCAACTCGCCCCACCCGATGATACCCCTGCAAAAATCCCTTCTTCTCGTGCCATTTTTCGCATAAACACTTCGGCATCTTGCTGGTTCACATCCATCACGGTATCGACCAAACTTGGCTCAAAAATCTTTGGCAAATACTCAGGCGACCAACGGCGAATCCCTGCGATATTCGAGCCTTCAGCAGGTTGTAAGCCTATGATTTGGACATCGGGATTTTGTTCTTTGAGGTAGCGTGACACGCCCATAATTGTGCCTGTCGTCCCCATTGAGCTGACAAAATGGGTAATTTTGCCCCCTGTTTGTTCCCAAATCTCTCGCCCTGTGGTGAGGTAATGGGCGTTTTTGTTATCTGGGTTGTTAAACTGGTCAAGTACCACGCCTTTGCCTTCCGCTTGCATTTGCAGTGCCAAATCCCTTGCCACTTCCATGTTTTCCACTTCGATTAAAGTCGCACCGTAGGCAAGCATCGCATCTTTGCGTTCTTGGGTCGAGTTGGCAGGCATAATCAAGGTCATCGGATAGCCTTTCATTGCCGACACCATCGCCAACGCAATGCCTGTATTACCACTGGTGGCTTCGATTAAGCTATCACCTTGCTTGATATCGCCTCGCAATTCGGCTTGGGTAATCATGTTCAAGGCAGGGCGGTCTTTGACAGAGCCTGCTGGGTTATTACCTTCGAGCTTGGCTAAAATCGTGGCGGTTGAGGGAGAAAAACGAGCCAGTTTAACCAATGGCGTTTGCCCAACGCAGTCGGCTAACGTGGCGGTTTGGTGAATAAAATCGGTGGGCATGGGGATTCCTTGGGTATGAATACCAAATCCAACATGGTAGGGGCGTATTGAATACGCCCAATTGATTGATAAAGGGCTTATGCAATAAGCCCCTACCCTACCAACTTGCTTGGAAACGGTATTTCATCTATTAACGTGATTGTCTTTTGGCATTATTTTAACAAAACTTCTCATCCCTTGCGTGGTAAAACCGTTAAATGGATGAGCAGTTGTATGTATTGGCACAAGGCGATAAAATAGCTAAACTTGACAAAACTATCTAAGGTTTTCCGTTCACACTGAGCCTGTCGAAGTGGCGGAAAACCGTTATACTTCGACAAGCTCAGTACCAACGGTTTTTATCATTTTATTTAACTGGTAACACTGAATAAAGGCATCACACGGTGGCAAAACGCTTTCGACTCGACTTTTCGACCGCTTATGGGCAGTTGATTTTATTGGTGTTTTTGCCGATTTCGGTGCTTGCTATCGTGGGTGGTGTGTTGGTGCTGTCGGATACCAGCCGAGCGGCTCGCACTTTACAACAAGCCAATGCGGATAATTTGCTTAATCATTATCAGTTGTTAAGCCATTCGATGCAAGACAGCCTTCATCAGTTAAATGCCAGTTTTGCCACGCCCACACTTGCTAATTCCTCCGCCACCTTAGCCAAAAATTCTGCCAATAAAACCGCTCCGTTGACTGCCGTTGAGCTTGCCAATTTACAAGCCTCATTACAAGCCAATTTGCAAAACAGTATCCATGACGAACATTTACTTGGCATGGCGATTGTCAATGAAAACAATCAGATTTTGGTGAGTTATGGCAATTTATTTGACCCCAATCAAACCACCGCCACCCACCCCAATTCGCCTATTTTGACCCAGTTGCCGTTACTCAAACAGTTGGAACAGCAACAACACAGCCTGTTTAGTAGCAGTGCAGGTACGCTGTATGGCAAAAAGTTGGATGATAAAAAACAGGGGTTTAACTCAACGTTACCCTCACCCTTACCGCCTTCGCCACGCTCACCGACCAACGCTACCATGAATGCCAGTGAGCTGTCGCCCTTATGGTTGGTGGTGAATTTGGACAATGAGCCGTTACGCATTGCTCGTTATCAAGTGTTGTTGGCATTGGCAATTACTGGGCTGTTGACGATTTTATTATTGTTATTGACCATCAATGTGTATGCCAGACGTTGGATTGCCCCAATTTATGAAATGCGATTGCACCTCCAACGCACCAATGCCAATAATTTATACAAACCCATGACCATTGATTCGAGTGGTGAGCTAAACCAGTTACAGCAGGATTTGGTCAAAACGTTACGGCGGTTGCACACCAGCTTTCAAGGCTTAAAAAACCATGCCGAACAGACCGAAGACGATTTACGCCTCGCCTTTGACGAGATGGAAATGCAAAATATTTCCATTCGTAACGCTCGTGATGCCGCCGTGTCCGCCAGTCAGACCAAATCGGCATTTTTAGCCAATATCAGCCATGAATTACGCACACCACTCAATAGCATTGACGGCTTTATCAACCTATTGGCACGGCATGGCGGTTTGAGTGATGAGCAAGATTTGTATGTACAAACCATTCGCAAATCTTCCGCCCATTTATTAGCCCTTGTTAATGATGTGTTAGATTTTTCTAAAATTGAAGCAGGCAAATTGGTACTGGATAAACACGAATTTGACCTATACGCCACCATTTATGATGTGGTGGATATGTTGTCACCCTTGGCGGCTGAAAAGGGCTTACGCTTGGCGGTGTTTTTTTATGATGATGTGCCAAGAATGTTGCTCGGTGATGCGTTGCGTGTCAAACAGGTGTTGACCAATTTGGTAAATAATGCCATCAAATTTACCGATGATGGCGAAGTGGTGGTGCGTGTCAGCCTTGATGAAGACAGCGAAGATTTGATTGCGATTGCGGTGAAAGACACAGGCAAAGGCATTGAGCCAGAACACCAAAAGGTGCTGTTCCAAAGTTTTTCGCAAGGCGACCCCTCGATTACTCGTCAGTATGGCGGTACAGGGTTGGGCTTGGTGATTTCCAAACAATTGACCTTTTTGATGGGTGGCAAGATTGGCTTTTTTGACAATAATAACGACCCTGCCCTCGATACCACCACCACCCACCCCAAACTCAAAGGCACGACCTTTTGGTTTACCCTGCCGATGCAGTTGACCGACCAAGAGCAACAACGACTTCTGACCGCCAGTCCGATTTGGCAACCGCCCACGTTGTTGGTCAATCAAAGTCATCTTGCCAGTCGAGAAAATCCGCTAAAAATATTGGTATGGATAGCCCATACTGCCAGTTTGCAAGTGTTAAAAGGCAGTCTAAATACCTTGCCGATTGCGATTAGTACCGCCAGCACTTTGGCAGGGTTGTTGGAATCGCTTAAAGAAATGGGCAATCGTTGGGATTGGGTGATAGTCGATAATGGCACTGCCGAAGATACCACATCCCTACTCAAACAGGTGCGACTGCATTACGCAGGCAAATTGGCATTATTTAGCTATCAAGTGGATTTAGAACCGACTTTGTTAAGCCGTTATCAAGCCCTTGCCCTGTACCAACCGCTTGGCCGCCGACAACTGTATCAATTGTTGGACAGCAACGCCCAAAATCAAGCCTTGCCGAATTTACCAAAATGGCACGGTTTTCGAGTGTTGGCAGTCGATGACCATTTGCCCAATTTATTGGTACTTGAAGCCTTGCTTGCCGAACTTGGCATTGAGGTGGTGAAGGTCAACAGTGGCTTTGAGGCGATTGACTACATCACCCAAAAACAGCCGTTTAGTGAATGGGCGGTGGATTTGATTTTTATGGATATTCAAATGCCTCGCATGTCTGGTAGTGAAGCCTCTCGCCAAATCCGCCAAATCGAAACAGGGCAAGGTCGCAAACACCTACCCATCATCGCCCTCACCGCCCACAGCCTGTCGGATGAACGTGATAATTTGCTTGCCTCTGGCATTGATGACTATGTTGGTAAACCAATTAGCCAACCACAACTACTGCAAATTTTACAACGTTGGCTGGGCAAACAAGGGCTTATCAGCGACTCAGAACGTCCGCTATGGCAAACCACCGAACTGGAAAATAGAGGGTCAGAAAACAGGGAGCTAGAAAGCAGGGAGCAAGATAACAGGGGACTAGAACAAACGCCACTGGATAAAACCGCTGAAAATATGGTTGAAAGACGCTATGCTGAACCCAAAGACTCACTAAAACACTCGACCAGCCACACAGATAACCCTGTGATGACAATTGGTTATGATAAAAAACCGCTCGAACAACCCACTTTAGCTGTGATTGACTGGCAAGATGCGGTCAATCGTGTCGCAGGCAAAACCGACCTAGCGGTGAATTTGATTACCTTGATGATTGAATCGGTGGAGCAAGAACAGCAAGACCTTGCTAAAGCATGGCAAGCCCAAGACCGCAAAGAATTGGCTCATGTGGCTCATCGGATTTTGGGGGCAAGTCGCTATACAGGCGTACCACAGCTTCGCCACGCCAGTCAAAATTTTGAGGATAAGTGTTTATTAAATGTGGATAACCACTCGCCTGCCCAATTTGCCATGCTCACCCCGTATTATGAGGCGTTGGTTGAGGCGTTGACCCAACTACAACAGGCGGATTTATCGCAATTCCCAGCCCTAAAATACGCCCAACTCAAAGAAAATGACATGGCGTGGAAAATGATTTAGGTAAAACTTAGCGGTAAATCCTTGTCGCTTGCCGAAGCCCACAAAAACCGCTAAAGTAAAAGCAATGTACCATCATATTTTAGGATAAATCATGATTGCCCTACCTCTGCCCACACTACTTTCTCAGCGTATTCAAAAATCCCAAACCACCAAACCACTAAGCGAGCGTATCGAAACTTTGAACGCCACCCTTGCCCCAGAAGTGCGTATCGAAGCCACCGACCACGATAGCCTTATCATTTGGCTCACTCGTACTGATAAACGCAATGCGTTAAGCTTTGTGATGATGGATAAACTGATTGCCTTGGCAACCACGCTTGCGACTTGGACGGACGTGCGTGCGGTGATTTTGGCAGGGGAAGGCAAAAGCTTCTCGACTGGGATTGATTTGGCGGATTTAAACAATGCCAAAAACCTCAAAAAAGTCGCTTGGGAGCTTATCAAACCTTGTCAAAGTAAATTCCAAAAGGTGTGCTTGGCATGGCGTGAATTACCAATACCTGTCGTTAGCGTATTGCATGGGCATTGCTTGGGGGCAGGGTTACAGTTGGCATTGGCGAGCGATATTCGGTTTGCGACTGCGGATTGTCAATTTGCCATCATGGAGAGTAAATGGGGCTTGGTGGCGGATATGGGCTTGACCCAATCGGCGTTTGGACAGCTAAAAACCGATGTGGTGAAAGAATTGGCTATGACGGCTCGGATGTTTGATGGTAAGCAGGCGTTGGATTATGGGGTTATTTCTTATGTGTCCGACACGCCTATGGATGATGCTAAGGCGTTAGTTGCTGAGTTGGTGAGCCGTTCGCCTGATGCGGTATTGGCAAGTAAACGCATTGTCAATGCGATGTACCGCACCTCAGCGATTACGCTATATCAAGAAAAGTTTTGGCAAATCAAATTGTTAATTGGTAACAATCGTAAATTAGCGGTGAAAAAAGCCAAAGATGAAACGGTCAAATTTATGAAACGGCAGTTTGGCTGATATTTTCTAGTCGTTAAAATTAGACTTAATGTAGTTTAGTAGGGGCTTATTGAATAAGCCCAATATTTCAAATTTCCAACAGGGCATAAGCATTACGCCCTTATGGCTTTACATTTTGGGTTTTGTATTACGTTTTAAAAGTATATTTATGCCAAGTTAACAATCGTAACTGGTGGAATTTGGTGATTATCAATATATTTAATCAAAGATAATCTAGGTCTTCGACCTTGCCTTTGGTGGTCACTAACTAATTGGTTACTATTTACCTGTAACCCACCAAACTGCTGTCCATTTAAACCTAAATCATAGATATAAGCTTGGTCTGTATCAAGATTAAGCCTTACAAAAATCAATCTATCAAAATGAGTATTTGGGCTAAAAGAACTCAAATCACTATTAAAATTAGCACTTGCTTTGATTTCTATTAAATTCCCATTCTCATCTGTTGCATCACCTGTTACACCTGTCATATTTCTAGTTAAACCCAGTGCAGTACACGCTATATTCTCTGACAAAGCTTCTGGAAAATTAACTTTCCGACTAGCCATATCTTGCCCAATAATTAAGTTTAATGCTTTCCAATTTTGGTAAGCTTGCTTGATGATTTCAAAATCTACAACCATAATTTCTTGTTCCTCTTCAACTGTAAGTAGTCTATTTAATAAAGCAGGAGGGGCATAATCCAAGCCTTTAGCAAGTAACAAAAACATAGCTAAACTCATGTTTTTTCTATTGTTTTCAATATCACCAACATAATTATCAGATATACCCATTTTCTCTGCTAATTGAGCTTGTGTTAAGCCCAATTGGTGTCTAATTTTGCGTATATCTTTGCCAAATTCTTGTTGCATGAAAATCACCCCTCGCTGTTCTAAGCAAACTATACTGCTATCTATTTATGTCTAACACAAACCATAGTTGGTATTTACTATTTTTTATAAAAAACTTGCTGCTTTTTACAAAGTATTAGCGTAAAATCAATCCCTAATCTTAGGTAAGGTATTTATTATGAAGTGTGCTTCTTTTTTTGCTGGTGTCGGTGGTATAGATTTAGGTTTTGAGAAGGCAGGATTTGAAACTATTTATGCCAATGAGAACGATAGCTATGCAGCTGAAACATTTAAGGCGAATCATAAAGCATTTATTGACACTCGAAGCATTGTTGATGTTAAAGCTGAAGAGATACCAGATTTTGATATTTTACTGGCTGGTTTTCCTTGCCAGCCATTTTCTGTTGCAGGGTATAGAAAAGGGTTTGAAGATGAAGGGAGGGGTGATGTTTTTTTTGAGTTAGAACGTATTTTTTTAGCAAAAAAACCTTCAATCATGTTTATTGAGAACGTAAAAAACCTAGTAGGTCACGACAAAGGTAGAACTTTTGAGATTATTAAAAAATCGATAGAAAATGCAGGATATCATATTAAATATCAAGTTCTTAATGCGAGTGAGTATGGGGACATACCCCAAAATCGAGAGCGTATTTATATCGTTTGTTTTAAAGACAAAGTTATTGCGGATAAATTTGAATTTCCCAATAAAATAGCGTTAAAAAAACCGATTGCTGAATTATTAGAAGATGAAGGTAATATTGATAAGCAATTCTATTACACAGAAAAAACACCATTTTTTGATAAATTGGTTTCAGATATAACCCATGCAAATACGCTCTACCAATGGCGAAGACAGTATGTAAGGGAAAATAAAAGTGGGGTTTGTCCAACACTTACTGCAAATATGGGAACAGGGGGTCATAATGTACCCTTACTGAATGTGCAAGGTAAAAAAGACACTATTAGGAAACTCACACCTAGAGAATGCTTTAATTTTCAAGGGTTTCCTAGGGATTTTAATTTGCCAAATCATCAAAGTAATGCAAGACTTTATAAACAAGCTGGTAATAGCGTTGTTGTCCCAGTGATAGAAAGAATTGCAATACAAATTAAAAATGCCCTTAACGAAACCTAATACATATCGTATTGTAGGGGCGTATTGCATACGCCCAATATTCACCCCTATTTTATGAATTTATTTAGGCTGTAAATCAATCACTTGACCTTTTACGCCCGATGCGTCATCGCACATCAAGTTAACATACGCATTCATCAAATCTTCTGGAGCAACTAAGCTATTCGGATTTTCACTCGGATAGGCACTAGCACGCATTTGGGTGCGAGTCGCCCCAGGGTTGACGCAATTAAACCGCAATGCCGTGGTTTTTTGGGTTTCTTGCGTCCAAATATCGCTCATGCCCTCGACTGCCAGTTTTGACAAGGCATACGCTCCCCAAAACGCACGAGGCACACTACCCACGCCACTTGAGGTAAACACCACCGAGCCACTTTGAGCCGATTTGAGTAGCGGAAATAACGCTTGGGTCAGCATAAAGGTAGCGTTAAAGTTGACCTTCATCACTTGGTCAAAAATGATGGGGTCGTACATCTCAAGCGGTGTCAACACGCCCAAAATCCCTGCATTGTGAAGCACACCATCAAGATGCCCCACTTCTCGCTCAATCAAAATCGCCAGTTGTTGCATTTCAGTGTAACTGGCACTTTCTAGGTTCATCGGTAGCAAGGCTGGCTCTGCACCGCCATTGGCTTCGATTTCGTCATACACGGCTTCGAGTTTACTGGCAGTTTTGCCGAGTAGTAGCACGGTTGCCCCATATTTGGCATAGGTCAAGGCAACGATTCTGCCAATACCGTCCCCTGCCCCTGTGACAAGGATATTTTTGCCTTTTAGACAATCGGCTGTGGGGGCGGTGTTACGGATATCATCGTGGGTCATTAATGTCATATGTTCCTCAAAATTTTTCAAAGTTTTATTAATTTAAACGCCTGTCCAATCACGAATATAATCCGTCATTTCCTCGACCGAATGGGTAATCACATCCGCCCCCCAACTATTTAAATCATGTTGGTCTTGCGGTGGAATATACCCATACCCTGCCAAAATCGTCCGCATATTCGCAGACTTACCTGCTTGGATATCACGGATATGGTCGCCGACATACACGCAATTTTCGGCAACCAAGTCTAAATCAAATTTATCATTTAACTTGCTCACTGCCAAAAACATCGGCTCTGGGTCGGGCTTGGTGTTTTTCACATCATCTGGGCAAACCAGTACAGAGCAACGCTCGGTAAGATTGAGTTTATCCAATAAAATCTCAGTCAAATAACGTGGCTTGTTGGTGACAATCCCCCACAAAATGCCATTACTTTCAAGTGTCAGCAATAACTCATCAAGCCCATCAAACAAGCGACTATCCACGCAAATATCCGCTTCATAAGTATCCAAAAACTCTTGACGGTATGCCAACAACTGTTTTTCAGCTTGGGGGGCATCGTCTGCGATATTGGCAAGCTCGCCAAACATCAGCTTAACCATCGCCCTCGCCCCTGCGGATACTTGCTCACGAATAGCTTCATCGGTGGGGCATGGGTGGTTGTGTTTGGCACACATCACCTTGATAATGCGGATAAAGTCTGGGGCGGTGTCAATCAATGTGCCATCAAGGTCAAATAAAACTGCCTTAATTTCTGTATTATTCATTATTCTATCCTATTCAGACTTAAAAACCGCCATCATATAGTTGACATCGACATTTTGAGCGAGCCAGTAGTGCTTGGTAATCGGATTATAATGCAAGCCAATCATATCTTGACGCTTAAAGCCACCACGCTCGGCAAAGCGGTCAAGCTCGGCAGGGGTGATAAATTTTTCATAATCATGCGTGCCTTTTGGCAATAATCGCAACACATACTCCGCACCGATAACCGCAAATAAATAGGCTTTTGGATTACGGTTAATGGTCGATAGCACCAACACACCATTTGGCTTGAGCAGTTTAAAACACGCATCAATAATCGATTGTGGGTCGGGTACGTGTTCGAGCATTTCCATACAAGTCACCACATCAAACTCACCTGCATGGGCATTAGCGAAGTCTTCCACCGCCACACACTCAAAGTCAATGGCTTGCCCTGTCTGCTTGGCGTGAATGTTTGCCACCTCAATATTGGCTTCCCCCATATCAATGCCTGTCACCGTTGCCCCACGACCTGCCATACTATGCGACAAGATACCGCCACCACAGCCAACATCAAGGACTTTCTTACCTGTCAAACCGCTATTTTGGTGGGCGATGGTCTGTTCTTCTATCCAGTTTAGGCGTAGCGGATTGATTTGGTGCAAGGTGGCAAATGCCCCATTTTTATCCCACCACTCATTGGCAAGGTCGGTGAATTTTTGGATTTCTTGGTGGTCAACGTTTTGAATTTGGCTTTGCATGATTATTTTCCAATTTTTTTTAAATCATTGGATGGTATTTTAACAGGTTTTACTATATTGGCTAACAATATAGTGAATTAAATCAAAAATCAGACCTTGAAATGTTGGGCGATGCCATACGCCCCTAAAAAACTGTCCAATTGCTAATTTAAACAACTATAGTTAGTTGATTATTGAAACGGATTAGATTTTTATTTAAAATATATTAAACAATATAAATTATTATTTAGTATTTTTTATCAAATTATTGCTTAATATTTACGTCTATGTAGATTTTTTTGTAACCTGTCAAATAGTCATGCCAAAGGTTCAAATTTGATGATAGTATAGTCATAGAAAATTTTACTAAAGATTTGGCACAAAACGCTTTAGTGAAACAAACTAATTTAGTATAACAGAGGTCATTTATGAAAACATTGGCATTTCCCCTATTGGCAATCGCTTTAGGCTTCACTGGTGTGGCAACTCATGCCCAAGCCGCCGACTTTGTTGCTGGCAAAGATTATACCGTCTTGCCAAACCCAGAAGTGATTGAAGGCAAAAACATCATTGTACGTGAATTTTTTTGGTATGGCTGTCCACATTGCTATAATTTAGAGCCTTATATGCAGACATGGGCAAAAAACAAGCCTAGCGATGTGATTTTTTTACAAACCCCAGCCGCCATGAACCCAGTTTGGGAACAAAATGCTCGTGGCTTCTACGCCGCTCAATTGTTGGGCTATCAAGGCAAAACCCACCAAGCCATGTTTGATGCGGTACAAAAGGACCGTCAAAAATTATTTGACCAAGCTTCTATTGGCAATTGGTATGCCTCAAAAGGCGTAGATATTGGCAAATTTAACAGCATGTATAACTCTTTTGCCGTAAACACTCGTATCGCTCGCTCAAAAGATGCAACCAAACGCTACCAACTAACAGGCGTGCCTGCCGTGGTGATTGATGGTAAATATGTAGTACAAGGTGAAGACGGTAAAGTGCCACAAGTAGTTGACTTTTTGGTCAAAAAAGCCCGTGCTGAGCGTGGTGGTAAATAATACCAAACCAATCAACATGATATTTTAGGGGCGTAATGCTTACGCCCAATTAAATAAAAAAGCTAGAATCCTCTAGCTTTTTTTATGTCATTCATTTAAGACAACTAATCCCCTTTTAAGCCATCAATTGGGCGTGTTATTGATGCCTTATAGGCAGGATAAATCGTTGAAATAACGGCTAATATAGTGCTTGCTAAAATCACCAAAACCACTTCAAGGCTATTAATTTTGGAAGGTAATTGGGTCACATAATAACTATCAAATAAATGCAAATCAAATACCCTATTAACCCACCCAGATAGCCTACCCACTGACATCGCCATTACCACACCCAACACACTACCCAACGCCGTACCGATTAGGGCGATAAATCCCCCCTGTACCATAAAAATCTTAATAATGGTGCTAGGTGATGCCCCAAAGGTTTTTAAAATAGCAATTTCCGCTTTTTTATCCGTCACCATCATCATCAATGTGGACACAATATTAAAACAAGCTACCAAAATAATCAGCATCAACACCAATCCTGTCATGGATTTTTGCATATTGATGACCTTAAACATATCACCATTTGTTTGTGTCCAGTTTTGTGTGGTCAACCCTTGTTTTAAGGTCGTTGCTAATTGAGCAGAATGACTCGCTTGAAACACATTTTTTAACTTTAATCGGATACCTTGAGCCCCATCCGCTTGATTCACCAATGTATTCGCCGTGGTCAAAGGAATAAATACCATCAACTTTTCTGCATCTGGCTTCAACTGATAAATACCCGTCACCGTTAGTTGGTAATAATGTGGTGTAATGCCTGCAGGCTCATTCGTTCCTTGTGGGATGATAACCATAATCTGCTCACCCACCCCCACTTTTAGGACTTCTGCTAAAGCTTTACCAATCACAATATTTTTTGTATTAGGCTGTAAGCTATCGAAGCTACCCTGTATCATTTGCTCATCAACAACGGATACCTGTTTTTCTAATGTGGGTATCACCCCAGTTAGCAATAACGAACTTAATTTACTATCTTTTGCACCTGCCATGCCTTGTAATCGATTAAACGGGGCAGTTGCCAAAATATTAGGGTCATTTTGTTTGGCTTGCTGTGATACTGCCTCCCAATCTAACATTCGCTGTGGTGATAAGATTACCGCATGAGGCACAATTCCCAATACCTTTTCCTCAAGCTGTTGTTCAAAGCCATTCATCACCGACAACACAGTAATCAACACACTAACGCCCAACACCAACCCGCCCATAGAAATCAATGAGATAAAAGAAATAAAGGCATTGTCATTTTTAGCACGAACATTTCGTAAACCAATAAAAACTGCAAACGGACGAAACATACAGACGGCTTCCTAAACAAAAAAGGCGAAGATAACTTCGCCATTTTATCAGAAAAAAGAATGGATTAATTAGAAGGTTTGAGTCAATTCAAAATTGACATTGTTTTTAGAATACTCATCAAATGGACTATTACTGGTCACCTTATGATAATTCCAACTTAACCGTGGGGTCAGCTTAAAGATTGTGAAATCTCGCTTCCAAATGCTTAGACCCAAATCGTATTCTTTATCTTTTCTCTCAATATTAGTCAAAAACTGTTGACCATCAAAGTCTTTTTTACCAAAACCTAAATTTACACGAGTCGAAATACCATGATTCCACGCCTCACTCCAGCCAAGGCGAACGCCTTTTTTGTCATAAGAATTATAATCATATCCTTTGCTATTATCACCATTAATCAAATCAAGCCCAGCATAAAATGAACGAGTTTGTTTTGGTAAATAAACTAAAGTATTAGAGAATATTCGTGTATTGATATCATTGGAATCAAATGGCTCTTCATAACGAATTTTGCCATATTGAGAAAAGTTTTGATACAGTAATTTTGGGTCAAACCAATGGCTAACAGAGAGATTGAGAGCGGAATTTTTAGAATACTTTTCTAAATCACCATCACCACTCGTACCACCACCATACCACCCTTGCGTAAATGATGGATATAACTCAATTTCACTGGTGGCATTTTGATAGCCAATACCAGCCCCTACATTGGCATTTGCCTCATTAAACTTTTTATTATCCCAGTAATTTTTGCCGTAAAGGTTGAATTTTGCTGAAGTAAAGAATCTATCATCTAATGACCATTTTTTATCCGCACTCAACCCATAGCCAATTCCCTTCCCTTCTTGATGGGATTGATTATTCACGAGTCCATTATAGCTAGTACCTTTAGGGGAGGCATTGGTTAAATTATTGTCATTGATAAAATACGCATTAACATTAAAATTCCATGAATTTTGATGATCAATGGCTTGAATGAACTGATTGATTTGATCAATATCAGCTTGGGCAGTATAGCTACTTCTCAACTTTTCAAGCTCATTTTTGGCAGCTTTATACTGTTTATCTTGAAATAAGGCTTGAGCCAACTGAAATCTCAATAGCTTGATATTGGGTAGAACCGCATTAACTTTACGATACAGCTTAATACTCTGTTGAATATCCCCTTTGCTCATCGCGATGATGGCATTACCCCACTCAATCATAGA
Source organism: Moraxella sp. TY6 (assembly GCF_048551375.1). NCBI lineage: Bacteria > Pseudomonadati > Pseudomonadota > Gammaproteobacteria > Moraxellales > Moraxellaceae > Moraxella > Moraxella sp. TY6. The sequence continues at coordinate 19,443 of NZ_JBLYZJ010000012.1, read as the reverse complement.
TTCATCACGCATCGCATATTCAGAATAAATAGGTAATAACTCTGCTAATGCGTCAGCATTTTGTTTTTGAATCATTTGAGTAAGAAGCTTTTCTAGCTCTTGTGGGTTTTGTTTTAAATAGGCATGTAATTCTTCTTTGCTCATTGCGTGTGATGTAGACTCTTGAGTTTGAGTTTCATCTTTTGGAATTGAGGTAGCTGATGAGTTATCCGTTGCATGAGCAACTGATACACTAGATACAAGTATAAACAAAATACTGGTAGGTAAAAAACGTGGTAACCATACTTTCATAAGATAAGCTCTAAGCAAAACAAAAATACTACTATAATACATCAAGTTAAAATAGTATATTTAATTAAAAAAAAATTATGTTTGTTAATTAAACAGCAACAATCATAAAAAAAACAGCTATATCACTATAGCTGTTTTTTCATTACAAACATTACTGTACGTAATAATGCTTATTATGGATTTACTTCAACCAAGCTGATGTTACCGCCAGTAGGTGGTGTTACAACAACTGGGATTTCACGTTTTGCACCGAATACACCACCCCATGCAGAGTGACCATAGCTTTCACCCTCAAGTGAATTTACAGCACCACCTAATTCTTGAGCAGCATTACCGTAGAATGATGCTTTGAACGCACCTTTAGGATCAGTTGCACCAGCTACTAGGTTAGTTGCATCACCAACAACGGTGTTACCAGCTACTTTACCTTGGAAGCTAACTAGGTTGTTTTGTTTACCTTCGTTACCTGTGGCAGTAGTATATTTGATGTTATAAATATTACCAACAACTGAAGCTTTGGCTACATCATACTGAGCAGCAACGAAGTCACCCAATGTGATTTGAGTTGAGCTGTCACCCACTGAGTTAGATTGACCATTTACAGAATTGGCAGTACCATTCAAACCATAAGTCAAAGCATGACCGTAGTAGTCATATTTAGCATCTTTCGGTAAAGCACCCATTTGATCCAATGTTGTTTCATTCAAACCACGGTAGTAGTAAGTATTAACAGCATTTTTTGCGTTATGAGGTAATGCGGCTGTACCAACAAATTTTTGACCGTCAACAGTTTCTTTACCAACGGTATCTGAAGATAGAGCGTCAACATTGGTACTAACACGACCGTATTGAACATTGTCTAACTTCATAGTTTGGTAAGTAGAAGTATTGCTGAATTTAACTGGCTGACCTTGTGCGTCCAATAGTGGTGCGCGGTATGAGTTAGCAGCAGCCGCATTGGTGAAGTCTTTGAACTTAGCACCAAAAATACGAGTGTCGGTTGCATCGTTTTCAGTTTCTAGTTCAACCGCATCAGTTGCACCTGCATTGAATACTGAAGCAGTATTGCTACGATAAGTCAAACCTGCTTTATCAGATGGTTTGGTTAGGAAGGTAGCAGCAGCAGCTAATTCTGTGTCATTACGTGCTTGTAATGGGCTGTTGTCAGTTTGAACACTTGCTTTTTTAACAAATGTTTTGGTTGCGTCATCATAAGCTAAAGTAGTATATGCTTTAGTGGCTTGTTCGTCACCATTGATTTTACCTGCGTAGCGGTTTACAGTCAATGAAGCGATTTTAGTACCAGCAGCGTTGTCAACGTTGGTGTATACTTCACGACCGATAATGATATTTTTCATATCTTTATCTTGTAGGGTCATACCACCTAAAGCAACTGGTTGGCTGTCGTTGCTAGCGTTAGTGTTAGCAACATAGTCAAAGTTGGCTTGTGATTTACGGTTATAGCTTTGACCTACAACAGTAGATTTTTTAGCAATTTCAACACCATTGATAACTGGGTTCTCTTTTACGTCACCAGTACCAGGAGCAGTGTTAGTCGGTGTGCTAACAGAAGCAGCAGTTGAAGTGCTTGCAGCAGTTGAAGTGCTTGCAGCAGTTGAAGTGCTTGCAGCGGTTGAAGTGCTTGCAGCGGTTGAAGTGCTTGCAGCGGTTGAAGTGCTTGCAGCGGTTGAAGTGCTTGCTGCAGTTGAAGTGCTTGCACCAGTACCATTGTCAACTGATGGGGCAATTACTGTATCGCTATCACTACCACCACAAGCTGTCAAAGTTGCTGTAGATAAAAGGCTCATTACTGTTAGAGCCAAATATTTCATTTTCATATGTATTTCCTCATGATCAGAGAGTCAACCAAAAGCTCGAGGTGGGTCACATCGATGTAAAAATAGAGCTTTTGTATGTAACAACACTATAAGTTATGCTGTGGGTTCAATAATAACAAAAAAAAATCTAAAACGTCAATAGCTTTATACAGTTGTTAATCAACCAGTAAGTTTTGAATAACAAAAGAATTTTTTATTTAAAATCACTAATATATGATAAAAATCATACAGTCACAAGCAGTTTATAGCTATGTTTAGCTTATTTGTAGCCAAAATATACCACATTTAATTATTAAATTAAATAAAATTTCTCTACAATTATACCGTACCACTCATTTTTAATGACTATAAAAACTATCCAGATTATGAATCTTGCGTATCCATAATTAACAATGTTTCTGGTTTTTTGCCTTGCTTAGCTTGCTCAAAAATCTGCTGGTAAGCAGATTCCAAGTTTTTGGTATAACGTACTGTGTCAAATAATGGATAATGCTCACGGTTGGTTTGTAGTCGCTGTTTGATAGCAGTAAGTTTATCACTATTTGTTGCCAGTGCCACTGCCAATGTTTCATAGTCCGCCATTGATTCAGTAATGAGTTCATCAAGCTCGCAAGCATGAAGCAAGCTACCTGCCACTCGAGAGGCAAATGATTGCCCTAAACACGTTAAGACAGGTAAGCCTGCCCATAACGCATCACTGGTGGTGGTATGGGCATTACAAGGTAACGTATCAAGGAATAAATCTGCCAATTGATGCCTTGCCAAATGGTCTTGCACCAATACTCTATCCGCAAATACCAAGCGATTGGGGTCAATACCTGCCAGTTTGGCTTGTTCTCTTAAATTATTTTCGGTTTCAACCACATCACGCAGTAACCATAAGACACTATTTGGTACTTGATGCAAAATACGCATCCACACGGCAAATGTTTCCGGCATAATCTTAAATGGGTTGTTAAAACAACAGAACACAAATGCCTCTTCTGGTAGTCCTGCCTGCTGTTTGGTGGGGACATTTGAGCCAATGATACGATGGCGGTCGTTGGGTTGGTAGCTGTGTGGTAGTTTGATGACTTTTTCGGTATAAAATTGCTCAAGGTGAGGTGGAATTAAGGTATTATCAGCGATGATATAATCAATAAATGATGCACCCATCGTACCAGGATAGCCAATATAGTTGATTTGAATTGGGGCTGGGCGATAGGCAAAAATATTGGTGCGTGATTGTCCTGTATAGCCTTTTAGGTCAATGACAATGCTGATTTGTTCATCATATATATGTTGTGCAATGCTTTCATCGTCCCATTCTGAAACTTCATAAAAATACTCAAACGCATTACGCAGACGAATCCGCCATTCATCCTCGACATTAATACCATAAGAATAGGCATAGACTTCAAAACGGGATTTATCGTGAAGTTCAAATAGCTCTGCCATCAAAATTGCCGTGGCATGATTAAAAAAATCTGCCGATACATACGCTATCTTGATGCGTGAATTGGCTTGTTTGCTAAAGTCAAAGGGCTTATCCACCCCCAATTTTACCGCTAAGGGTTTTTCAATAAAGCCATTGCGTTGTAAAAATGACTGTGAACAAAAAATCTGTTGTTGTGGGCTATCCACTGATGCCATAAAATTGAACGGTGAACTGGTCGGTTGTCCTGCATCTAGCCCATCACACATTGTTTGGATTAACGCATTCAAGCCATCCCAATCGCCCAGTTTGGCTTTAAGCGATACCAAAATCCCCAATACCTCAGGATAATTGGCATCAATATCCACAACTTTTTGGAAGCTTTGAATTGCCAATGCAAACTTACCTTGGTCTTGATAAGCACAGCCCTTCATAAAATAAAAATAACTGACGTTGGGTTGTCTTGCGATGGCTTGGTCACATACCGCTAGCATTTTGTCATATTGTTTATGCCAATAGGTAGAATAAATCAGCTCATAATGAATCCGATGATAATTTTCATCTTCAGTTAAAATTCGTTCAAAACAACGGACAGCAATGTCAAACTGCTGATTATCTTTTGCCATAATACCAATCTGATAAAGGTCATCAAGGCTGGGTTTATCTAACTGAAAGCCTTTATCAAAGCAACTGACAGCCTGTTTGGTATGTCCTTGCTCCAGTAAGATATTGGCTTTATCATACCAAATATCGGCTCGTTTTACCGTTAAGCTAAGTGCCTTATCATACCAATCTAATGCTGTGGCTAAATCGCCTTTTGACCAAATCGCCCTCGCCATGATTATAATCGCATCAATCGACTTGGGTTGTTGATAAACCTGTGAGTATTGAAAAGGATTGGGCAATAGCTGAGTATCTTGCTCACCTTGTTTGGAGGCTTGGGGTTTTTGGCTTTTAGCGTCACGCATCTTGGTATTTTTCATAACAACCGCTTATATCAATTTTATACAAAGCATCATTATAACCAATCCTTACAACCAAAAACATAGTTAATTCGGTATACGCAATTAGACAAAATTTTACAAATAATCATCATTCCCACGCTAAAAATGGCGAAATGCTAGACTTATGCGATAAACTATAGTTAAATGCAAAGGTATAAAATCCTTGACACAGCATTCACTTATCCAACCTTTTGGAGCTTATCATGGTCAGCAAAACCAAAAAACAACCACAGTTACAACTTACCCTCACCACCACAAGCAAAAAACTCCCTGCCAAAACTTGCCATGTGGTATTGCTAGATGACAATAACACCAGCCTTGCCAATTTATCCAACGAATTACAAACCCAAGTCACCGACTTGATTGCCCAAAGTCAGTTTAAAGGCGAAGTCGCAAAAACCGCCCTTCGCTACGCCACTGAGCAAACCCCTGCCTTATTGCTAGTGGGCGTGGGCAAAACCGCTAAAATCCTTGGCAATCCGCTTCAAAAAATCGCCAAAGCCATCTACAGTACGCTAAGTGGCGTGTATGCCTCGGCAGTGATTTATCTCGATGACAGCCTTGATACGGTCGCATTTGGACAATTTAGCCTTGCGTTAATGAGCCAAAGCTATCAGTTTGACAATTATAAAAGCAAAAAATCTGACCCTGCCAAACTCACCCAGATTAGCCTACAAGTCGCCAAAGATTGTCAAGCCAGCCTTGAACCAATCCTTGCATTACAACAAGCAATTTTCGTGGGACAATCCGCCACTCGCAACCTTGCTAATGAGCCGCCCAACGTCTGTAACCCAAGCTATCTTGCCGAGCAAGCCCTTACCCTTGCTAAACAATACCCAGAGCTATTGACTGTCAAAGTGCTAGAAGCAAAGGATATGCAAAAACTTGGTATGAACTGCTTTTTGGCGGTCAGTCAAGGCTCAGATAACGCCCCAAAATTGGTGGTGATGGAATATAACGGCACGTCAGCCTCCGCTAACAATGGTAAAACTAAAAAAGCCAAAAAAACCGATTCAGCATTACAAAATCCGATTGTATTGGTGGGGAAAGGCATTACCTTTGATTCGGGCGGTATTTCGCTCAAACCTGGCTTGGGCATGGGTGAAATGAAATTTGACATGGGTGGAGCGGCCGCCGTGATGGGCATTATGACCGCACTTTGTCAAGCTCGCCTGCCATTACAAGTCGTAGGAACGCTTGCTTGTGCCGAAAATATGCCATCTGGCAAAGCCACTCGTCCAGGCGACATCGTCACCGCCATGAATGGTAAAACAGTCGAAATCCTCAACACCGATGCCGAAGGGCGATTGGTACTGTGTGATACCTTGGTGTATGTACAACGCTACCAACCCAAAGTCATCATCGACATGGCGACTTTGACAGGGGCATGTATCGTGGCATTGGGCTATGTTCGCTCTGGCTTATACAGTAATAATGAAGACGTAATTTTTGAGCTAGAACAAGCCAGTGAAGACGCTCACGACCGTGTATGGCACATGCCATTGGATGAGGATTATCAAGAACAACTCAAATCCAATATGGCAGATTTACAAAATATTGGCGGTATGCCAGCAGGGTCAGTGACGGCAGGCTGTTTCTTATCGCAGTTTGTGGAAGATACGCCGTGGGCTCACCTTGATATTGCAGGCACAGCATGGCAAACAGGCAAAGAACCATCCGCCACAGGTCGTCCTGTGCCGTTACTCATGCACTATTTGCACCGTCAAACGCAAACATCATGCCCCAACTAAGCTTTTACGTTTTAACAGGCAAAAAACCCTTATTGGACTTTGTTTGCCAACTGACCCAAAAAGCCCTCAACCAAAGTGATGAGGGCGTGCTGATTGTCGCCCCCAATAACGCTGAAAATAGTTTAATGGTAAAACTCGATGAGCAGTTATGGGCGTTTAGTGATACGGCATTTATCCCGCATCAATGTATCACCGCTACTGACCCACAGCAGGCAGGATTTTTGGGCGTGGGACTCACCGATAACTTAGCGATTGCCGAGGCATTTGATGGGGTGATTATCAATCTAATACCCCAAGCGTTAGTCAACACCCTTGCCAATCGTGTGTTAGAGGTGATTGACAGTGATGAGGCAAGTATTGTCCAAGGGCGAGAAAAATACGCCCAGTATCGGCAATACTTTCCCAATTTGGAGATTAAGACCCATAAGATTTAGCATAGTATCTTGCTAGATAGAGCTATTTTTTCTTTCTTCTAATCTCCCCCAACCCACTCTTTACAAAAGAGGCGACTATTACCTCTTACATAGACTTATTTTCGGGTATAAGTCCCCCTTTAAAAAAAGGGGGATTTAGGGGGATTAAATATTTTACAAAAAAACAGGCTAACCCTTTGATTAGCCTGTTTTTTTGTTAATTATGGAAATTATGGATTTACGACCACCGCAGGAACAGTCACGGTATCAATTTGTACTGGCACGCTGGTGGTAATGGTTTTTTGTACGGTGTTTTTGTTAATTGGTGTCACAGTCACGGTTTCGACTGCAGGTGCAGTTTGAGTGACTTGAGTCGATGTCACAGGTACGACCACGGCTGTGGCTGGTTGTACATCAGGTGTGACGGCATAAGGACGTGGATTGACGGCATTTTTTTCATCAATTTTGATATCAGCAGGGATATCCATGTTAATTTCGTTGCCTTTTTTACCTGCTTTCTTACCTTTTACTTCTTTTTTAGCATCTTTATCAGATACAGCCTTTTTAGCGACTGCTTTTTTCTCAACAGTTTTTGTGTTAGTAGTGCTTTTCATCACGGCCGCCTGTGCAGAAACAGTTAGACCCAATGAGGCGATTAATGTAGCAAGTGTTAGGTTTAGACGTTTCATATAATAACTCCTGTTTTTCATTTTAAAAAATCAATCAAAAAGTAACTATGGTGCGTCATTATCCTAACAATCCACTTCCGCAAAAGCTGTAAGGGATATGCTTCAAAGCGTTAGAAAATGTAACTTTTTTCAAGGTTTATCACAGCTATGTAACATTTGAGTTTTTACGATTAAAAAACAAATAGGCTTCATACGCCATTAACAATAGCAATGCTACCAAAAACGGTAAAATATAATACATCAAGCGAAATACCAACAATACAGCCAACATTTGAGTTCGGTCAACTTGGGGCAAGGCACTAATCATGGTGACTTCAAACACCCCCAATCCCCCCGGTACATGACTCAAAATCCCCACTGTCATGGACTGAATAAATGCCGAAAAAGTCGCCCAATAGCTAATATGCTCAGAAGTGGGTAATAATAAATACAACACCAACGCCACCGTGCTTAAATCCAAAATCGAAATGGCGATTTGTTGTAATAAAATTTTGGCAGGCGGTAAGTCAAACCGCCATCCCTTGATGAGCAAGTGCCTGCCTTGACGACCTGCATACAGAATAGTTGCCATAATAAGGGCTAGCAAGGTGATGCCAAGCCCACGGATATAGGCAATATTATCAAAAAACCCCAACGACTTATCCAACTGTGATAAAAGCTGTAAGGTAATTTCTGGATGGGAAGTCAACGAAATACCAATTAATGTGCTAATCCCAAAGGTGAATGCCATCGATACCATCAACACAATATTGGCAATTTCATTATGGGTCAAATTGGCTTGGGAATAATGGCGATAACGCACGCCTGTTGCCGTCACCAAATTCGCCCCCACGGTATGGCTAATCGCATAAGCGGTAAACGAAGTCAATGCCACACTGGGATAAGGCAGTTTTCGACCCAACTGACGCACAGCGATGACATCATATAGCGTCAATGTCAAATAACCAAACGCCACCACCACCAATGCCAAAAACACGTGTAATGGCGGAATACTAGCAATTGCTGATATCACATCTTCTACATGCACAGTCTTAGTCAAACGGTACAACGCTTTCATGGCTAGGACAAAAATAAATATTGCCACTCCTGCCAAAACAAAATGCCATACGTGTTTAAACCAAGATACTTTCATGCGTCAACCTGTCGTTTTTTTGGTATTGTAGTGGACGATATCGGTCAAGAATAGCCTGTTTTTGTAAAATCATCCGCACCACAGTTTATCATTTTTTCGACCCTCTGCGAACCATCATAAGTTGATTGTTATAAAGCCTACCCTCACAAATAAAACGACAGCCGTTAACGTGTGCCATCCCACACGCATGGCTATTTTGAATTTTCAATGCTAAGATAACCATCAAATTCCGCACTCTGATAAACACAAATTTAAGAGAAAACCATGCAAATCGTCTATATTCATGGGCTAGATAGCAACGCCAATGCCTCAAAAGCCAACCAACTTCGCACCTTTTGTGCCAAACACTTTCCCCAAATCGAAGTGGTCGTCCCTGACCTGAACTGCTCGCCACAGCTTGCGATTGAGCGTATCAAAGCCATTATCGCCACCAATGCTGATACTGGGCTAGTCGGCAGTTCGTTGGGCGGATTTTATGCCACTATCTTGAGTAATATGACGGGCAAAAAAGCGGTATTGCTCAACCCTAGCGTGCAGTCTGGCGAAAGCTTGAAGCGATTTTTTGGCGAAGATTTTGATAGCCTAGCGGAGGATTATGTGGGGCATACCACGCCAGATGGTTGGGCGATTACTAAAAAAGATATTGAATGGTTGGTGGAGCATTGCCCCACGCAAGCCAGTTATCCAGAGCGGTTATTGGTGATTGTTAAAAAGGGTGATGAGTTGTTGGATTATCAAAAAGCGGTGGATTTTTTTAGTCAAAAAGATAATCAAAGCCATTTGATTATTGAGGAAGGTGGCGACCATCGTATGAGTGATTTTGAAACCAAATTACCGCAAGTGGTGCAGTTTTTGTTTGGGTTGCCGATGTTAAAATAAGTGGAGATTCGCTAGACACTGTCTAGTGAATTTGAAAATTGTACCAATTACGCAGACAGTGTCTGCGGAATTTAAAAATTATGGTAGAAATGGCAGTTCAGTTAGAAAATTGGTTAATGATTTTTGATGAACAATGTGAGTGATGACGAAAAATACCAAGCCTACAAAAAACTCAAAGGATTTGCAATGAATAACCATTTACCAAATCAACCACTAGCAAACAAACAATCTCTAATTCAAGATAAAATGGCAAAAACTTTAGCAATCATATCGTTGGTATTGTGGGTTATCTCTTTATGCTTGGTAGGTTTTGCTTCTAGTGATGAAGGCGTAAACGGTTATTTAATACTGATTTTGGGGATTTTTGCAGGTTGGGCGAAGTTGGTTTGGTGGACGGTTTACTCCAATCTTTTTTATATTTATGCACAGTTTAAGTTCTTAATTATTAAAAGAAATCCGAGTATTTCAGTCATTTTGATGATGATACTTGGCACATTATTGATATATGATTTTTTCATTGATGTGCCTATGTTAAAGAATGAAAATGGCGGTATAACACTTATCACGTCATGGGGTTGGGGGGCTATCATTTTATTGGTTAGCCAATTTTTAATGGGCATTGCGATGCTGTTACAACACCATAAAATTTCAAAAAAAGTGAGTTATATTTTACTTAGTATGTTGATGATTTTGGTGGTTGGTGTGGGATTTTATGGGTATTGGCAAAGACAACATACCAATCAATGGGAGTATGAAACGTTTTTTGCCCCACAAGGTGACTATGATGCAAAATTTTCATACGTTGAAATTGCCTTTACGAAAGCTCATTTAACGAATTATCCTTATATACCCATTCGTCATCAACTAGCATCAGAAGCAACCGTTGAGGTTATTTTTGAAACAGATGTGCCAAAAACTTTTAAGGACAATGAGTTTTTGTATCCTTATACATTTTGGCAAAATGGCAAATATTGGGAAGTGGCACACAAATCAGAAGATAACTCTTCGGCAAATATTGAGTTTATAGAGATTCCGAAAGTTGATGTTATTGCCAAACCGACTTATCAGTTAAAAGTCACTCAACCAAAGAATAATCTTTATGTATATACACTTTATGATTTGAGCAAAAATATACTGTATCAACAAGCATTTACGCTAGAAAATGATAAATATAAGTCCCCATTAGTAAGAACATCGGTCAATATGCTACCGAGTGAAATTCGTGAATTGGGCAAAGATATTTAGAGTAAAACTTGGGTATTTAACATACGTGAAAGAAAGTCTGTTTATGAAATTTAACAATATAAACAAATCTGCAATTAAATTATTGTTAATTGGTTGCTCACTATCTTTACTTTCATCAATCTTTTTCCTGTTTATGAGTACAGGATTTGATGAAATAATCTTTATAATTTTCTATAGCTTAACTACATTGCCCTTTTTTACTGTCGCTTTTTATCGCTTATTTAAACGTCAGTTAATCGCAATTATATTAGCCGTTATTTTTGCTATTATTTGGTTTTTTCCAACACTATTCTTTTTATGGGTTTTTTATATAACCAGTTTTAACACTTATTAGTTTTACAAATGATTTAGACAAAAATTAGGAACACCATGTCATACACCAGTCAAAGTTTAGAAGTATTAGAAGGTCTTGAACCCGTCCGCCGTCGCCCCGGAATGTACACCGACACCACCCGACCCAACCACCTCGCCCAAGAAGTCATCGACAACTCAGTCGATGAAGCCCTTGCAGGACACGCCAAGACCATTACCGTCACCTTACACACGGACGGCTCACTATCGGTCGAAGATGACGGACGAGGGATGCCCACCGACATTCACCCAGAGTTTAACCAATCGGGCATTGAGCTGATTCTCACACGCCTACACGCAGGCGGTAAATTCTCCACCGATAACTACCAAGTATCGGGCGGACTGCATGGCGTGGGGATTTCGGTGGTCAATGCCCTGTCGCACAAAGTCGAAGTCACCGTGTGGCGTGATGGCGAACAGTTTGAGATGCAATTTGCCGATGGCGAAGCGGTCGCTCCGCTATCAGTCGCCCCAAGCCCACTCAAACGCAAACGTGGTACATTGGTGCGGTTTTGGACGAATGAAAAATACTTCGACACGCCAAAATTTAACCTAAAACAACTCAAACACCACCTTAAAGCCAAAGCCGTGTTATCAGCAGGCTTGCTGATTACTTTTATCAATGAAATTGACGGTGAAAAGGACGTTTGGCAATTTACCGATGGGCTGTCGCAATACCTCACCGAGCAGTTGGCGGACGAAATCACCTTGCCAGAACAGCCGTTTGTGTTTAATTACGATGCCAAAAAAGGCGAGCGAGCAGGCTTGAGTTTTGCGATTTGTTGGCTGACCGAGGGCGGTACGCCTGTGCAAGAAAGCTACGTCAATCTGATTCCCACCGCTCAAGGCGGTACGCATGTTAACGGCTTGCGGACTGGCATTACCGAGGCGTTAAAGGAATTTTGCGAACTGCACAACCTATTGCCACGCAATGTCAAACTCACCGCTGATGATGTGTGGGATGGGGTGAATTATATCTTGTCGCTCAAGTTTTCCGAGCCACAATTTAGCGGACAGACCAAAGAACGGCTATCGAGTCGTGAAGCGGTGGCGGTGGTGCAAGCCTTTGCCAAAGATGGCTTTAGCCTATGGCTAAATCAAAACTCGGATATCGCCAAACAAATTGCCGAAATCGCCATTAACAAAGCAGGCAAACGCCTCAAATCTGCCAAAAAAGTCGAGCGTAAAAAAATTACCCAAGGTCCTGCCTTACCCGGTAAGTTGGCGGATTGTCGTGGCGATTTGCGAGATGGGGCGGAGTTATTTTTGGTTGAGGGTGACTCGGCAGGTGGTTCTGCCAAGCAAGCCCGTGACCGTCATTTTCAAGCGATTATGCCGTTGCGTGGTAAGATTCTCAACACTTGGGAGGTGTCACCCGATACCGTTTTGGCAAGCGAGGAGATTCATAATATCGCCATTGCGATTGGCGTTGACCCAGATTCGGATGATTTGAGCGAGTTACGCTACGACAAAATCTGTATCTTGGCGGATGCGGATTCGGACGGTTTGCACATTGCGACCTTGCTGTGTGCGTTGTTTGTCAAACACTTTAAAGCCGTGGTCGAGGCAGGACATTTGTACGTTGCCATGCCACCTTTGTACCGCATTGATATTGGCAAAGATGTCGAATATGCCCTTGATAATGACGAGCTTGATGCGATTTTGAAAAAAGCCAAAGGCAAAAAAGCCCAAATCACTCGCTTTAAAGGGTTGGGGGAGATGGATGCCGAGCAACTGCGTGAAACGACCATGCACCCAGATACTCGCAGATTGGTGCAGTTAGAGTTGGATGACAGCTACCATACCGATGGGGTGATGGATATGCTCCTTGCCAAAAAACGCTCGGCTGACCGTAAAGTGTGGCTGGAGCAAAAAGGGGATTTGGCGGATATTGGGGTGTAATTGGTTATGAGCGATTCAAATATTTCCCCTATTGGTTGGTATTATTGTAGCTACCTAATTCGGTTTTGCGAAGTTGGCAATCCGATAAATGAGGACTTGGAATCTCGCTTTGGTTCATGAGAAAATACCGTGTTAATCCAAGCCAATTCTATTGAGCAAGCTTTTGATAAAACAGTGGAAATTGGCTTATCTCAACAAGCAATTTACACCAATGTCGAACAAAAGCAAGTGCAATGGGTTTTTGAAGGAGTGACGGAAGTTTTGCCAATTTATGACAAACTTGAGGATGGTGTAGAAATTGCGTTTACCGCAAGAAATCACCGAAAATTAAATAATTTAAGAAAACTGGTTTCAAAAAAGGAAGATTTTGTAGTAAAAAGATAAGCTAGACGAAAAATTCTAAGTGATGACATAATTCTGGATGGTAGGTTTTCTTTAGTCGTTGAGGGGAATTTATGATAAATCTAAAATTTCTTTTATTAATGTTCATTGGCGTATGCACTGTCACCCACGCCACGCCCATTTGCACCCCCAACTTAACCGCTGAACAAGCCTATTTAGCCATCAAAAATCCCACCCCCTCTACCACTTTAACCACCAATCCAACTTTACCCAACAACGCATCCCCTACTTTACCCCAACTCATCAACATCAACACCGCCAGCGAAGCAGAACTCACCCAACTGGATGGCATTGGGGCAAAAAAAGCCCAAGACATCATCCTATATCGAGAAATGATTGCCCCCTTTGCCACAATTGACGACCTTGATAAAGTCAAAGGCATTGGCACAGCCACTGTCCAAAAAAACAAAAATCGGATAACCTTACGATAAATTGACCCAAAGCCTCCCCCAAACTGTCAGAAATTTGCTACACTATCGCCTAATTATATTTTTATTTTTACCCCTATTTTCAGCACCCCTTTGACGAAGAGACACATGGCAAAAAAAACCAAAAAGTACCTAAGTCCCACCCCATCCGCAATGACCTGCCAACTTGACCGCAAATCCGCACGCCGTGATGCCAAACACCTCGGCTTAAATAAAGCTGACTTGCCCAACTCCATCAAGGAAGTCATCGCCACGCTAACCGATGCAGGTTTCGAAGCCTATATCGTGGGCGGTGGGGTGCGTGACTCGCTACTCGGCTTACAGCCCAAAGATTTCGATGCCGTCACCAACGCCACGCCAAACCAAGTCAAAGACGTATTTGGCAAGCGTTGCCGTATCATTGGCAAACGCTTTCAGCTCTGCCATGTATACTCTGGGCGTGACATGATTGAAGTAGCGACCTTTCGAGCCCCACCCAAAGACAGCAACCATACCACCTCAGATGGGATGATTGTGCGTGACAATGTATGGGGCGATATTTTTCAAGATGTGGTACGCCGTGATTTCTCGATTAATGCCCTGTATTACCAACCGCATGAAGGTTTTGTGTATGACTTCTGCGGTGGGCTTGATGACGTGGCAAACCGCACCATTCGCTTACTGGGCGATACCCAAAAACGTATCGAAGAAGACCCAGTCCGCTTGCTTCGTGCGTTACGCTTTAAGGCAAAATTGGGCTTTGAATTTGAGCCTGCCTTAGAACAACAATTTAATCCGCAAAACTGGTCTTTACTTGCCCAAGTATCGCCCCATCGTCTGTACGATGAAACACAAAAAATGTTTACAGGTGGCTATCTGATTCCGCTATTGCCCTTGTTGTTTGATTATCAAGCATTTGAACATTTGTTGTTTTACCCACCCAAATTGACACCGCTGATTGAGCAAGTCACGCTCAATACTGACAAACGCATTAATCAAGGTAAAAGTATCAATCCTGCGTTTTTTTATGCGTCATTATTGTGGGAAAACTACTTGTATTTATTAGAAAAATTCAAGAAAAATACCCCATTTGTCGAAGCCCAAAGCCAATCCGCCAATAAGGTGATGGACAAGCAACGCCAACATACCGCCATGCCGAAGTTTGCCGAGCAATTTATCAAAGATATTTGGCTCATGCAGTCACGCCTTGCCGAACCTCGCAAGAAAAATATCCAAAAATTGTTTGAAAATCCTCGCTTTAGAGCAGGTTTTGACTTTTTGATGTTGCGTGAGCAGGTCGAAGCACGCAACAAGGCATTGCAAGCCGAACTCGGCAAACCTGTGACCCTTGACAATGAGTCTACTAATGGCATGGGGCATTGGTGGGCATGGTTTCAGACCTTAAACCACAAGCAACAGCAACAAGCCATTGACGACTTTGACATCAATGCCGTGCGTTTGCGGTTTGCCAATTTTGTCAAAGCCGATTTTACCCAAACTGGCGAAGCCTCGCACGCTCTTGACGATAGCAATTTTGAGCATAGCAATCATCATGCCAATGCGGACGCTCAAGCTGATTTTGCAGGTAATACACCGCCAAAAAATCGCCGAGAACGTCGCCGTCAGCGTGAAGAGCAAGGCTATGATAAACCCAATCATGGCAAAGAAAAATTCAGCCTAACCGAGCAACAACAGCAAGAAAAAGACCAGTTACAACTGCTGTCACTTGCCAATGACACCCCTGCCAATACCAAACCTGCACAGCCATTGTGGGGAACGCCATTTAACCATCAGGTTGCTGAAACGGCTGTGATTGGCATGGGTGAACAGACAGACGTGAGCGAAAAGTCAAATGTTAGCCAAAACTCAACCTTTACGGAAAATAAAGCGAGTAATAGCAAGGCAAAGCAAAACCGCAAAACGTCACGTTCAAATGACAAGCCAACCGCTCAAACTGGCATTATGACTGCCATTGAACGTCAAATGAACGTACCTGCCAAACGCCAACGCCGTCAGCCAAGCTCAAACCTGTCAGTTGCCGAACGCCGTCAAGTGCAACAAACCTTAACCGAAAATTTAAGTGAGAAATCAGTTAAACCACCGATTGAAAAACTCACCGAACAACCAAAAGACACGACAGCCAAACCAACCGCTAGAAAACGCTCCAAGGCGAACGTAGTGGTAGAAACTCCTGTTAAAGACAGCCCTGCGGTGGAATTGATGACGCTTAATGATACGCCAATTCCAAAAAAGCGTAGCCGTAAAAAAATCGTGACAGACGATACTACCACGACCAGTGATACGGTAAACGCCACAGCCAATACGACCGCTGTTAAAACTAAAACCACAACTGAAACTGTCACCGAAGCTGAAACGCCAAAGCCCAAACGCTCCCCTCGCCCACGCAAAAAGGCAGTATCGGACGAGCCTGTGAAAAATGGCGAAGTTGAAACTGCCACGCAAACAGCAACACCATCAACTAAACCACCTGCTAAACGTACTCGTAAAAAGGTAGTGAGTGATTTGGATGATGTGAAAATAAGCGAAGTAAATGAAACGGTAAGCCAAACTGTCACGCAAACAGCAACTCAGGATAGTAAGCCACCTGTTAAACGTACTCGTAAAAAAGTGGTGAAAACCGATAATGAATAATCTTATCACTTGTTATATCGGTTTAGGCGGTAATATCGCCAACGAACTTGGCACACCTGCCGAGCATATCACCCATGCGATTGAGGCGTTTAGGTCATCAGATGACTTTGCCAATGTGCAAGTATCATCCTTGTACCGCTCAAAAGCCTTTGGCGTGACCGACCAGCCCGACTTTATCAATGCCGTGCTAAAAGCGGATACCAGTCTTGCCCCACTTGCGTTATTGGACTTTTGCCAAAGCCTAGAAACCACCGCCAAACGTGAGCGTTTACGCCATTGGGGTGAGCGTAGTCTTGATGTCGATGTGTTATTATATGGTGATGCAACGATTCAGAATGAACGACTGACCGTCCCCCATGCAGGGCTGTTTGAACGTAATTTTGTCATTATTCCGATGTTAGAATTATCGAAAGATTTGGTAGTAAATGGACAAAGATTGGCAGATTTGCCTATAGCAAATAATTGGCAGGGTTTAGAAATTGCCCCATAAAAAATTGATTTTTAATGTTTGTTTTGATGACTCATTATTTTAATGATTAGCTAGGCAGTTTAAAGCTATTAATTGCTTGTTGGGCTTTATTCATATTACCCTGTACCAAATCAGGCAAGCTACGCATTGCCATATCCAGCATATTATCCAAGGCAATCTGCTCATCAGCCGTGGGTTTCCCCAAAACATAGCCCGATACTTTGGCTTTGTCACCGGGATGACCGATACCTAAACGTAGGCGATGAAAATCCGCCCCAATATGTGGCACAATATCTCGTAAGCCATTATGACCACCATGACCGCCCCCTGTTTTGAGTCGCATACGAGCGACCTCAAGGTCTAGCTCATCATGGGCTATGAGTAATTCATCATTGGCGATATCATAGAAATTCATCATCGGAATCACTGCTTCGCCAGATTTATTCATAAAAGTTTGTGGTAATAATAGGCGAATATCCACGCCATGCACTTGCCCACGACCGACCATGCCATGAAACTTTTTATCCAAGCTCATCGCAATATTAAACTCGTGTGCAATACGCTCCACAAACCAAAAGCCAGCATTATGCCTTGTTTGGGCATACTGCTGACCCGGATTACCAAGTCCGACAATCAATTTGATTTTAGACATTGATGATACCAACGACTGCTAATTACTCAGCATCTTCGCTGGTGCTAGCTTCTTCAGCCACCACTTCAGCTTGAGCTTCAGGAGCAACGGTTGGTGCTTGCATGCTAGCAATCGCTGACTCAAGGTTAGCACTATGCGTTAGTTCAACACCTTCTGGTAGTTTAACATCCGATAAGTGTAGTGAATCACCAACATTCAATGCAGACACGTCAACCGCAATGAACTCTGGGATTTTTGATGGGATACAAACCACTTCAATCTCATTCACATTTGAGGTGAAGATACCGCCAGCTTTACTACCTACTGAGGCTTCTACATTTTCAAAATGTACAGGTACGTGTACGTGCATCGCTTGACCACGGACAATGCGTTGGAAGTCAGCGTGCATTGGCACGTTTTTGGCTGGATGGCGTTGTAGGGCTTTAATAACCACTTCTTCAGCACCTTGACCTTCGACATTGATGGTCAAAATGTGTGAGAAGAACGCTTCAGTTTCTAGTGATTTGATTAGCTCGTTGTAACGTAAGGCAACGGCTAGTGGCTCTTTGTCTGCACCATAGATGATAGCAGGTACTAGGTTTTGTTTACGTAGGCGGCGGCTCGCACCTTTACCTTGTAAATCATCACCACGTAGTACCGCGTTTAATTGAAATGCTTGATTACTCATAATGAGTTCCTTTTAATGATAAAAAAGCATAAATTTGCGACCAATTTATGCCAATGGCAGTGGCTGTTTGTCAAAGCAGTGTTAATACCACCTAAACAATCAAGCCACCAAAAATTCAATAACTAATTAAATCATATCGAACATCGCACTTAGCGATTCTTCGTTATTAATACGGCGTAACGCCTCTGCCAACATCGGTGCAATAGACACTTGGCGGATTTTACCGCAAGCTTGAGCATCTTGTGACAATGGAATGGTGTCTGTCACCACAATCTCATCAAGTACCGATTCAGAAATGTTTTTCACCGCTTTACCTGACAATACAGGGTGGGTGATATAACCCACCACACGTCTTGCACCGTGGGCTTTTAGGGCAGCAGCAGCCTTAGCTAGCGTACCTGCGGTATCCACCATGTCATCAACAATCACACAATCACGGTCTTTCACATCACCAATCAAGTGCATGACTTCAGATTCATTGGCTTTGGCACGGCGTTTATCAATAATCGCCAAATCGGTCGTTCCCAACGATTTTGCCATCGCTCTGGCACGCACGACCCCACCGACATCAGGTGAAACCACCATTAAGTTTTCATATTTTTGTTCTTTTAAATCTTTTAGTAGAACAGGTGTACCATAAATATTATCAACAGGGATGTCAAAGAACCCTTGAATTTGGTCAGCGTGTAAATCCACGGTCACCACACGGTCAATACCCACAATATTCAACATATCTGCCACGACTTTTGCGGAAATTGGCACACGTGCCGAACGTGGACGGCGGTCTTGGCGAGCATAACCAAAATAAGGCATCACCGCAGTGATACGCCCTGCACTCGAACGGCGAAGGGCATCTGCCATCACCATGATTTCCATTAAATTATCGTTGGTTGGACTACAGGTTGACTGCAAAATAAAAACGTCTTTACCACGCACATTTTCTTGAATTTCTACGGCAATCTCACCGTCCGAAAAACGGTTTACATCAGCACGTCCTAACGGAATATGTAAGTGATTCGTAACATTCTTTGCAAGTTCTGGGTGAGCGTTGCCCGTAAAAATCGCCAAATACGGCATAATGCAATCCTATAGTCCTAGTGACAAGTGATAAACCATGCTGAAATAGGCATAAAACAACAAAAACACCGACTAAATGACTCGCATTTACGATGTGCTGTTTCGCCAACGGATAAAATTAGGAATGAAAAATGGCAGGGGTAGCTGGACTCGAACCAACGAATGCCAGGATCAAAACCTGGTGCCTTACCAACTTGGCGATACCCCT